>JBJMMA010000060.1:0-80438 GCA_045805065.1 Bdellovibrionia bacterium | reverse complement strand
CTTTTTCATCTTCTGAATGTATGGGCTGTCTCCCTTTACAATGGAGTGACAGTTCATACAGACATTCAGCGACGGAACCATGGCATGCGCGCTTTTGTCTGCCGAAGAGTGGCAGTAAAGGCAGGGCAGTTTGTACTGGCCGGCATGGAGCTTGTGGCTGAAAGGAATAGGCTGTTCTGGAGAATAGTCCTGGTTCGAAGCCGTTGGAAAGTTCATGGCTACGGTCAAGACCAGGATCAAGGCGACCCCAATCCCCATGAGGATTCCCAGTTTGGCAGCTCCAGACTGGTTGTCCTGAGGCTTATGAGATGTAGGCGTATTGTTGTGCATCTTTTTAATATCCGAAATATCCGAAATTTCAGCAGGTACTACTGAGTACCAGGTAGGGCCCTCAGCAGGGTACAATTACAAAAATCTAACGGGACTATTACGAAACTTTCACAAAACTTTCGTGTCCAAAGTTTGACGATCTTTATCGTATTAACGCTGATCGTGAAAATTTTAAAGCAGATTGTCCTGAAATGACACGACTCTCTTCGCGTGACGTGATCATTTTTCTTCGAAACGCTGCGTCAGAAGAATGTACTGAAGTTCGATCTGCAAATGTCGATGAGCATAGAAGGAGAATCCTCCTTAGGGATTGCCCTAAGGATTAAGTGAAAGACCGATCATGCAGAGCTGGCCCGGCGGAAAAACGCAAATAACAATTCAGACAGCACTCTTGCTTATCTCTCTAAGCGCTCCAGGAGCGCAAGACGAGACAAACCTGCGTCGCATTCCCGCATTTGCCAGCAGCCCCGAAGTCATTCGCGCTCAGATCCAGAGTGACGTCCTGAGCGCCATTGAAAAGAATAAATCCTCCAAAACCTACGGCGAGTACAACACGAGCGGATACACACCCAAGGACGTTTTCTCAAACGTTCGCGAGTTGCGAGACCCCAATAGCTGGGCCGCACTCTGCCAGGCTTTGGACGCCTTGCCACCCGAGCAACTGTCATTCTTCGAAGGCGAGATCAGTCAGCCGGCAAACGAAGGCCAGCTCACTTGTGCGGCAGGTTTGCGAGCCAAGTTAACGAAATTCTGGCAAGAAAGCGCTATTCGCTTACGTCAGCACCTCGGCCAATCCATTCAGAAGTTAAAACCAGGTCAGACCAAGGTTCATGCCGTGGAGTGCAAGATCTCGATCGCTGACTCCCCCACCGTGACCCAATCGCAGCTCAAAGACTATCAAGTCGCCTTCATCTTTAATGATGGACCCGACCCATCTCGGACTCCGCGAGTCCTAGATACCCTCAAGTCAACAGGAGTCCGCGCCACCTTCTTCCATGTAGGCGACAAAATGCGCGCCCATCCTGAGATTGACCACCGGTTAGTTGCAGAAAAGCACACCCTGGGAACCCAAACCTTTGGCCATGTCGACCTCAGCCGTTTGGACCTCAAGAGAGCCGAAAAGCAAATTGCCCAAGGTCGCGACGAAGCCGAAGCAGCCTCCGGCGTGGATGCTCCGTTTTTTCGCCCCCCCTACGGCCTTCTCAATAGCGAAGTGAAAGACATTCTCAAAAAGAAGAGAATGCCGATCTTTCAATGGAATACGGATAGCCTCGATTGGAAGCTCCACGATGAAGTGGCGCTCTATGACCACATCCTTCAAACCATCAAGAAGGACAAAGGCGGCATCATCGCGTTTCACGAAACCGAAGAAGCCAGCCTTGCCGTCCTGCGCCCGCTCATCGATGAGCTCAAGACAAAGGGCTATACGTTTGTAGTTTTTGTTCCCTGTAACTAAGGGGCCCTGCGACTGAACGATAACTCAGTCGCCTGCCTGGTCCCTGCCCTTTTTCCCGGACTCAATTTAGTTTAGACTGTCTCAAACTCACATGAGCGTGATCCTGCGGCGATTTTTCCTCATCTCCAGTGTCTGCACCCTGACCGCCGCATTGGTGGCTTTCGGACTTTGGCGTCACGGCGTGATTCAGGGCTGGCTTCTGAGCCGGGCCGAAAACGCCATCGTTCAGGTCTATCAGGAAAAGCTTCGCGATCATCTTCCCTTTCAAATCGAGAAAGTCGAGTACCAGCGCAACTGGAGCGATCTCGTCGTGGGAAGACTTGATCACGTGGTCATCACATTAAGAAAAGACGATTGGAGAATCCATCTCGACGGCCCCCTTCAATTTCCGGCCATTCGACTGGAGACATTCAAGCAGCTCTATCGAAAGCTTCGTGGCCTGCCGATTGAGCATGCCGCTGAAGAAATTGAGCTCGATTACTCCCCGCTCGTCACTTTTGAAAGCCTGACCTCCGCTGGGCGAACTCAGCTTCCTGACGGACTCGCGGCTGAGCTTCACGTGAACCTCTCGGGTGAGATTAACGAACTTCAGGAAACCCGCATCACGCTCACCTCTCTTCCCAAAGATCCCATCTGGAATTGGAAAGCCTTGGGAATAGCCATTCAAAAGCCCACACTGAAGCTTGCCTGGAAAGAAAGCAAAAACTCCGGCGCCACCCCACTGACCCTGGGTTTTGAAGCATCCTCATTTGCTTATAAAGACAACGTTCGCGTAGTGCGGCCCAACCTTGCGCTGCAAGTCCCGCTTCAGCTCAAGCCCTTTACTCTTGGCCCGCATCTTCAAATCCAATGGAAAGCCGAGAGCGGTGAAGCGCTTTTGGGTGACCGATATTTCTCTGTAAGCCCAGATGGTCCAGATAACAGCAATAATCCATTGCATGGCCAAGCCGAAATCACTTTAGCCAACTCCAATTGGTCAAAGCTTCAAGTGTTGATTGGAAAGTCACATGGTCATCAACTCCATCTGAAAGCCATTCCACAAAAAGACGTGGCCCAGGTCAGCGTGCAGCTTGATCCTCTTGAGCTCAAAACCGCCATTCCATCTCTATTGAAATCCACTGCCAACGCGGGCGCGCCGTTCACAAGCTTGAGCTTTCTGCAGGACTTCAAGCTGCAAAACGGAAAGCTTTCTTTCTCGGCAGAAGGATCGCTTCCGCTTCAGAACCACGCGCATGAAAACCAAGCTACCTTCTCGCTTCCCGACTTTTCTCGCGCAAGCTCAGATGGAGCGATAAAGAAAGCAAATCTTCAGCTGGAGGGCCTCAGCTTTCTCTGGCCTGCGCACCAGCTTGCGATCAAAAACCTGAACTTGAGCATTCCCTACGTTGCTCATCAGGGCTTTGAAGGAGAACTCGCGATCAGCCGCTTGGGCTATCGCAAGCTCCGCGGAAGACTTTTACCCACGCGCCTCTCCTTTCAGGAAAATTCCAAGAATCCAAAGCACTCCGCTTTTCGCATCGGCGAAAAAGGAAGCCGGATTCCACTCGATCTCGATGGCCTGCTTTTAAGAATCGATTCCATCGGCGGCACTGCGCAGCTCTCACCGTTTCAATATAATCTTGAAACCCGCGCATCGCTTGAGCCCACTTCAGCTGAAGAGATCTTCAGGCCGCTCTGTGTTTTCAAGCCAGCGACTCGAATTCCTCCCGCGAAAATCCAACTCAGTCTTCCAAAGATCGAGCTCGCACCTGCCGTAGCCGATCTGACAGGTTATGTGCGCGCCGATCTTTTTGGAGGAACTATTCAGCTGGACGAAATGGGAATGTTCAATTTCCTCACGCCCGTGCCTGAGTTTGATTTCAATCTCACGATGAACGAAATCGATCTTCATCAGCTGGGCGACTGGGTGAATTTTGGCGAGATGGATGGAACACTCTCAGCCTACGCTCACGACGTCGTTTTCCAATCCTGGCTCCCGACTCAGTACGATTTTGAAATCAAAGTGAACCCGCTTCACCATAGCGACGTGGTTTTCTCCCCTATTGCGATGAAGAACTTTGCCCGACTTTTCACCAAGGAAGGAATCGATAACATTCCAGGCTACGCACAATGGCTGGCCTTTGGATGGCCGTCTCGCCTTTTAGGGGGCTATGACATCGACTACGCGGGCGTGCATATCCGTTCAGAGGACGGCTATATCCATCTGGAGACTTTGGACCCGGTAACAGATGCCGACCCCTACAATTCTCATCAAAAACATTTCATCCTCTATGGCAGGAGGTTTAAGATACCTCTGAAGAGCTCTCGATATCCGCTGATCTTAGATGCACCCGCCATGGGAAATTACGTGCATTATATGATTGGCCAGATTGAGAATCTTGCGAAGAATAAAAAGGGAGAAACCATTCATGAAGAAGAAAACCCAGAAGAAGACAAGCTACCCGCTGATTGCATCCCTTCAGACTTGTCTCGCCTTTAATTTTTCGCCTGTCGTTGTACTGAGTATCGCGACAGCTACTGTCCTCACGCAAACCGCGTGTGTGACGGTGAACGTGAACTTCCCCGAGAACGCCGTTCAAAAGGCGACCGATGACTACGTTCGCGATCTTTATCGCGCCAAAGAAAAAGGCAAAGCTCCAGGCTCTGAGCAAGGTACCGCTCCTACCAGCAAACTCACTTCATTCTTTTCTTCGATCCTGATCGAAAGCGCCTACGCCGATGATTTCAAAGTCCAGAGCGCCAAAGCAGATGAAATCAAAGCGCGCCTCAAAAGCCGCCTCGATGATCTGATCTCGCAAAAGCGTTCCGGCAACGTCGGCGAATCCAACGACGGCAGACTTGTCGTGAAAGCCACCGGTCTTCCTCCTCTTCTAATGAAGAAGGTCAAAACCCTGGTCGACGAAGACAACTCCGACCGGATGGACCTATATAAGGAGGTGGCAACCCTCAACGGATTAGGTAGCAGCGGCGTCTCCACCGTTCAAAAGAGCTTTGCCCGCTCCTTCCAATCGCTTTCGCCATCAGGCACTTGGGTTCAGGACTCCGACGGTAATTGGACCAAAAAGCCCTAAAAGTAAAAGGTGGTCGCCTCCTTTTTGTAGCGCACCCGCAGCAAAGTCTGAAATCCGAACAAAGCAAAGAGAGCTGAGAAAAGAGATAAAAGCCCTCGTTGTGACATCCTGTCACCTTCCCATACGGCATCCTGCCTGGGAAGGACTCGGTTTTTATCTCTTTTCTCAGCTCTCTTTGCTTTCCTCATTCTCGATATTTACTGTTGTTTGAACTACCAAACCGAGAGGCGCCAGTGGAGCCTGCCGTTGGTCACACGGACTCCTCCCGCATCGTTCAGCTCAACTTAAGTACCTGTAAAAAAAGTTAAACCTGGCACTGTCGGCCTACCCACTTCGTGCTCTCATAATACCTTACTAATTTAGTTGACTATATTCCATGGCGCCTATATAAAGCCGCTTAGAAAGTAGGCCGTGAAATTATGAAAGCTCTATCTCTTTCCGCACTGACTCTTCTCCTCTCCGCTCAGGCAATGGCAGCCTTTCCAGCGCCGTTCAAAACTTGCACTGCTTCGGTGGACGAAGGCTCCAGTTCGTATGCCTCGGTAAAGTTTGAAATACTAAAGGACGAGGACGGCTCGGTGATCATTACCGAAACCGTTCGCGGGCAAACAACGAGCAGTGAGGATTATGTCAGCATCTCCAAGTATGAAATTAGAGCCGGCCTGGCATTGCTGACTGAGAATGGATACGACGCAGACGATAGCGAGCGCGAAGGCGCGGACAAGCTCCACCTGAACAAGGGAGAAGAGCTCATTGCGAAAGCCATGTTGAGGAGCGAAGTGGACAAGGGACTCAGCCCTGGCGCCGGCGTGGACCTGAATGCGATTCGCTCCGTGAAGGCCTATCGCATCGGACCAATGACTCAGCTGGGAATTGTCTCGATCATCGACGCGTATGATGAGTCCGGCAAGCTCCTTGGAACTTTCGTAGGCGGAGATGTCGCCGTCCCCTGCAAATAAGGTTTAACGCGTACAAAAGTAGGAAATGCATTTATGAAGACTCTATCTTTTTCGATTCTATCCCTTCTCCTCTCCGCTCAAGCCATGGCAGCGACTCCAATTAAGACGTGTACGGCTGAATTCAAACTCGAGGACGGCAAAGCCCCGTACTTGCTTCAGGCCGAAGTTTATAAAAACAATGGCTCAGTCATCGCCAAAGTATCGGGGATGAATGATGGAAAGCCCGTGGCCCCCGAAGAAGAGAAAGTGAAAATTCAGAAATTTAAGGTCAGGCCAAATCTACTCAAAGAAATGTCTTCGTCTTCGGACACAGACGCTGAGTCAGCAGAGGATATCGAAAGCAAATATAATGAAGGCGAAATGCTGCTCTTCATGGCCTCAGAGCTTAAAGATGCGGAACTCTCCGTTGTTAAGTCCGAGCTCAGCTATGACGTGAACGATGTACGCTCTGTCACGGTCTACAAATTCGGTGACGATGATGGAACGGCGATTTTTGAAGCTTACAATAAAAAGGGAAAGAGCCTCGGATCTTACTTCATGGTCATGTTGTCACTCGCCCCTTGTAAATAATCCCAGTCAATAAGCAGGTTGAATATGAAGTCGTTTACCGTGTCGTTACTCGGAGTTCTTCTCTCGGCTCAAGCCATGGGAGCGACTTCATTTCCGCTCAAGTCCTGCTCCTCTGATTTCAAGAAGCTCGACGGATCGGGCGAAGTCATTCCCACCACAATGACAGTTTATTCAGAACAAGGCGAAGTTCGTGGAAAAGTCACCCAGACGATCCATGGGCAAACGACCTCGTACGAAGACGAAGCTCAGGAATCCTTCTACTTGATCAACCATCGCATTGATCGAATCACCCCAGCAGATCGAGCAAAACTCAACTTGGGTGAAGAACTTCTCGTTCATGCTTATGCAGTCACTACCGATCCTGAACTCAAAGGCGTTTTCAGCGCGGGTCTGGATCTCAAAGCAGTTCAATCCGTCCGGGTCTTTCAAATCGGCGCATTCTCCGAATTCGGCACCACCGCCATCATCGAAGCAATGAACGATTCGGGCGCTGTCATGGGATCCTTCATCGGCGGCTTGATCGTCAGCCCTTGTAAATAATTTTACAGCAACCGATTGGATCATCTGCGTATCGGCCCGCCGCGGCCCATTCCGCCTCGGTCTGGCGCGCCTCGACCTGACATTTGGTCAGGGCCATGTCCGCCCAATCCTGGCCTTCCATCTCCATGTGGACCACCATGCGGACCGATCGGGTGTCCTGGTCCGAGAGGACCGACTGGATGTCCTGGTTGCCCCGGACGCAAGACAGTTCCGTCGCATTTTCTCCACGCCAGGACATACTGCAACTGGCGCTCACCCGTCATATCAGCCGAGTCAATAGACACCGTGGCAAGCTCTCCGCGCGGGCTGCCTTGCAGCCCCAGAGCCGTGTTGAGTCGCAACTGGACACTACCACCACACGCGGACCATTCACTGAAAGTAGCGTTTTGAGAAAATAAAAAGTCTCCATCCGTTGGTCCACGGAAAAGTTGAAGAAGGTTGTTTCCGAGCCGGTGATCACGCGCACCGTCTAAGAACCCGAAAGAGGATCGAAAAGTTGCAACTGATCCTGCAGGCAAAGAATGATATCCGCGATAATCCACACGCATGACCGTGACGGCGTAGCCAGCAGGAACAGTCATCGGAACTTGGAAGGTACAGCTCTTCTGATCCACGGGCATATTGCTTGCGCCCTTGCCCGTCTCCACTGAAAACTTATCAAAAATTAAACTTAAAGCTGTGGCATCTGGCGAGAGCGTCGCCGAAACAGTGCCAGAGGGACATCCCGTACCATCGTATGTGGGAGTACTGAGTTGCACGACTGGATCATCCGCCCAGGCAAGGGAAACTTGAGTGAGAAGAATCATGACTGCCGCATTCGCCATCTCTAAAGCTCGTTTCATTATTCCTCCTTCAAACTCAAGCCAAACTCAAGCTTCCCTATGCACCAGGCTTTGGGATCGTGATCGGTTCGTTAATTGTGTTTGCGAATTACCGGCTGCACTTACGCCACTGCAGCGAGTAGATCACCCCTGCCTTGGCATCGATGCTGTCCACGGTTGCCATCGTCTGATCGCCGCGACGATTGGATGTAGCGACCATGGAAGTGGTCGTTCTCAGGTTCACGTCGGTTCCACAAGGAGACCAGACCGTAGCTTCAAGTCCCAGCTGATTTTGAACGAGGTATTCCTGATCCAACGGACCAGTGAAGCTCTTCGAGTATCGAGAACCGCGAGCTGGAGAGCCCGGATAAGCCAGGAAATATTCGACATTAAATTGCGAGCTCGCGCCTGCTGGCAGACTGTTGTATCCGCGATAATCCATATCAATGATGGAGAAGCTGTAGCCTTGTGGGACGTGCACAGGGATCGCGATCTGGCAGTTCTTGCGATCCAGACGGCGACCTGTGGTGCCACCGGCCTCAGCAACGTACTGGTCGAAAATAAGGCTCAATGTTTTGGAATCCGGGCTGAGCGTGGCTGAAACAGTTCCATCAGGACAACCCGTTCCGCCGTATCCAGGCATACCAAGACTGATATCATCCGCATGCGCGAGAGAAACCATTGAGGCCATCGCAGACACTGCCATCATCGCCAAATTGAGCTTCTTCATTTTCATACTCCTTCGAGTCAAAGTAATGCTCACGGGCTCACGCCCATGAACGGATTATTAATCCCAGGGGTTTTCGGCAAACAGCACCGAGTGTCTGGGGCACTGAGCAAGGCCGGTGCCTCACGTGCCACACACCTTGACGCAAGAAGTAATGTCGATGAGATCACGCACAAATCATCAGAAAGACCTTAAACAATGATCTGATAATGCGTTTTGCTCCTGGTGCTCAAATGAACCCAGCAGCTGGTGCCAAAAAGCCAATTCTTTGACTCGATCTTTTTACTCAGTCGTAAGTTATCCTGATTGAGAAATATGGAACGAAAACTTTTTTCATCCCTGCTACAGCTTTTGTGTGTGCTGATTGCGCTCTCAGGTCCTGCCTCGGTTTTTGGATCAACGTTCCAATGCATTCAGTTAAAAATTAAAACTCATCTCGGCAAGGTCGCCACTCGTAGCAAGGTCTCGGGCCTTGAGCTTTACGATCCCACTTCTCGCTATTTGTTTTTGGGAGAAGGAGAGCATGGCGGCACTGTCTACCGCGTACACCCTTCCAACGGCAAACCTCCGTATGTTCTGAAAGAGTATTTCGATTCTGGGCAGCGAACGTGGGACGCATTGGCATTCTCAAAACTTCACAAGTTAATGCCTCACACAGATGGAATTGAGATCGTTCATCCAGAGCTTCTTGGAAAGCGCTCGATGAAACTTCCAAACATCGAAGGAGAAACGCTCGAGAAAGCGATTGAAGATCCGAACCTTTCCCATTCTGAGCGAGTCGAACTTACTCGAAGATGGAATCAATTCGTTAAAAGCGTCTACGCCGCCATGAGAGCCGACCCTCACTCCATCAGACCCCTCCACAGAACTCGCAACTCTCTCTACTCTTGCTACTCTCCCTACCAGGAGAACGGTCAGCGCTTCATGATTTTACACAAGCCAGACAATGTAATCGTAGAGGCCAAAACAGGCCGAATGTTCGTGGTCGATCCGTATTAGCGCTCCTTACAGGTCACAGGACATTCCAGACCGAGTCTCCCCTTTCAATTAATTTGACAGGCCCGGGGGCTGTCGATAGAACGCGCAACGAAAGCAGGTTCTATGAAGACTTTTCTCATTTCTACGCTGAGCGTCCTTTTGTCTGTTCAAGCTTTGGGAGCGACTGCACTTCCCGTGAAGACGTGCTCTTCAGATCTGAAGAAAATGGATGGATCCGGTGAGATCGTTCCAACGACGATGACCGTATACAAGGACCATGGCGGCCTTCGCGCTCAAGTCACTCAGACCGTGAATGGAAAAACATCGAGCTACGAAGACACCGCTGAAATGTCCTTCCACCTGATCACTCACCCTATTGACCAAGACCTCAACGATCCTTCGGATGAGTATCTCGCTCAGCTTAATCTCGGCGAAAGACTGCTCGTCCATGCTTACAGTCTTGTGAACGACCCAGCCATGAACGGATTTTTCAGCGCAGGCATCGACCTCAAGGCAGTGCGCTCCGTTCGCGTCTACCAAGTCGGCGCCGCAACCGTTTACGGAATGAGCGCAATCATCGAAGCAAATGATAAGAACGGCAAAGTACTCGGCTCCTTCATCGGCGGTTTTGTCGTCAGCCCCTGCAAATAACCAGAGCCGAACAAATCATAAATAAGAACCTCGGTTTTTAACTGAGGTTCTTATTTATGATTTGTTCGGTTCAGCTTCCATCTCGCGAGACACGAAACCAGTCCATTCCGACGCAGTAGACGACTTCTTCGGGTGATGGCCGGAAGATCTTTTCGGTTTCATCGACTGCACGAAGCAACGCTTCTCTCACCCGCTTTGCATCTTCGTGCGAAATCGTAAGGACAGTGGAGTAATGCAGATCACTTGTATTTCTAGCCACCGGGCGTTCCATCGACTGCATGGCTTGCAGGCGCCAGTTGGCGTGAAGCCTTGAGATCATCGGCGAATCTGCGCCGAGATGCATCCGCACCGGACCAATCACATATCTGTCTTTCTTCGCGACCACGAGGCCGTGTTCAGCCAGAAACTCCAGGCATTCATTCACCAGAGCTGGCGAAAGATTCAACGCTGAGGCAAGCGCATCTCGCGTCTGCAGCGCAGAGATTGACGTCGCCACGTGAATCGCCGAGTAATACCAGGCACTGTAGTATCGAATCTGGGCTTCTGCCGTCAGCGCGCGATCGACAGTAATGCGCTCTTTGATCTGCGCACGCTTTTTCTGCATCTCATCGATCTGCGCCTTGAAATGATCCTCAAGCTCTTTGGATCCGGCACGCCCCAGGCTAACGAGGAGAATGAAATACTTCGATTCATCCGGCGTGTGATTGAGAAAGCGCGAGATCACCACCGCATGCTCAAGACTGAAATGCGAGTTGCCATTCAGCACATGCGAGATAAATGCGGTCTGACATCGAAGCGCCTCGGCCAGGCGAGTGCGACTTCCACGCGAAGCCCCTCCCGTTGAGAGAGCCGCATTGAGATATTTTTTATAGTCGCGATATTCAAAGAGCATTTCCTCAATTATTGAGTAAATAGTCAGTTTTTCGAATGTATTTTTATAAAACATATCTATCTCAAACGCATGCACCGCGTTAAAACACCGCTCAAGTCGTCACCCTCAAATAGCCGCAGCAAGCTAAGGGAGGGTGACGGCGAGGTTAACTCTTTAAAACTACGGCTAAATTAAACCAGAACCCATTTGTTGACTTCAATAGTCAACAATAATACAACCCTACCGCTGCGGCGAAAATAAATAGGAGTCCCTATGGTGTTACGCTCGCCATTCTCATCACTGTTGGCCACTCTGGCCGTATCTCTGCTCACTTTCCACTCGGCCAACGCCTCTGCCGGTGCAGGATCAGGTGGCGGAGGAGATATCTGTGAAAATCGCTTTAAAACGGTGCGAGACGATATCGCATCCTGGATTAATAAGAACGGCTCGTCCGGGCTTGAGCTATCTTCCGGGACACGAACGCAACGCTACAATGAGCTGATGCTGAAGGCGATCGCAGAAGCCAAAATCAGCTGCACCGACCAACCCGTGATGGTCGAAGGCGCGGAAAAAACCTGCAAGAACTTCGTCGCAGGCGGCGCATCCAGAATCACCTGTAACGCAAAAAGATTTCTCGATACGGACGAATCCTCACAGTACGTCCTCGTTCATCACGAATACGCAGGACTGACAGGCATTGAGATCAACGTGGGAGAGAATTCTGACTACAGCGTCTCTAACCAGCTCTCCGCGTTTCTTGTCGATGAGCTTGTGAAGAAACTCGCGATCGCCCCCCGCCCGCAAGCGCCTGTAGATTGCTCTGAGCTCGATCACACAAAACCGATTCGCGTTGGAACAAAGTGCATCACCTCAGCTCAAGGAATTTTTGAGCGCGTCGATTACGAGGGTTTTGGCGAAGCATGGAAGGATCCAAACGGGATCATCTGGAGCGATAAACTGGGAGTCGACTCCTATGTTTATGCAGAAGATATTTGCCGCAAGGTTGGCAGCATCATGCCATCGGCTGAGAATCTTAAACACGCCGAAGGCCACGGCCTCCATGAAGTCCTTCCACATATGGAAAACGAATACGTTTGGAGCAACTCTCCTTACACAGGCGCCTGGATGCATTTACTTGTTCTCAGCGGTGATAGCGGAAAAATATACCAGACTTCTTATGAAGACCGGAACTCAGTTCGCTGCATTGCTTACGCGAATGACTAAATTCACGCTGCAAAACCTTTCAAAGCTTAAATCAGGAATAGATATGAAAAACTTAGTTATGATTCTTAGTTTGACCCTGGCCTCAACCCTCGCACACGCAGATGACGTCATCACATCCTGCAACCGCAGCACGCATCTTGTGGAACATCGAAATTTCATTGGCGATCTGATCCAGGACTTGTACCCAAACGGAAACTGCGACTTGCTTCCTAACGGTCCGAACTCCGCGATGGGCTGCCGCAAAGCCGCTCAAGAAGCTGGATACAGCTGTTACCAAGTTTCGCTTGAAGCTTATCTTGGCAGAGCTTCAGCACGATACGCAGTCTGCTTTGCCTGCATTGATTGAGAATGAAAAGCAGTCGCCGGGAGCTCCTGTGAAGTTTCCGGCGACTATCGTTTTCAATAAACCCGAAAAACATCCAGACTCACGGCAACAAGCCTATCTTCTTTCGCTGGATCCGCAAGCTTCAAAGAATCATCAATGGATCGCAAAAAGAGCGCTTTGATCTCGCGGAAAGTCTCCTCTTCCATCGCTTGAAGCTGTGAGTAATGTAGCCCATCTCCATAAGGCAGAAGTGAATCCTCAACCGCCTTCTGTCTGAAATGCGCGTGGTGCTGGCCAATGAGGGGCGAGTTTTTTGGAAGATGAATATTGCCTGAGGCAAATTTCCATCGATCACCTTCCCGTTTGACAAGCCCCCATTCCGCAAGCTGAGTCAGCGCGAATCGAACGAGCTCAGGCGAAAGATTCAGATGCTGAGACATCGCTTTTTCAGTCTGAAGCGAAGGAACCGACGTACTCATGTGAATCATGATCCAATGCCACGCTGAATAGTAAAGAAGCTCCCGATCCGTCGTGGGAATTCTTGGCGTATGCAATCGCTTTGCGAGATCTTCCTGCTCACGCAGAAGCAGCGAAAGCTTTCTCTCCACTCGCTCACGATAAGAGCGCGTGGAGGCGCGCGCTTTTTCAAGAAGCAGCATGAGATATTCGGTCTCCTCTTCTGAGAGACGCCAAAACTCACAGATGCCATGCAGATGATCGGGAGTGAGAAGAACCTCTCCCTTAAGCGCTCTCGACAAATACGATCGCTGGCAATTTGCCGCCTTGGCTACACGAGTGATCGCGCCCCACTCCGCTTTGATTCGAGCATCGAGGTAGAGTCTGTAGTCATTAAACTCAAAGGGCTTCATTGTGCCAATATAGCACGACTTTCGTTATTTATTGACAATATTGACCTATCGCGTCAGCTCATTTTGCCCTATTTTCCCGCTCGACCCCAGTGAGGGCCAGTTCCAAAAGCCGCTGGAACACGCCCATAAAACATGATAAAAACGGTCGGCTATTTGAGTTAATTAGGAGTACCCATGTCCCGCAAACTTTCGTCTTCGATCTTTGCCTTCACTCTTCTCACAAGTCTTCTTGTGAGCCCTGCCCACGCCGGCCCCCGCTCAGGCGGCGGTGGCGATGCTCGCTGCCTCGAATACGCCAACCTCATGGGCGAGATCGTAAAAACTCTCGCGCTTGCCGGCCAGGACAAAATCAACGCAATCAATCCGCTGGTTCGCCTGGACGATCTGATTCAAGTGAAAAGAAACTTAAGATGCTTACCCGTAGTGCAACTGGATCGCCAAGCTCGCTCCAACCCTGCCACTGGACAAACGGACCTTCTCGTCAACGAGTGGGAAAAGCTGGACCTGAACCAAAAGCTCGGCCTCACTGCTCACGAAATGTCCGTCCTCGCGGGTTACGAAAATGACGGCGAGTACTACATTTCCGAAGACTTGGTTAAAATCGCTCGTACGAACTCCCAAGCGATCAACAATCGCATGAGCGCGGATCAGGTCATGGAAAACAACGACGGTTCCGTCACATTCATTCGTCCTTTTGCCATGGTGAACGGCAAGAAATTCTATTTCGGAACCGAAAACAAATACGCAAAAGCCCTGTTCTTAGGGATTCCAGTGGATACCATCCACGTAGAAAATGAGAGATCGGAGCCAGTCGCACAAGGAATCTGCAAGTTCCTTCAATATCAGAATGCGACCTCCTACTCACAGAGCGAAGTCAGCGGCAGTGATTATGCCTCTGTTGATGAAAATGGACACTTAAAGGGCCTCAAAGCGAAAGATAGCGCAAGCCTCGGGGGCACCGTAATCGTAGTCACTGAAGTCGACTACTCCAAACTCTCCCGATTCGAATCCATCACCTGCAAATAACTGCAGGCTGCCCGAAACAAGTCTAAAATGCCTCGCACCCCAAAAGTGCGGGGCATTTCGTTTCCAAAAGGTGGTCGCCTCCTTTTTGTAGCGCATACGCGTCACAATTAACGAACCTGGTTAAACAAAGCGAATAGGGCTCTTTAGGTAAAAACCGAGTCGTGCCCAGGCAGGATGCCGAATGGGCATGCGACAGGAAGTCGCAACGAGGGATTTTAGCTAAAGAGCCCTATTCGCTTTGTTTTACTCGGATAAAGAACCTTGACGCACTATCGCTACCAAAAGTAGGCGACCACCTTTTGGTTCCGTTGCGCCGCGCGGCGTATTGTGCGATAAATCCCCCCTATGCCTCATTCACAAGTCTATGAAAATGTTCTGCAAGCGATTGGCAATACGCCGATCGTTCGTCTCAATCGTGTCACCGAAGGCGTCCAAGCCGAAGTCTACGCCAAGCTCGAGTTCTGTAATCCAGGCGGCTCGATCAAGGATCGTATCGGCTGGTGGATGATTCAAGACGCTGAGAAAAAAGGCATCATCAAGCCAGGTGGGACGATCGTTGAAGGCACGAGCGGCAACACCGGCGTGGGCCTCGCAATCGCTTCCGCGATCAAAGGCTACAAGTGCATTTTCGTTCTTCCAGACAAAATGTCCTCTGAGAAGATTCAAAACCTGCGCGCATTCGGCGCAAAGGTCGTCGTGACTCCGACTGCTGTCGAGCCAGATGATCCTCGCAGCTACTACCAAGTGTCTCGTCGCTTGGCTCGCGAAACCGAGAATGCGATCTATCTCAATCAGTACGATAATCTTTCAAACCGCGAAGCCCACTACAACACCACGGGCCCAGAAATCCTGAGCCAGTTCCCAGACGTCGACGTCATCGTCGCAGGCATTGGAACCGGTGGAACGATCTGCGGCATCGGCAAGTTCATCAAGGAGAAGAAGCCATCCGTTCAGATGGTCGCCGTCGATCCGAAAGGCTCGATCGTTTACGACTATTACAAGACCGGAAAGATGCAGACCCTTCCTAAGACTTACAAGATCGAAGGAATCGGCGAAGACTTCATTCCAAAGAACTACGACTTCTCCGTCGTGGATGACATGGTTGTGGTCGAAGATAAAGAATCCTTCCTCATGACCCGTGAGCTTCTCACCAAAGAAGGCATCTACTCCGGCATCTCCTCGGGCTCCGCAGTTTGCGGCGCGGTCCGTTGGATCAAGAGCCAGGGCGATAAGCTCAAGGGCAAGAAGGTTCTCGTCATCCTTCCAGACAGCGGCAATCGCTACATGTCCAAAGTTTACAACGACGATTGGATGCGCGAAGCAGGCTTCTTAGAAGCAAACTCGATCGGAACCGTGGCTGACGTCCTCCGCTCCATGAGCAGCAAGGATCAGAACGTCATGATGATCCAGCAAACTCAGAAAGTTTCTGCTGTGATCGAAATGATGCGCGAAAAGAGCATCAGCCAGCTTCCTGTGACCGACGCTGCAGGCTGGATCAAGGGAATCGTGACCGAGAGCGGACTTCTTTCCGCTCTTTACGAAGGCAAGATCAAGACCTCCGACACAATCGAAAGCCTTGTGATGTCTGCCGTGGAATTCGTCACGCCAAGCGATCCTGTTGAAAAGGTCTCTCGTCTTGTGACCGCTGGAAAGATCCCGCTGGTCAATGATCCTTCTCAACAAGGCAAGATCCTGGGAATCATCACCAAGATCGACTTGTTAACTTTTATGGGGAACCGCACGTGAGCCAATATACTGAAGAGAAAAAGATGGGCTTTGGCACCAAGGCCATTCACGCAGGTCAGGAACCGGACTCGGTCACGGGCGCGGTCATGACCCCGATTTATCAAACCTCGACGTACGCTCAAGCATCGCCTGGCGAACACCGTGGCTATGAGTACTCCCGTACGGACAATCCAACGCGTACGGCGTATCAGCAATGCGTGGCAGCTCTTGAAGGTGGCAAGTATGGCCTCGCCTTCTCGTCTGGCCTTGCAACGACTGCGACGATCATGCAGACGCTCAAGAGCGGCGATCATGTCGTATGCTCGGATGACGTCTACGGCGGCACTTTCCGCATCTTCGATAAGGTGTTCAAGAACTACGGAATCGAATTCTCCTTTGTGGATCTTTCGGATCTCGCCAAGGCAGAAGCCGCGTTTCGCCCAAACACCAAGATGGTCTGGGTTGAAACACCAACCAACCCAATGCTCAAGCTCATCGACATCGCAGCAATTGCAGCGATGGCCAAGAAGCGCGGTGTGATCTCGGTTGTTGATAACACGTTCATGAGCTCCTACTTCCAGAAGCCATTGTCCTTGGGCGCTGATGTTGTCGTTCACAGCATCACCAAGTACATGAACGGCCACAGCGATGTGGTCGGCGGCATTCTGGTCACCAGCAACGACGCACTCTACACGCAGCTCAAGTTCTTGCAAAACGCTGTCGGCGCAGTCCCTGCTCCGATGGATTGCTTCCTCGTCATGCGCGGTCTCAAGACCCTCCATGTTCGCATGGAGCGCCACGCAGAGAACGCCATGGAAATCGCCAAGTATCTGGAGAAGCATCCTAAAGTTGAGAGCGTCGTCTACCCAGGCCTCGAGTCTCACCCTCAGCATCAGCTGGCTCGCAAGCAGATGACGGGCTTTGGTGGAATGATCACCTTCTTCATCAAAGGCGGCTTGCCACAAGCTCGCACCTTCTTAGAGAACGTGAAGCTTTTCACCCTGGCTGAAAGCCTAGGTGGCGTTGAATCGCTCATCGAGCATCCAGCGATCATGACTCACGCAAGCGTTCCGGCAGAAAGCCGCAAAGCGCTTGGCATTCATGACAACCTGGTGCGCGTAAGCGTCGGCATTGAAGATCTTGCGGATCTCAAAGCTGATCTCGAGCAAGCGCTCGCTCAAGTCTGATCCGGTTTTTACTGCTGATATTTATTAGAACGCCTCCTGGCCTTTGGCTTGGAGGCGTTTTTATTTATGAGTCAAGATTTTAGAGCCCGAGTGGCGCCAAAGCAAGACATCAGCGCAGAGAGCGGGCTCTTATCAGGACTCCATTTGTCCTCATAAAAGCCAGTAATCGAAAATCCTGCCGCAATCTGACCGCCAATCTGGTCTTCCAAAGTATGGCCAAAAGCCAGCGGCTCGCCTTTATCGGTGTAGCGCTTGCGCTCTTCTTCGGTGAGATCAAGGTCCGAGTAAGGGATTTTATACTTAATTTGGAAAATCCCTTTCGCTTCAAGCTCAGGATCAAGTGTGAAGACAATCGGATAGGTAAAGCCTGAGATCAGCGTCCCGCCGTTTTTCAAAACCCGGTACGCCTCTTTCCAAACAGGCTTCACATCCGGAACAAAGCAGTTTGAACAAGGATGAACGATGAGATCAAAGCTCTCGTCTTCAAAAGAAGACAGATCTTTCATATCACCTTGTACGGTTTTAATACTGAGTCCATCGCGCGCGGCAACCTGTGCATCCTGAGCAAGTTGCGCGGGTGAATTATCAAATACCGTCACTTCGGCTCCTGCTGCAGCAAGAATGGGCCCTTGCTGACCACCGCCTGAAGCAAGTCCGAGAACCTTTGTGCCTTTCAGATTTGGAAACCAATCGCGAGGAACTGGCTTCAAAGGCGTCAAAACGATTTTCCAATTACCTTGACGCGCTTGATCGACCTCCTCAGTGGATACGGCTTTGGTCCATTCGTTTCCCTGAGTGACTTTGCGATTCCATGCTTCGCGATTATAAGACAAAATGTCGATCGTCATGCCTTAAACCTAGCATGATCGTTCGGCCTAAACCAACATGGGAGAAACAGATGCTGTTAGATCAGGGTCGTGGCCTCATGACCCTTTGGAAGAGCCTTGGCAGTGACCCAAAACGCATCCACGGCGTACGAATTTCGCATTCAGGTCATTACCTTCCGTCTGTATACGATGTATCAGGCATGGCAACATCCACGATTGCAGCGGCCCATCTTGCGGTAGGAGAGCTACTTGCGCTGCGGAGAGGCGATGCGCGATTGCCTGAAATCGAAATCGATGGATTGGAAGCATCCGCTGCCTTCCGCACGGAGGCGCTCATGCGGCCTGTAAGTTGGGAAATTCCTCCTCCATGGGATCCCATTGCGGGCGATTACTGCGCCCAGGATGGATGGATTCGCATCCACACCAACTATGAAAATCATCGAGATGCCGCTCTTTCTGCACTAGGGCTTTCAAGCGCTGATCGCGCTCAAGTGACTCAAGCAGTTTCAAGATGGAATGCAGCTGAGCTGGAAAAAACGATTATGGCACAAGGAGGCTGCGCGGCCCGAATGCTCACTGAAGACGAGTGGTCCAAGGATCAGGAGGGATCCACGACGCTCTCTGAACCGATCGTCGCACTGAGCTTGCGGCATACGACCCGCGCGATCGCGCCTCCGTGGAAGCAGAATGAAGCCCCCCTCTCTGGCGTTCGGGTCTTGGATCTGACCCGAGTGATTGCCGGTCCTGAATGCACTCGATTTCTAGCGGCATGGGGTGCAAATGTCCTTCGAATCGATCCTCCAGGCTTTCAGGAGGTTCCCGCCCTTCTTCCAGATGTTACCGCAGGAAAACACTGCGCCTCGCTTTCTCTCCATGAGCAACAAGACCTTCAAAAGTTTGAGGAGCTGGTACGTCTGGCGCACGTGTTAGTCATTGGATATCGACCCGATGCACTGGATCGCTTCAACTTGACTCCTGATCATCTTTACAGCTTGAATCCTAATCTCGTGCTCGCCCAACTGAACGCGTATGGATGGAGTGGCCCTCTTAAAAATCAACGCGGCTTTGATAGCCTGATGCAGATGAAAACCGGTATCGCTGCCCGTGGAATGAAAGAATTGGCGACTTCAAAACCCCATCCTCTTCCGGCACAGGCGCTTGATCATGGAGCTGGATATGCTCTGGCTGCAGGGATCTGCCGTGCCCTCCACGGGCTTTGGACATGCGGAGAAAATCAGTTAGTCAGAGCCTCACTCGTTGGTGCATCAAATTTTCTGCGTTCAGAATATCGCGCGGGCGATCCAAATGGAACGATGGCAGACTTCAGCAGCACCTTAATCCCAACCCAAACTGAATGGGGAACACTCCATCGGGTGAGGAACCCCGGACGCATTCAAGGCTTGCAAGGAGCTTGGAACGTACCGGCAGGAAGATTAGGACGACACCCGGCAAGTTTTTAGGCACGCCAAATGCTTGTCCCGAAGGCCGGGGGCGCGTGTCATGAAAAACTATGTGCTGCGCATTTGCTGCGGTGATCAAAAGGGACTCCTTCATAAAATCACAGGCGCGATCTATCGCCGCGATTTAAACGTTACGGAGAACGGCGAGTTCGTCGATCACCAGAACGGGATGTTCTTTGTTCGCACCGCGTTCACAGGGGATGTCGATCTTTATGAGATCGAAAACGAACTTCGCGAGTCACTCCCGAACATTCACCTTCTCGATTTGCATGAGCAGACCCCCCGCAGGCTTCTGGTATTTGCAACGAAGGAGCCTCATTGCTTAGGAGACCTTCTCTTAAGACATGCATCAGGAGAGCTTCCAGCGCGCATCCTGGGCGTTGTCGCTAATCACCCGGACCTCAAAGAGCTCACTGAGCGCTTTAAGATTCCCTTTCATCATGTGCCCGCGGAGGATTTCACCCGCGAGCGACATGAGGCAGAGATTCTCAAAGTGGTCCGAAGCTATAATCCGGATTACCTGGTCCTCGCTAAATATATGCGTGTCCTGACGAAGGCCTTTGTGGAGCGATTTGAGAATCGGATTCTCAATATCCACCACTCTTTTTTGCCGGCCTTTATTGGCAGAAACCCTTATCAACAGGCCTATGATCGCGGTGTGAAAATCATTGGGGCCACAGCGCACCTTGTAAATGATCAGCTCGATGAAGGGCCCATTATTACGCAATCCGTCTTGCCTGTGAGTCATACACAAAGCGCGTTGGAGCTTGCTAGGTCAGGACGTGATGTCGAACGCGTCGTATTAGCCCGTGCTCTACAGCTGATCTTGGAGGATAGAGTAGTTGTGCACGGCAAAAGGACGATCGTTTTTGGTTGATTTCCTGACTTTGATCGTTTAGTAATTTCAGCATGCGAAAACTTAAAGAGATTTTGAAGCGCATGCTTCGTCCATCGTCCAATTCGCGCCTTGCGCTCGCTTAATTTCTCAAATCTTTCTGAGAATCCGCGAATCGACGTCTAAAAGCACCGCCGTGCAATCCTGCGCAGGCATATCGTCTGGTTCATTGAAATTGGATTTGAGCTGAAAAACGAGCTCATTCAAAAAGTCAGCTGACTCAGCATCACGATATTGATTCAGGGCTTTGAGCACCTGAGCCTCGCCCCCCATGACTTCCAGAAACCCATCCGAAATGAGCGCAAGTCTACCCTGCGGTTCCAGTGGTAGCTCTGCCTGAAACTCCTGCTTAGGAAGGCCTGAGGAAGAGCGCATGATTTGTTCGCCCTGTGAGGGAAGTGCTCTGAAGTTTTGTCCAGGCTGCGCATAGAACGCAGTCGATGTGCCAAGGTTCACATAGCGCAAGCAATAATCTTTTCTCGAAATGATCCCGTAAAAAAGCGAAAGCTTGTCCTTATCGTTCAGAGTCAGCAAAAGCTCTTCATGAATGCGGCGAACCGTATCCTCGCAAGACCTCACCTCTTCCTGACTGAGCTTCATTGCAACACGCATCAGAACAGAAAGAAGCGAGCTGGAAAGACCATAGCTCGACGAGTCTGCAAGAACGACCGAAAGCTGATTCCCGCTTTTGGACTCAGCGAGATCCAGATGATCTCCGCCCGATCTCATTCCGGCCAGATAGCGACTAGTCACTTGAAAGCCTTTGACCTCAGGGAAACGAATCGGCGATTTGGACTTCTGAAGTCTTTCAGCAAGGCGAAGATCTTCCTGAAGTCTCTCAATCAGTCCTGAAAACGAGGCATTGAGGCGCGAGACTTCTTCCCACATTAAAATTTGCTGATAGTGCCTGAGCTTGCTTTGAACCTCTAGCGCGCGAAAAGGATAGATGAGGGCATCATCCACTTTTCCAGCTGAAATCAGATCAGACCATATCGTGGCATGACCAACGTTTGAAGAAGAATCACTTGCGATCAGGAACACCGCGCGTCCAGAACGATCCAGTCTTTCCAAAACCGTTTCCAAGTTCGGCGTGAGGCCATCGACAAAAATGACCTGACCAAAGTTTGAGGGATTCTGCTCCTGAGAAGCGAGCCCGAACTTGGCTTCAGACAGATCCTGAGAAACGGATTTCAGATGATGAACCCATTTGATCTCGGCTGAGGCATCAGCGGCAACGATAGTGACATGCAGACTCATTGTACTCATGGGAAGTGTTTTCCTCAGAAGGCTCTGACTTGGTACTGCAAAATGTAACGCGTATCCTGAACGTCGTGATAGCCAGTGCCAATCTCGGCGTTCGACCAGGTTAAAGACAGCTCGCTTTTCTTTCTGCGCAGGCCAAGACCTACATTAGGGTATCCGCTTCCCCATCCACCCCGCAGAAAAAATACATGCCGAAAGTTAAACTCAAGACCTATGGCAAGACGCCCCAATACCGAGATGTGTGATGAGTTCACGGCATCGCGATCTTCAATCACCCAGGTAAACTCGGAGCCTGCACCGATTTTTTCGATCCAGCTCAATGAAACGTCAAACGACGTTCCTTCATTTCCAGGCGTTCCATTCGAACTTTGCGCAAAGGGCATCATGGCCGCTCCAGAAAAGCGCGCCATGAAAAGATTGCGTCCAACGATATTCAACTCAGGCAGGTGCTGATAAGGCATCGTCAAAGCAATCCCCAGAGTGTGAGACAGCGCCGATCCCTTTTGAAGTCCCTGATTGTAACCCAGGCTCCCTGTCGGCGATGATCCATCGACTTCGCCTGAAGCCTGATTGACCCATTGAAGACTGTAACCGATGCGAACAATTCCTTCAGCCAGGCGGAGCGCGCCACCCATGGCAGGAATGATCTGATAGTTGCTCTTATAATCGATGGCCGGATTGCTTCCGCTGGTATTGTACCTTGCGCGAACCTGCTCCTGAATCAACAGGCCAAAGGCAATCCCCTTCACATAGAATGCGGGAACAAGACTGTATCCTACGCCTTGCCAATTATTGGGCGAGCGCTGAAGGGCCGCCGAATACGAATTGAGACTTGTCACCTTAACGAAGTCGGTATGGGACAGGTCCACTCCTGAGAAATAGTTGCTGTTGCCGTAAAGCTGCAGATTCATCAGATCGGCATGCACGCCACGAATCAGTCCAAGTCCTGCAGGATTGTAGAAAAGCGCTGAGGCAGGATCATCCGCGACCGGAAGATAAGCATCTCCCATCGCTTGCGCGGCCGCGGGCATGTAACGTGAGCCAGGCACCACGTCATCGCGAGCTTCAGCGCTTTCAAAGGTGATCAATGCGGCAAGCAGCGCGATACCGACTGAGATTCTCAGTCCGCGCAGCCATCCCATGCCGCTCTTAACCTCCCTGTGTCTATAAGACCTCATGTTAGCTTTATCGGCACTCCCGCGCTGAATCGTAGAAAAAAGTGACAACAGGAGCGCCACGCTTTTGACGACAAACCTTTCCTCAAGTCCCTCCCGCGAATGTCCGATGAAGTACACAGAGAGACACAAAGAATGGGATCAAACGACCTACCAGAATGGAAAGCGATAACGGACGCCCTGCTGCAGGCGCTGCGTGAACGCGATCCTTATACTTACGGTCACTGCCGTCGCGTAGGCCGTTATGCCCGCCTTCTTGCACAGGCTGCAGGACTCAACGAGTTTGAGCAACGCGTAGTCGAGTTCTCTGCCATGTTCCATGACATCGGAAAGATCGGAATCCCAGACAGCATCCTTCTCAAGGAAGGACGCCTGAATGAGGAAGAAGAGAAGATCATGCGCGAGCATCCGATCAAGAGCATGGAAATCATCAAACCTCTCGCTCATATCCCTTTTTTCAGCGCCACCTTGCCTGGCATTCGCTACCATCATGAGCGCGTGGACGGCATCGGTTATCCCGACGGGATCAAAGGCGATCAGATTCCTCTCAACGCAAGAATCATCCTGATTTCAGATACCTTTGACGCCATGACGACTACCCGGAGCTACCGCAAGGGGATGCCGGTTGAGATGGCTTATAAAGAGCTAAAGCTCTTCTCCGGCCGACAATTCGATACGCAGCTTGTGAAAGTCTTCCTTCAAGCCCATCCAACCTGGGGAGCCATGGAAGAGGAGATTACCGAGAAGTTTGTCATGGAGTCCTCAAAGAGCTCCCCTCGGAAAAAATCTGCCTAGTTCCCTTCTCTGATTCTTCAACAAATTTAAGATAGCCCACTTGGCGTCTTAACAATCCTGGTGCTATACTTTTCTTAACAGTATGGAAAAACCTAGAATCTTGGTCATCGAAGACAATGCGGACACTCGTCGCTTTTTGGAGGCCATGCTGGGCCGCGAGTTTGAAATCATTTCCGCGGAAAATGGCGTGATCGGCATCGAGTATGCGCGCAATCGCGCTCCTGATCTGATTCTCTTGGACATCATGCTCCCTATCCTGAGCGGATATGACGCTTGCAGCCTGCTCAAAAAAGACGATCGCACGCGCAATATCCCGATCATTTTTCTGTCCGCCAAGAACAGCATTCCTGACATCACCCAAGGTCTGGGAACTGGCGCGGACGATTACATTCCAAAGCCTTTTGACTACAAAGAACTCCTGGCCCGCATCAAGGCTCGTCTTCGCAAATCGACTGAGACTGTCGTTCAGCCTATTCAGGTAGGAGATCTGAGAATCGACCCAACCAATCGCGAAGTCAGCTTCAGCGGAAAACGCGCGCAGCTGACACTGACAGAATTTGATATTCTCAAGCTCCTCGCTGCCAAAGCAGGAACAGTGATTTCACGCGAAGAAATCCTCAAAGATGTCTGGCGTGATGAGTCTCAAAAGACCAACGATCGCACGATCGATGTACATATTCGTGCGCTTCGTCGAAAGATCCCGCCGCTCACCAAGCACATCATCTCGATCTACGGCGTGGGCTATAAATACGAGAAGTAAGACTGGCTTCTCGGGATCACTTCTCCGTTTTACTTCTCGAGGTCATCCAGGTGAATGTCTTCCAATCGAAGCGACTTGTTCCGCTCGATGGAGACCTTGATCGTCTTGCCCATTCCTAGCCCTTTATTGGTCATTTGGACCAGGTAGGTACCAACAGGCAGCATGATCTCTTTGTCGAATGGCGTGTTCTTCACCCAAGGCTTGCCATCCATAAGAATCATGGCTTCTGCGCTCGGAGTGGTGCTGATGTAGAGCGTTCCAAACTCGGAAGGCTCAAGCTGCACGTCCATGTTCCATTGTCCCAGATCCCCTACTTTTGAGGACTCGATGAAGAACTGGCGGTTCACCGCTTTATAACCCCTTCGTTCAACCGAAAGTTCAAGCAGCGTATCCATCGGCACGCGAACCGCAGCTCTATCCGGATCAATGGATTGTCCATTGAGCTTGATCAGAGGACTGCCGCCACCCGGAGTCAAATTCAATTTCAGGACGATATCTTTAGCCCGATGCGGGTTGGATGCTTCTTTGGTCGCAGGGTCCGCGCTCGTCTGACTTCCATCCGCACTTCCCACACTTCCCACACTTCCCAAGCTTCCCAAACTTCCCAAACTTCCAGGATTGCGCTCACCCGTGTGAGTGCTCTTGACGACTTGGATGCCATCCATGAATGGAAGCTTCAAATCTTTTCCAAAGAAGAATGCGCCACCCACGACAAGAGCCAGGGCAGCGGCAATGCCGGCAAACCCTCCCCCACTCTTCTTGGGCGACGAGCGCATCTGCCTGGATTTCTCAAATTGAACCGAGCGAGACTTCACTGTCGTGGTAAACGAGCCGTTGGACATCGGCGTTGAATTACGACGAATGCTGGTCATTGCGATCGAGTCGTCCGGAACCACATCGATCGGCGCGCCGTTCAACGGTGCCTCGTAAATATTAAGACCGGGCTTGGCCTTCGTGGCAATCATGGTCGAATCACCTTCCTTCTCCACTTTGGAGGAAGATGGATTCATGGCTGAACCAAAACCTTCGATTGCCAATGGCGCTTCAGCTACGATCATGCTGCTCATCAGGCGCTCAACTTCATCGTTGAGCTTCTGGATCTTCTTGCGGTCCTCGACGATCTCGTTCTTGAAGAGATCCTTGGCATAATACGCCAGATCGGACGGATTGAACTCCGGCGTGTGCGCGTAAAGGAACTTATGCAAAGCGCGCTGAAATTCTTCTGCCGTTTGGTAGCGTTTGTCCCGATGTTTTGCGAGAGACCTGAGAACGATGTAATCCAGCTCAGGGGGAACATCCGGATTGATGGTGGATGGAGGCTTCACGTGCGTATTGCAGCTCTCAATCTGCTTGAGAATCGCAAGGTCGCTATCGCCTGAGAAAAGCTTTTTACCAGCCAGAAGCTCCCAAAGTACCGTTCCCAGCGAGAAAATATCGGATCTGCCATCCAGCGCATCGCCGTTGATCTGCTCAGGCGAAAGATAGCTTGGCTTTCCTTTGATGACGCCTGCGCGAGTTGCTTCGGAGTTCACGCTCGCCTTGGCGATACCAAAGTCGATGACTTTAACCGAGCCTTCAAACGAGATGATGAGATTCTGCGGGCTGATATCCCGATGAACGATGTTCAGCGCATTGCCCGTGATCTTATCTTTGAAGTGATGCGCGTAGTTGAGGCCACACGCTGCTTGTTCGATGATCTGGACTGCAAGATCGACCGGAAATCTTTGTTTGAGCTCATGAAAGCGCGCCATGAGCTGGCGAAGGTTTTTTCCATCCACCCACTCCATGGCGATATAGGGCTGGCTGTTTTCCTCGCCGAAATCATAAAGCTGCACGATATTGGGATGATTGAATCCCATAGTGACTTTGATCTCAGAGCGGAACATCTGGATGAACTCCTGGTCCGCTCCATGTCCCGATTGAATTCTCTTGATGACAATAACGCGTCCTGCGCCGTCCGCCGAAGCAAGACGCGCACGATAGATCTCTGCCATGCCCCCTTGGGCTAGGAGATCTAGCAGAAAATAGCGTCCAAATTTCTTCGGGCCGTCGGCCATGCAGTTCCCTCGCCCTGAAATTATCGGCGCAAAATCACTAAAACTATAGCGTCATTTTTCTGACTTAGCGCTTAGCGAGAAGATCGAGAAGCTTCGGGATAAATCCGCCAAATCCCCCGTTCGAGAGCACCGCCACGACGTCGCCCGAGCGCGACTTTTGAGCAATCTCAGAGACACCTTCCTCAACAGAATTGAAGAGATAAGCCTGTTTACCGCCGTTCACGAGGTCGGCAACAAGTTGATCACTTGAGAATTGATCTTCTGGCTTGATCCGGGTCTGGTCATAAGGGACCGCGATATGTATCGCATCAGCCTCTCCGAAGGCCTCGGCATAGTCTTTTTGGAAAACCTTGCGCCGCGAGGTCGCGCTTCGAGGTTCGAACACGGTAACGAGCCTGCGGCCTGAATATTTTTTGCGAAGCGCGCGAAGCGTTTCGCGCACGGCCGTCGGATGATGAGCGAAATCATCGATCACCAGAACGCCCTTCACTTCTCCACGCTCTTCCTGACGGCGCTTGACGCCTCGGAACGACTTCATCGCGGCACGAAGCTCATCAGCAGGGATACCAAGCTCACGGCACTCGATCCAGACCGCCAAAGCATTCAGGACATTGTGCGTGCCAGGAAGATTGAGCGTGAGCTCATCCACTTTCTTTCCGTTTTCAAGAATCTCAAAGTGGGTCCAGCCACCATCCACGGTGATCTTACCTGGCGTAAAACGCGCTCCAGTGGCTGCGTTTGCGCCATAGCTAATGGTCGGGACCTTTGCCATCTTGGCGAGATCCTTGATGACAGGATAATCAAAACAGGCAATGAGTCTTCCGCCTTCGCGGATACGAGTCATGAGGCCTTCAAACGCGCGGACGACTGCCTGGAAGTCAGGATAGATGTCGGCGTGATCATACTCGACCGAGGTCAGGATCACATCGTTCGGAAGGTAGTGATTGAACTTCGGAACCTTATCCCAGAAAGCGGTATCGTACTCATCGCCTTCCAGAACGAAAAGACTTCCAGGCTCAACGCTACCCACATTGAAACTGAAAGGAAGGTCGTGCGAGACGCCACCGATAAAATAGCTGGGCTTCTTGCCAACGACGTTCAACGTGTGCGCAAGAAGACTTGAGGTGGTTGTCTTTCCGTGAGTTCCGGAAACAACCAGGTTGCGCGTCTTGGGAAGCATGAGCTGCTCCATCGCTTCAGGAAGAGACGAATAGCGATAGCCTCCATCAATGGCCGCGCGCGCTTCAGGATTGGAGCTCTGAATAACATTCCCGATCACGACAAGATCAGGCTTTTGGGCCATCTTCGTGATGTTCTCTGCGCTGTAGCCGTTGAACAAAACGACGCCGGCATCACGGAGCACATCGCTCATCGGAGGATAAACGTTCTGATCGCTTCCCGTAACTTCGATCCCGCTACGCTTCAGAAACGCTGCGAAGGCTCCCATGAGAGTTCCGCAGACTCCGACAATATGGACTTTTTTAAGATTATTTAGTGTGAGCTCCATAACTTATCTTGAACTGGTCCT
The DNA here is from genome assembly GCA_045805065.1 of Bdellovibrionia bacterium. Taxonomy (GTDB): domain Bacteria; phylum Bdellovibrionota; class UBA1018; order UBA1018; family UBA1018; genus CAZCBS01. Next base: position 52,348 of record JBJMMA010000060.1, on the reverse strand, counting down.
GCGGCGAGAGTCAACGACCGAGATTCGCAAAATCTTCACGAACCGCATCATGAAGCAGCGGCCTAAACGCGCGAATCTTGATGTTCTCTCTTGTGGGGTGAACACGATTGGACAGCAGCGTCACGGCAAGTCGTGCCTGGGGATCAATCCAGAGCGAAGTCCCGGTAAAGCCCAGATGTCCAACTGAGCTTGTTGAAAAATACCGACCGGCGGATGATCCCTGGGCGGACACAGAATCCCATCCCCGGGTCCTCTCGCATCCTGCCGGACGCGAAACCCGCGACCACATCTCCGTGAGCGTGTGCTGGCTCAAAAATCCGTCCAAGAGCGCTTTTGAAAAGCGAAGAAGATCCTCCGCCCTGGCAAACACGCCAGCGTGCCCGCCATAGCCCCCCATAGCCCAACAGTTCTCATCGTGAACCTGCCCCTGAAGAACCGTTTGGTGCCAAGGACTGAGCTCAGTAGCGGCGACATCCTCATTGATTTGAGCGGCGCTCGTGATTGTGCGCCGATAGTATGGCCCCCTGCCCTGATCCAATAGTCCCATCGGCTCCCAAAGAAAGCGGCGAACCGCCCGATCCAACGGCATACCGGTGACTTCCTCCAGGGCAAATCCTAAAAGAAGAAACGAGACATCCGAGTACTCTACCCGCTCGCCTGGAGATACCGCAGGTGAACAAGCCATGATCCATTTCCTCATGGCGGACTGCCGGCTGGCGACCGGTATTTCAGAAAGGGATCGAGGCGCGAACTGGGCTCTTAGCTTTTCCCAGAACGGCTCCCACCAAGGAAATCCTGCCGTGTGAGAGAGCAAATGTTCAAGCTCGATACTGCGCGAAGGATAATCAGGAAAAATCGAAGAAAGCCGCGTATTCCAAGAAACCCATCCCCGCTCGACTAAGACACCAGCCAGAGTCGCTGTCGCAAAAACCTTTGAGACGGACGCGATGTCAAAAATAGTGTCAGGACGCATCGGGAGCGGCGACGGCTCCACTCTTCTCTGACCACGAGCCGTAACTAAAAATGGATCCGGGCGACGCATATCCAAAACTCCAACGACAAATCCCGGAGCAACGCCGTCTTTGAGGCCCTGCTCAAGCACTTGATGAGTTCTTGGGAATTCGCTTGGATGAAGTTCGCTGATCGCGCCCATAAATGAGTTAGCTCAAAGTCTAACCCAACAACTCAGACGGAGCGAAGAGTCTTCTTCAGGAATGGGATTAAATAATCGCTGTTTCGCGAACTTCCCGGCCCAACGCAAAGCGAGCCGCGGATAACTCCGAGACATCCATGTTCGAATACTTGCCTTGAAGCATAAGCTCCGCCACAGCCAAGCCTGCGCTATGGCTGTGCATGACGCCATGACCAGAGAAAGAATGCGCTTCAAAAACCCGACCCCGAGCACCAGCGCGCGCAGGGTCACCTGTTTCAACAGCGCCAATGATCGCGCTTTCATCCGGCGATACCTCATAAAGGCCTGCCCAGCCCGTCACGTGCTTGAGCTTTTCAAACGCAGTGGAGCGCTCATACAAAGCAGGCCAGATATGCTCCATGAAAAATGACTCGCCATCATAGGAGTAATTCACGCCATGAGGCTCGTCATGATTGGCCCATCCAGCAAGTCCATTGGTCGCCTCGGGATGAAAATACACGCCCGACGTATCGATCATCATTCCATACTTGGTCAGATCCACGTCCCGGCAATCAAAGATGCAGATTTGGCGGCGTTGCGAATAAACCGGGCTATCGTAACCCAGAATCTTGGCAATTGGCTTTGCCCACGGGCCTGCACAATTGACCACGCGTTGCGCATGATACTCAATTCTCTCAACAGGGACGCCCGGAACGGGGCGATCCGAAAGAGCTTCAATTTTCTGATCCGTATCCATCGCCGCAGGATAGCGCTCGCAAATCACGCGCAGGCTTCCATCCGCCTGGTATTCAGCCGAGCGCACCAGCGTGCGATCATCAAAGCGCGCGCCCTTTGCACGAGCTTTTTCGCGGAAATGATTTTTCACACGGTTAGGATTGACCAATCCATCGCGAGATCCAAAGACAGCGCCTGCCAGATCATCGGTCTTATCAATGAATGGAATGCGTCTCTTAAGTTCCGAAAGGTCCCAGGCTTCGACAGGCCAACCCATGGCAATCTGGCGCTCGCGAGCTTTGAGCGATGCAGGAAGTTTTTCAGGCGTTTGAAGCCAGAGATATCCGCAGGCGTGGTAGCCCACAGCTTCTGCGTTCTCAGCAAAGTAATCGATCGTATGCTGCGCCATGCGAATATTGATGGGCTGATTCCAAGTTGCGCGTACTCCGCCTGCGTTCAGCTCTGAACTACTCAGACCGCCTTCGAGATCAAAATCCACGCAGCGAATCTCGCCTGAGTGAGCCTCGCCTCCTTGCTTGGATGAGAGCTCAGCAAGATGCATCGCCACACTGCTGCCAATAACACCGGCACCGATAATGAGCGTATCCACTTTAATGGACTGAACGACTTGAGTAGACATACGAGTCCTACGGAAATACCACACCTAAGCCCTTAACGATAATCGCTTTTTCAATATTTGACTTATTAAGTACAGCATGAGAAATCCGGCCCATGAAAATGTCTCAAAAGCTGAATAAAACCTATTCAAATTGGGCCCTTCCACTGATGCTTCTCAGTGCAGTCCCGGGACAGGCATCCCTGGCTTCCCCAGCTTCCTCCTATGATCAGCTTTATCCCTACTACGCTGAGTTCTGCGCAGTGACGCAGCTTAAGCCTCTCGACGGCACCAACGGCGGAGGCACCGGCGGCCACGGCGTTCTCTATATGAAGGGCGTCTGCCGAGACACTTCTGCAAGTTACCCACGCCTTAAGCTTTGCGACGAAGGCTCAATCGATCTCTCCAATCCTGAAGCAGGCACCTCGATCAGCGTGGATCAGATTTTTCAAAACGCCAATTGGATGGCCTCGGACGGAAAGAGCCTTCTCATCACGGCGAACCTTTCTGAAGCTCAACGCCTGGATCAAGCAACCCAAGACGGCATCGTCCAACACGTCCAGGCCCTGAATCTCTTCAAGGGAATCAAAATCCATCCTCAGTACATGAAGGATAAGCCTAAGAGCATGTCCGATGATGAGTACATCGTACGCACCACGCTTGCGACCGAGTTCGGCTTGAACCTCGGCCGCAACGTTTATTGCTCGCGCATTCCAGTCGAGCGCAAGATGCTTCAACCGATGGTTGATTATCTCAACTCGCTCAATGACTTTTACCAAAAGAATGACGACTACGAGTGGAGCGGCGTCTACAACAACTGCACGCACACGACCCACAACGCGATTGCAGCACCTGGACTTCTTCGCCCTTACGCAACGGATAAGAATATCGCAAAGCAAGCCTTTAACCTTGCGATCCCAGGCAACGAGTACATTGATCTCGAAAGCCAAGGAAACGACGTGGACTTGAACGATGTTGTTGCGTTCTATCTTGATCCCTACAAACGCAAAGCGCTTCTTGAGCAGGACTGGATGATGACCCAGCCAGGAGTTTTGACGGATAATCACCGCATGCATCAGAACAACGCGCTTTATGACACGAACAGTGATTTCTTTGTCTTAAGCGTTCCAGGAGTAAGCCCAAAGCGCGCTGATTTTAACCGCATCAATCGCGAGGCTCGTTACTCCGATATCGTGGAAAACCTGCGCTACTTCAAAGCCAAGTATGAGAGCGCCCTCAGCTCCAAGCTCTCTATTGATGAGCTCGATGAGATCTATCAAGCGCGCGCCACTGGCTCGGCCATTCAGCCTCCTCGGCTCCGCTCAAAAGAGTTCGCCCGCTTCTACGAGGCCTATTATAAGAAGATCGAGTCCTCTTTAAGCAAGGTTCAAGCGCAGCTTTCAGCGCTTGGACAATAGACTTAATCAATAAAATTAAGCGTTTAAGAATTATGCAGTGTCGACTCTTCTGAGAAGTGTCGAATCGTACACGCGCTCTAATTCTAAGGCTTTTTGAACAGAACCTCCAGGCATATGGCTTGCTGCATAAGCGCCTGGGGGTTCTATACTCATGGGGAAGAACAATAAGTTTTCATTGTTGATGTGCACGACGCTTTCAAGCATCGGCCTTCTCACGGCTTGCGAGACGCCCTATGACGTAAAATCCGTCCCTGGCGTTCAGCCAAATAGCGGAGCAAATCTCGCAGCTCCCACTCCTGGAGACATAGCTCCAGAACCATCAGCGTCTCCATCGTCAATGCCTTCATCAATGCCGAGCGGTCATCCTAACCCGATGCCAATGCCTTCATCGATTCCGGGATTGCCTAACCCGATGCCAATGCCTTCGGGTCAGCCTTCTTCGATGCCATCAGGCATGCCTTCTTCACAACCTTCGTCGCAGCCTAGTGGCCAACCTTCGTCGATGCCTTCTGGCATGCCTTCGTCGCAGCCGATTGGCCAACCTTCATCTCAGCCTTCGTCTAAGCCTTCTGACATGCCTTCGCCTAAGCCTAGCGCATCGCCATCGAGTAAACCTAACTACGGAAACGATCCGGAAGCGAATGAAGCGGTCGCACAATGCAGAAAGGCCATCAAGCTTCGTGATCAAAAAATCGTCTACGAAGACAAGCCCGTCGTCCAGATGCCAGCGGCATCCTATGTGGGCACGAACAGCTCATTATCCATTTCTGCGGGAGAGACTATCAACGTCATTTCGCAAATCCATGGCGGTGTCAAAGCCATTGCCCGCAGCATCCTCGAGGTTTCTCATATTAGTGGCGGCGCTGACTTGAACGCAGTCATGGTTGGAACGATCAATGATATCGGCGGCAATAGCACGATTATTGCTCAACAGATCGCTTCGATCCAAAGCGTCCATGGCTCACCTGCTGTGAGTGCCAACTCTGTGGTTTCGATCTCAGACGGCGATGGCCACTTGGTTCTCGTTGGAAGAAAATTACCTTCTTCTGAGCAGCAGCCGCGGATTCAGAAAATCAATGAGAACCATGGCAGTATCTTTGTCTGCGGTATGGACGTAGGATCCATCGTAGGAGCTCACGGTCACATCATTGTCATCGATGGAAACGTTGACTCTGTTTCAAATGCCGACGGAGGCGTGCACGTCATTGGCGGCACGATTGGATCCGTCTCCGGCATCAATGGTCCTGTCCAGCAAGACTAATCTGAACTGAATGAGGTCGAGAGTCAGGGACGACTCTTACCAACTCAGATTCGAGAAAGTCTCTGCAATGATCTTAGGCTGACCCGCTTCTTCCGCGATGTAGAGAATCTTCGTCCCATGCGAGCGATGTCCCCAGCCTCCGCCCACCAGCTTGGAGCGATAGTTCTGGGTGAAAGTGATCATCGAGTACTTGGGATGGCGGTAATAAAGGACGCTCTCCGGATTGATCTCGATGCTGGCGTACTTCTTATTCAAAGTCGCTTTAAAAGCTCTCCATGCGGCCTTGTCCTTGCCCTGAGCCGAGAAGTCCGAATGATAGTGAGCGATATAGTCATCCAGGCTCTTCGTCTCCCAGGACTTGATCCAGCTCTTAAAGAAGCTCACCAGAGTATTGTCCTGACCGGGCTTCATGTACTCAGGAGTCAACTCAGGGAAGATCAAGATCGGCGTCAGGCCTAACTTGATGTAAGGCTTGATCTCCGCAATCTCCTGATCCTTCACCACGACACAACCCAGGCTATCGAACTCCTGCTTCAGACGCTCGGGCGTGTCCGTCGCATGAAGCATGATGTTGTTTCCAGTGTGACCGGCAAGCTCATCGTACGTATTGGGATAGCTGACGTAAAAAGCCATCTTCCCAAACTTTTTGGACAGTGATGGCGGCGTCAAAAACGCTTTGAACGTGTAGATCCCTTCAGGGGTTTTAAGGTCCCCTTCGTCCTGCTTATCGCCTTTCACTTTTCCCAAAGTGGCATGATAGGTCTTCAGGATGCGATACTCGCCGTTTTCATAGCGAGTCACATGAAGCTGGTTCGTGTTTTTATCGACCAGGATCGCAGTCGGAATGAACGGCGTGGCCGCATTCGCAAGCGTTGTTACTCCCAAAGCCCCCAACGCCAAAAACAGGGACTTCGCACTTGAGATGACGGACACAGCAGAACGTTTTCGGGTCATCCTTAAATATTAAGGATGTAAACCTCGAAGTGTCAATGACGCTGAGTTTGAACGAGTGCCTGGCGGAACGGGGATTTGAAGCGAAACTCCCAAACGCGAAGAAGCGCTTCAATCACGATCCGGCGATGCATTTTTGACTTCCCGACTTTCCGATCTTCGAAAACAATTGGAAACTCGGTAATTTTGAAGCCTTTGAGAAATGCGCGGTACTTCAGCTCAATCTGAAAGGAATAGCCGTCCGATCGAAGCGATGGCAGATCCACGGATTCGATCACCTTACGGCGCCAGCCATTGAAGCCACCGGTAAAGTCACGAATGCCCGCGCCCAAGATCAGACGCGAGTACATGCTTCCGCCACGGCTCAGGACTTTGCGCCCCATTCCCCAGTTCACGGTTCCGCCACCTGGAACATAACGGGAGCCGATCACCACATCATTGATCTCAAGAAGCTCGAGCATGCGCGGCAGGTACTTAGGGTCGTGCGAGAAGTCCGCATCCATCTCGATCAAGGCTTCGTAGCCCCGCTCAAGTCCCCAGTTAAAGCCATTCACATAAGCCGTGCCCAGGCCCATTTTACGGGCGCGATGCAGGACGTGAATCCGCGAATCCTGTGCAGCAAGCTGATCGGCAAGCTTTCCAGTTCCATCAGGAGAATTGTCGTCCACAATCAGGAGGTCCACGTTAGGTGGGATGACCGCCATGACCGATTGTGCAAGATTCTGGATGTTTTCTAATTCGTTATATGTAGGAACGACAATGAGCGCGCGCATGTTCAGAACGGAATATCGTCTTCAGTGAAAGAAGGCTCTTCTGCTCCAAACTGAGGACCTGGGCCCGAAGGGCCAGCACCTTGTGGGGCTCCGCGGTTATAACCGCCACCGCCGCCTTGGCCGTAACCGCTGTTACCGCCGCCCATGCTTTGGCCCATGCTTTGATCCATTCCGGGACCACGCTCAGCGCCTTGGCCGCCCAAGAACTGAATGGTTTGAGCCTGGATTTCGGTCGTGTACTTGGTCTGTCCGTCCTTGTCCTGCCATTGGCGGGTCTGCAAGCGACCTTCGAGATAAACCTGGCGACCCTTAGCGAGGAACTGATTGCAAAGCTCGGCGAGCTTGCCCCAAACGACAACCTTGTGCCACTCGGTACGTTCCTGTTTCTGGCCGTTCTTATCGGACCATGATTCGTTGGTTGCAACACTGAAGTTTGCGACAGCTGCGCCCGACGGCGTGTATCGCACTTCTGGATTCTGCCCCAAGCGCCCCACCAAAATAACTTTATTGACAGACATGCCTGAAGGTCTAGCGTTGCGCAGCAACAGCTGTCAAGTGACCATTTCGGGAGAACCGCTTTTAGTGCCCGCTCCCCCTGCAGGCTTGGCATTTGCCGGTGCCCCAGATGGGTTTAATGATGGCTTTGATGGGTAAGGAATCCCTTTATCAGCAAACTTTTTTCGCCAATGATTTTCAACCACTTCGCGCGCTCGAGGCACGTCAATCAGGTAGAGATAGGGGTCAAATCCGCAACGATCACAGGCCAACGCAGCGCGCACACGAGCGCGATAGATCACCTCAAAAACGGACCAAAGAGGAAAGAAGCTGACAATCCCCTTCCACTCAAACCAGCTCCAGGTGGCCAGCATAAAAACGACCGCCGTTAATCCCACCTGAGCCATGTGCTTGAAGCCCGGTCGCGGTTGGTAAGGAACTCGTCTTGGAACGTTACAAAGTGGACAATAAAATGCCCAAATCTGTCGAATCCGATCCCGCCAGAAACTTCTTTTGGGAAGATTCAGCTCGATCGGTCCAACATCTTTAAGGCTTCCCTTCAAACTCATATATAAAGAGTAGCACGTTTTCGCCGGTCAGCTAGACACTCCAGCACGAGGTATGCGACAAGTAAGATACACCATGCGATCAAAAACCCCCCTGCCTAAGCCGATATCCCCCCGTCCAACCTCAAACCAGTCGAGTGATCGCCCGTTGAGCGTCATAAAACTGGCATCTCCTCAGCTGGATTTCCCCCCCGCCTGGACCTGGTTTGTGGACGAAATGGTTCCAGCCTACGTGAAAGAGCACTACAGCCCTCGCGATAGCTGGAAGGATAAACCGTTCGCCAAGGAGGACGTCCGCTTTTTCTCCAAAGGCGTGAAAGATCTTTCTGAGCTTTTCACCGAAGAGCGCCCCGAGCAGATTCCTGCCTACTTTCAGCATCCGAAGTTTCGCTCGGCTTACCTTCTTTATTTCCTCCCTCTTCAAATGGCCAAGTTCGTCTCGCTTTTTGAAATGCACAATGCCGCTGTTCAAGCAGCGCTTGAGCATGGCCGCAAGCAGGGCGTTTTAAGAATCGCGGATCTTGGCGCAGGCCCCGGCACTGCATCGATTGGTTTTCTATTGCGCCTTCTTCAGGCGCGCGGCGGAGACTTTCCTCCGATCGAGCTTTATTGGTTCGATACTCAGCGCACGATCATGGAAGACGGAAAAGCGCTCGTGCAAGCGCTCTCCGATCAGTTCCCACGTCTTCGCGGCAAAGTGACTGTTCATCTTCAGACAGCAAACTGGTGGGATGCGCCCGCGCAGCTCAAAGCTCCGATGTCGCTCATTCTTCTGGGCCATGTCATGAACGAAGCCAAAACGCTTCCAAACCGCTTTAAAGCTCGTGAAGATGAAGAACCACTCGATCTTTTAGATAGCGGAGAGGGTCCAGTTGGTAATGAAGATTACGACGGCGAAGAAACTGAAGCCGAAACAACGAAGAAGCCAAAGATCGAAACAATCTGGGCAAACCTTCTTGAAAAAGCCCAAGGCGGCGGCGTGCTCTTTGTTGAGCCTGCAGCGAAAACCACTTCTCAGTTTCTGTCGCGTTTAAGAAACCGTCTCTTCCAAACCGAGACGATCGAGAAAACGGCAACCATGCTCTGGGGCCCCTGCCCTCACGCTGAGACTTGCCCTCTTTCTTATGGAAAAGATTATTGCCACTTCTCCGTTCCAACGCGCGTTCCAGGCAGATGGTTCGCAGAGTTTTCAAAAGCTCTGGGCTCTGAGCGCCTGTGGCTGAAGTTCTCCTACCTTTGGATCACATCCAACGATCAACGTTCTCCAAAGCGCAATCCAACACACAAACTCGTCATCAGTGATCCGCTCACAAAAGCCGGTGATGTTCTGATTTGCGAACCCGAGCGCCCTGGACGAATCAACACCGCCCATCTTGGCCCAGTCTGGCGCGGAGATATTCTTCAAGTCGGTGGCTCGGCCGATGGAGCCAGCGCTCCAAGCACGAAGCCTGTCGGAGGAAAGTCCTTCACCGCTAAGGCAGCTTATCCAAAAGCTTCACCAAAAGATTTCGATGAGCGTCCGAGAGGCAAAAAGCCTGCGTTTGGCGGCCGATCCGCATCTGGCGACAAACCAAGCTACGGCAAGCCAAAAAGCTTCCGTAACGAAGGTAAGCCTTCAGGCGGAAAATTCGGCGGCATTCGCGTGAAGAAAAAATCGAAGTAACCAAAAGGTGGCCGCCTCCTTTTTGTAGCGCATACGCGTCACGTCTAACAAACGTGAACAAAACAATACGAGTAAAGAACAAAGATAAAAGCCGAGTCGTTCCCAGTCAGGAAGACGACTGGGAATGTGACAGGATGTCACAACGAGGACTTTTATCTTTGTTCTTTACTCGTATTGTTTTGTTCTAATTTTTAATAAGAGCAGTTGTATCCAAAGCGAGGAATTTCCCAAGCGCCTGGGACCGACGACAAAAACAGGGGTCCTTCAGATAACTGAGAAGTGGACGTAACCGAAGTGGCCTTCTTGGTCGAAATAGTGATTTCGACGAAACCGTTTGAATAAATATGAGCAACGTTGCCTTCAAACGCGCTGCCGGAAATGTCGTAAATATTCCTGCAGATGGCTTTCTGACCTTTTCTCACGCCATTCAGACTGCCGACTTCGGTCGCCTTGATGTAACTTCTCTCAATGATTTGCTCATCTCCCGCCCTACCCGAGTTATTGGATAGCCTGACCTGATAATAGGTGTACTTTCCGGAAGTGATCGAAGTAATCTGGCCGGTTTTGGTCTCAAATTGATTGTCATCGATGACAACTCTCGAACCCACCTGGAGCTCGGAGGTTACGGGCTTTACCGCAAGCTTCTTCACAACCTGGTCTTCAAGATAGGCGGAGATCTGATTGGAAACGTCGTAGCGGGAATCGCCCTGGTTAGGGACCTCGACACCCGCAAGCCCCGCGTACTCATGATGAATCAAAACGTATTGGTCCGATTCGTTAGTCGCGAGAAACTTGATGTAGTCACAAGTAATCTGAGAGCCCGATTGATCGATTGAGAACTTGCAAACCTTTGGCGTGCTTCCGATCGCGACCGGGTAACCTTTGTCTGCCGCGCCGACGCATTTCACGCGTGCGGTTTTCATTTGATCTAGCATCAGGTCGGCATACCGATCTGCGGAGACTCCTTGCGGAAGTGATAATCCCTGCGCGCCACCTTGATGGATCCAGGACTTGATATCATCCCGGATCTGCTGGATGCGATCTTCGCAGATATCGCCGCCGCCGCCGCGTACGCCCCCTCCACCTGCCATCGCATTAATTGCAAACATGAGTGATAATCCGCACGTCAAACTTACAAGGACTGAGCCTGATTGCATGCTTCTCATTTTTTTTCTTCCTTTGGTTTTTCTTGTGAAAACCTGAAAAACTGAACACCTAAGTGGTACACCTGGTTTTTGGTCTTCGCTTTCTTCGCGAGAGCCAGCGCGCTGTCGAGGAACTGGTTGCAGAGCTTCTGAAACTCCTCAAATTGTGATTCATCAATACAAAAGGTCTCAGACCCCATGAATCTTTCATCCGGCCTCTGCAATCCGATACTCTCGATCGCTTTTTCCAAGTTCTGACGGTGATGGCTTCTCACTGCCCTGTTGGGCGCCAACGAAACAATCCTTGAATGTGAGATCGTTTGTTTTAAGCGCCCTTCTGCGTCCTTCTCGAGCATCTCCAATCGGATCATGCGCTCCACGGCAACTTGGACTTCAGCAAGGTTTAGTCCAAGGATTTTTGCAATCCGTTCTGGCGTCGCCTCAATGTCAGAGAGATCGACCGCCGCAAATATGGCGTAGTGATGCCAGTCAGAGATCATTTTGAACTGATCAACGCTGAGATCATTCACAACCACACTTGGGGCAAGAGTCTGAGCTCGCTGAAGCAAGCTCTCTTTCAAAGCAGGATTTTTCGTGGCTTCCATCTGAGCCAGGATGCGGAAATACGTTGCCTCTTGTTCATCTAATCTGAGCTTCTCCGCTACAGCGTAAGCAGTCTCAGGAGAAAGTGATTTCTTTCCATTCATGACTGCCGATAAATAGGAGGGAGCCAGCTCGAGACTCTTCGCGAATGCCCGAAGAGAGTACCTCGGATTTGTCGATGCCCGATCAGCAAGTACGGAGCGCAAGTACAGCCGATAGTTATCAAACTCCAGAACTGACATATGCGGCAGCGAATATCCCCCTGCCGACAATCTGTCTAGCCTAATAGAGCACAATCCGTTCTCCACCAGAGCACACATGCCCTCACCGACAAACACACGCAAAACCAAACAAGAATAGTCGATAAGATAAAAACCGAGTCGTTCCCAGGCAGGATGCCGAATGGGAATGCGACAGGAAGTCGCAGCGAGGTCTTTTATCTTATCAACTATTCTTGTTTGGTTTTCGAATGGGATACCAGGTGGCTCCCTTTCGGGAGCCACCGGTCTGAAAGGTGGGTAAATTTGGGAAAAGTAAAATAGTAGCCGTTTATTGTGATGACCTCTGCCGCCCCCTCAACATACGTTCCGCAACACACTCGCGAATCAGTGGTCCTGGCGGGGGTTATTGCAGCCGGCGTGCCAGCGGCCGGCTGACCTCCGCACCTCATCAGAATCATTCTTTGTCCGCTAGATGACAGAACTTTTTCGCCATGTGCGTCAATCAACGGAACTCAATTAAGACCACCCGTGTCTTTCCGCTCCCAGAGCCACTTCGGAGCAGTAGAGTCATTTTGACACGGGGCACTTAATGCGCCATCTCAGCACCTGAAGTCAATTCTTACACTTCACACTATCCCTAGTAGTCATGCTGCACCGAGACCCATGAAAACAGGCGTATTGTTTCATCTTGCAAAGATTCCGCCAAAAGCGGGATTGCAAAACGCTGACTCACTGTGAAACCGCAGCGCACACAAACCCTAAAGAGGCTTAAAAGCCTCAGGCTTTGCGAATCAAAGCTGCGTAAAAACCATCTCCTGATGGAGGCGATTGCGGCGTTAAAAGCCATTCGCGCACGAAAGTGCCACCGAGCTGAGCACGGGAAAGCGCCTCGGGTCCTTCTTCTTTAAGAATGGAGCAGACCGAGTACGCAAGATATCCCCCCGGCCGAACCTTATCCCAAGCTTCCTTGAGAAGCTTGTGCTGCACTTCCTGAAGCGATGCAAGCTCGCGCTCCTGCCTGAGCCAGCGCACATCCGGATGGCGTCTTAGAATGCCAGACCCCGTGCAGGGCGAATCCACCCAAACCAGATCCAGCGGCTCCAGAGACGCAACTTGTCCGCGTTGAATCACGCGTGCAGTTGGCGCCACACGTTGAACTGTTTGCTCAAGAAGCGCAAAACGAGAGCCACCCTTTTCAGGGCGATCGGTAGCGATCACTTCAAAGCCATTCCAGGAAAGGCCTGCAGTCTTTCCACCTGGAGCGGCACAAAGATCGAGAGCTTTTAGAGGACCTTCGCCCAGGCCCTTTCGCACTTCTGCGCTGATCTCAGCAATCAAGGCCTGGCTTGAGATGTCTTGCACAAAGAAAGTGCCTTCTTTAAAGCCAGGACGCTCCACAATGGATCCACCTTCTGTCAGGCGGAAGGACCCTGGAACGGATCCCGCTTCGGAAGCCCAGCTTGCTTGAAAATCAGGCTCTCTGGAGCGAATCCAGACCGTTGGACGCTCAAGACTAGCCTGAGCATAGGCACGGCTCCAATCGAGTCCATATTGCGCTACCAGGCGATTCCAGATCCAATCCGGCAGACTGGCCCAAAGCGCTTGCTCTGATGCTGGCGCACCTTCTGGGAACGCTTGAGTTCTGACTGCTTGCGCATGCTCACTGAGCTTTCGCAGGACAGCGTTTGCAAAACGAGAAGGCGCCTCGCCTTCCTTGCGTTTAATTTCCACGACCGTTTCAGAAACCACAGCACCCGGGTTGACGCGATCTTGAGCCACAATCTGATAGATTGCGACGATGAGAACTTTTCTCAGCCAGCCCGTTGGCTTCTTCTTGAAAGATGCTGCATCAAGAATCTGATCCAGCCTTCCGCGCCAGCGCAGCGTTCCTGCGCAAACATCCTGAAGCCAGGCGCGTGCTGAGGAATCCAGGTTCTGCTCAGCAACAACGCGTGAAAGAGCTTCATCCAGGGGTTCGCGATCCGCAAGGACGCGCGTGATAATTCGAACCGCTGCAGCGCGCGGATGACGTCTAGGGCGAGGTTTATTATTAGGTGCAGAATTCGTTGCAGGTGCAGTCAAGTTTAGCGAGCTCCGGTCCAGATCCAGTAGATACCAGGCTCAAGCCCGGTCACAGCTTTTTCCACATGGCCATTGAGAATCGACGTCAGAGCGCCCACCAAACTGCTGGAGCTCTCGGAACGATCTTCACCTGTGCCATTATCCAAAATCAAATCCATTAAACGAGAACGAGACTTTTCAGGGTAAACAACATCTGGCTTGCCTTCGATGCCGGCAAGCTTCCCTGCCTCATTGACCGCATCTTGAAGCGTTCCAAGCTCATCCACAAGCTTTGCGGCCTTGGCTTGACTGCCTGAAAAGATGCGACCATCGGCAACTTCAGTTACTTGTTCCATCGTCAGCTTACGGCCATCCGAGACCGCTTGCTTGAACTGGGACAAAACATCATCGACCATGGTCTGAAGAAGTGCGCGCTCCTCAGGACCCATCTCCCGGTATTCGGCGCCCACGTCCTTGAACTTGCCCGTCTTGATGGCGTAGCGCTGAACCTTGGCCCATTCATAGAGCTTCTCCAAATTCGCGAACTCCATGATGACGCCGATGGAGCCCGTGATTGTTCCAGGGTTTGCGTAAACTTTCTTTGCGCCCATGGCGACATAATACGCGCCACTCGCCGCGACCGAGCTCATGGAGACAACCAGAGGTTTCTTGTAGTTCTTTACGGCCTGATAAATTTCTTGAGAAGGAGCGACCGCTCCTCCGGGGGAGTTCAAACGAAGAACGACTGCCTTGATTCCAGGAGACTCTTCATAGTCTTCGAGCTTCTTGAGCGTCTTCTTTGAATCCATGATGACGCCGTTGAGTTCGATCACTCCTACGGAACCTTTTCCAGCAGCCAAGAAAGCTCCGCCACTGGAGTGAGACGAGCCTTTTGCGCCGCCCTTTGAAAAATAGATCGCACCCGAAATGACGAGAAACAAAGCGAAAAAGACCGCAGACAAGCCAAGAACCCAAGCCAGTGGGCCCATTCCCGACTTACGTGGCGCATGCTGCGCACTTCCTCGGCCAGGTGGAGGAGATCCAGCGCCCGCAGGAGAGAAATTCAGTGAGGGCTCATTTGAATTTTCAGGTGAATTCCCAGGTAAATTTTCAGGCGTAGGAAAGTTCGAATCGGAGTCGGTCATTTGTACAGCAGTTTAACTCTGTTGAAATCAAAACACAAACGTCGGAAACATGACCAGGAACGGCGGAGCCGGTCCGAGATTTCAATGAGCTACCGCGTCAAAATGCCGACTCCGCGAACTTTATGCTCTCAAGCGATCTTCAAAAGCAGTCAACGCGACCTTTGCGCCATCGCCCATGGCCGTGACGATCTGTTTGAAAGGAATCGTCGTGACGTCCCCTGCTGCATAAATGCCCTTCACAGAGGTGCGTCCATGGGAGTCGACTACAATCTCACCATAACGCGTCAGTTCAAGCTGGCCTTTCACAAACTGGGTGTTTGGCAAAAGTCCGATTTGAACAAAGACGCCATCGAGGTCGACCTTTTGGGTATTGCCCGTTTCAAGATCGACGTACTCCAGACCGACCACCTTCTTGCCATCACCGATGACTTGGGAAGTCCTGGCTTGGGTCACGATCGTGGCATTTGGAAGGGATTTCAGTTTCTCAACCAAAACACCATCGGCTTTGAGCTGGCCAGCGTATTCCAGGAGAATGACTTCTCGTGCGATGCCAGCAAGGTCGATCGCAGCCTCGACGCCTGAGTTACCACCGCCTACAACGGCTACTTTCTTGCCTTTGTAGAATGGACCATCACAGTGCGCACAGAAAGCAACGCCTTGGCCGATATGCTCTTTCTCGCCTGGAATCCCAAGTTCACGCCATTTTGCGCCAGTTGCAATGATCACGGCTTTGGCGTTCAGATGCTCGCCGCTTTCCAGTTGAATCCGCTTCATCTTATCGTCACCCGTGATCTTCTGAACACGACGATGTTCGAGCAAGCGAACTGGATAACTCGAGACATGCTGACTGAGCTGCGCCGCAAGCTTGGCGCCCTCGGTGTATGGAACCGAGATCATGTTCTCAATTCCCTTTGTTTCCTGGAGCTGACCGCCAAAACGCTCGGCGATCATCACGGTCTTCAATCCTTTACGAACGCTGTAAATCGCAGCGGATGCACCGGCAGGGCCGCCGCCAATGACGGCAACGTCAAACTCGCCCAAATCCTCTTCTTGCGCACTCAACTGATGAGCGCCAAAGGTAGTTTCAAGTTTTGCGAGAAGATCAATGAGCTGGATCTTTCCGGAATGGAGAAGCTTCCCGTCCCAGATCACTGCAGGCACGCCTTGAATTCCGAGCGCATCGACTTCATCTTGCGCCACGCCTCCATCGACCATCTCATGCTGAAAATCAGGATGATGAGTGGCCATCAAGTTCAGAGCCTGGATGACTTCCGGGCAGTTCTCACAGGTCAGAGAAATAAAAGTCTTCAGACGAACAGGACCCTTCAACGCCTTGATGCGCTTGATGATGCCCTCGTCAGGTTGCTTGCCTTTGCCGTCGCTATAAAGAATCGACAAGATGAGCGACGTGAACTCATGGCCGCCAGGAACACCGCGGAACGCAATTCCGTTTGGCTTGCCTTGATGGAAAATTTGGAAGCTGGGAGCTTCGGAGAGTTCCGCGGATTGCTCAACGCGTACTTTCTCGGATGCACTTGCAAGATCGTTCAACAGTTCCAGCAGCTCTGCTTGATCCGGATGCGCCGATTGCTTCACCTTCAAAACCACTGTCTGCTCAAGCTTCGAGAAGGCACCTTTGAGTTGCTCAATCATTCCAGAATCCAACATATTTGCTCCTAAAGTTTGTACCTGATTAGCTCGGGTTAAGGGTTGATGGTTAAAAACAAACGGGTTAAAAACGGGGCCCAAGAACCTTGGGCCCCGAAAAGCCTTAAATCTTTCCGACGAGATCGAGACCTGGCTTCAAGGTCTTCTCACCTGGACGCCACTTAGCTGGGCAAACTTCGTTTGGATGCGTAGCTACGAATTGTGCAGCTTGAACCTTACGAATGAGCTCGTCAGCGTTACGGCCGATGCCGTTGTCGTGGATTTCAGCGATCTTGATCTGGCCTTCTGGGTTCACAACGAAGGTTCCGCGATATGCGAGACCTGCTTCTTCGATGTGCACGCCGAAAGCACGGGACAAGAATCCCGTAGGATCAGCAAGCATTGGGAAGTTGATCTTCTTGATGGTTTCAGAAGTATCGTGCCATGCCTTGTGGGTGAAGTGCGTGTCGGTGCTGACCGAGTAAATTTCAACGCCCATCTTCTGGAAAGCGTCATACTTGTCTGCCATGTCGCCGAGCTCGGTTGGGCAAACAAAAGTGAAGTCGGCTGGGTAGAAGAAAAAGACAGACCACTTGCCCTTCAGGTTAGCTTGGGTGATTTCCTTGAACTCGCCTTTGTGGAAGGCTTGAACTTTGAAATCAGGGATTTTTGAATTAATCAGAGTATTCATTTTAAATTCTCCTATTCGCTTATAGACCCATAATCGGGTAATCAGCCGGTAATGTAAAATCGATTGTTTTTATTTTCCAATAGAT
Organism: Bdellovibrionia bacterium; assembly: GCA_045805065.1. Lineage (GTDB taxonomy): Bacteria > Bdellovibrionota > UBA1018 > UBA1018 > UBA1018 > CAZCBS01. The sequence continues at coordinate 35,140 of JBJMMA010000060.1, read as the reverse complement.
TTAATCTATCGGCCACAAGGAGCTGTAAAATGGCCAGTTTGACTCAACTTGAATACTTGGTCGCGGTTGATCGATTCAGACATTTCGGCAAAGCCGCGAAGGCCTGTCATGTGTCTCAACCGACTTTGAGCATGCAGCTGCAGAAGCTGGAGGACGAGTACGGCATCACTTTCTTTGATCGCAGTAAGCAGCCCATTCTTCCGACCCAAGAAGGCGAAGCCATTATCCAGCAAGCCAAAGCCATTTTGCGTGAGATGGGAAAGCTGGATTATCTGGCCAAAACCCGTAAAGACGAGCCCAGTGGTGAATTCCGGCTCGCCCTGATCCCTACCATTGCGCCTTATCTCTTGCCGCTTTTCATCGGGGATTTCGCCAAGCGTTATCCACGCGTCACCCTATCCATCGAAGAAAAGACGACGGAAGACATCATGGCTGCCTTGGAAGAGGACCGGATTGATGCGGGTATTTTAGCCACGCCGCTTCACATCGAAAGCCTGGTTGAAAGGCCCCTCTTCTACGAGCCGTTCCTGCTTTTCGTAAATGAGAATCATCCTCTATTGAAGCTCGACACAGTGAACGAAGACAAGTTGGATGCCAAAGACATCTGGCTTCTGGCCGAAGGTCATTGCTTGCGCAATCAAGTAGTCAGAGTCTGCTCGCTGCGCGGAAAGCCTGGCGTATTTCCAAACGTCGTATTTGAAAGCGGAAGTCTGAGCACGGTGATCCAGCTCGTTGAGCAAGGTCATGGCTACACGCTTCTTCCCTATCTCGCCACGCACTCCCTGCAGCGCACATCCAAAAGATTGGTGAAGCCTTTCTCAAGCCCAGTGCCTAGCCGCGAAGTCAGTCTCGTGTATCGAAGAACTCAGTACAAGCAACCGATCATGGATGCTCTGTTCGGAGAGATCCAGCAATGCCTTCCTGAGGAGCTTCCAAAGGTGAAGGGCAAAGGAATCGAAGTCATTCGAATCTAAAAAAAACGGGGAATCATTTCTGATTCCCCGCTATGCCCCCGTTTAAGTTTCCGGGTTTTATTCGTTATTGCGCGAACGATGGAGCAGGAGGTGCAACTGGAGCCGATGGATATTCAAAGCGGCACTTTCCTTCACCGTGGATCACAGCGGAATTTGCAGCAAGAAGGTCCGCTTTGAATCGCTTGCCTTCGTTCTGTGCAGCAGGACCATAAAAGTCCTCGACCCGAATGGTCGCAAGCCTATCATGCCTTTCAGCGTTGATCCAAAGATTGCCGCCTTGAGCAGCGATTGCCGTGTACTCTGACTCAAGCTTGTATCCATTGGAGCATTTGATTTCGATTGGACCACCTGGGATCACCGGGGTCGCAACAGATTCAGCCGATACGGTAATGCCGGACAGAATTCCCTCTACCTTACAGCGAACATCACGATCTTGATGGCCGTGCTCACTCAAGCCCCTACCCTCGAACTCACAAAAGTATCGAATGCCATACGGCACAGGAGTCAGAGTAGGAGCCGCAGCAGGACCCGTTTGAGTAGCTGCGCTCGCAAAAGATACCGAAGTCAACAATCCTACAACCACTAAACCAACAATATTTCGCATTTAAAAATCCCCCTTGTTCGTGCGAATAGACGCTTGTTTCGATCTTTTGTCGAGAAGGATTGAACGATGCGAATTGTCGTTCACGGAGCGAATCTTCTTCAACGCTCGACGAAAACGCACGCATCAAAAGTCCGCACGAACTTGTCGATGAGCGCTCATGGCTGATCAACAGATTTGCATGGAGCGTTCATTGAAGCGCGCATACACAAGGGGTCAGCGGAGCTGGAAAAACAGTGAAACTGCTGCACCTGAGTGCGAAAAATCATTGCGGCATGGAAGCTGATTTAGAGATCATTACTTCGATTATTTTTGCCAAAGGAAGCCCATCTTCTGAAGCTTCACGAGCAGCCGATAGCCAAGAGTCAGGCAAAAATCCGCTCGCACCCCATGTTCCTGTCGCTAGCTTTTCGTAATCCGAAACGGCGTGCGTACCCTGGGCAGGTACCCAGAGAAAATCCGGGTGCTGATTCATGTACCACTCGCCTCCGATGATGCTCCCATTGGAATCCAGCTCGAGATCGTAAATGTAGCGAATCGTGCGCAGACGGTCCTTTGCCGCTGAATCCTCATGCGCATGCGAGGGATGCGTTTCAGCCACATAAGTAGTATCCATCACGACTCCCACCACGCTTTTCGTTTTTTTCGAACGATAGCGTTTGAATTTATCACCAGCGAATGCATCCATCGACACCCGAGCCTCGGCAAATGAATCCACTTGTTTCATACTCTTGGGATTGAAATAGTGATAAGTGTAACCCAGAACAGGCTGATTCCAGATCCTTTCATCATAGGATGCATCCATGATCAGTCCACGATGAGCAATGCCCAGCTGATTTGTGATCGCGAGATGCCAGGATCCCGGATTTGTATCAAAGCACTCCTGCCTGATGATTCGTCCATTCTCATCCTGGCGCGGGTGAGACTCATCACAACGCCCTCCAATAAAACGGCTATCGTACTCACCTTCTGCCCAAAGAAGATCGGCAAGCGCTTTTAGGTCTGATGGATAGAACTTAATTTCGTGAGTCCCATCTGCTGATTTGAGTCGGAGCATGTTTGAAGGTCTTGGAAGCATCAGAGCCGCAGGCGCCCATCCGTGACAGATTCCCATCCAGAGATCCACCTTGCCTTCGCTCTCATAGTATCTCTCACCTCGCCGCCACATCCTTTCGGTGATCGAAAAGTTTTTGTCACCAATCAGAAGCTCGTACTTTTCAGAGGGAGAAAGAAGTTTCACATCGTCGTCCGTCCCTTTGCGAGCAATTTGCTCAGCCGGATGATTACGCACATATTGATAATTGGCCTTCCAGTTAAAACCAGCAGCAAGATCAGGATGCGCGCCCGGAAATCCCGGGTCAGCATAGCGAGCTCCGACAATCCCTTTATAATGCCCCCAGTAGTCATCCGACCAAGGCTGCGTTGAGAGCTTCGCTCGCATCAATCCGAGCTTCTCCAGCTCTTCAAGTCCTCGAACAATCCCTGTCGCTCCATTGGAAGGACCGTGATCCACCAGCGCCTCAGGAAGATCGGAGCCTTGAATCTCTGCTCTCGTTCCAGCGCGAGCGCTCAGGCAAGTTTGCTTGCCGTTCCAATTCATGCAAAACCGCGAGCGCTCGCGGTTACGCTCAGCGATGGCTTCACCGCTTTCAATCGCTTTTTGAGAAAATCGTTTCTTCTCTGGCGTGCCTCCGTCTACGTACGGCGGCGGCTCATCCAAAATGGAACGTGGATCCCTGTCAAATCGCGCGAGCAACGCATTAATGGAATCTGACCCAAAAGCTGATTGGCTCTGAGCGATAAAAATCAGTAAGAAAAGGAGTCTAGTCATTCCACTCAACTGGCAAATCCCAAGCCAGCGGCTATGTGACAGCAGCTTCCTGAATCGTTACCGCTTTACGCGCCTTTCAACGTACGGGATTTTTAAAAACTCAGAAATTGCCTCCGAAAGACAGGCACGGCGCTCTGGCCCGGTATATGCGGTAGTAAAACCATATCGGGAGTTGACGGCGTGAAACTCAGCAGCACCCTTGCGATAAAGTGACAGATCCGATCGCAGTCCGGATCGAAACACAGGAAGCCCGGCAGAATCCCGAGACCATTGCTGAGCCGCGAGAGCTTCAACAACGCCTATTGACCCTGACTTTTTCGATTCAGTCAGAACGCGGTCGATTAGCCCACGTGCGTAAGCCAGGCGATTCCGATATTCCACGAACTTTTCGGGACTGGCGGGTTTCCAAGTTGCACCCGAGCCAGGAGTATCATGCAAGGATTCGTAAAAGTGCTCAGGCTTGCCACCCAACCAAAGCACGTTTCTCTCCTGACCGGGTATGGGTGCATTTTTCTGATCATCCACGATCAGAACTCGTTCAAGATCAGGATTCACCAGCCGGAGATCCTTGTGAGACTCTCCATTCACCTGAGTAGCATCCTCCAGGGACAAAACTCGGTAAGCGATCTCGCGCGCCGTCCGACCACTCGGTAGCTTCAGCTGCGAAAGGACTGTCTCGTTGCGGGAGCGCTCCCCCATGCTGAAAAAACTGATCCGCACTCCTGGCTGGCGAGAGAGAGATTCAAGAATTTCTGGCGTACCATCCAGGACACGAAACAAATAAGGTTTGCCCTGGCTCATCGCCGGAATCAGCGTACCCGATTTTGCCTCATCCGGGCGAACCCAGCGAATGAGCGTATCGTCGAGATCAAACACGACATCAATGATGGGCTCTTGGTGATGCGCCGACTCAGCTCCTGCCGAAGTCGCAAAGCTTAGGCACGCAGCCAGAAGAAAAGCGCATGTCGACCGAATATTTCTCACGTCATATTTATCGTCAATTTGCGGAAGAAACTTGAAAGCCTGAGATCCGTATCGATTTCAATTTGCCTTTTTTTGAGGTGCGGGGCTGGGTGATACCTTTTGGGACATAAATTCGATCAATGCATCTACCCCATGATAACCCGCGTATCCGGCCGCGCCGAACGCCAGCATGGCGATATTCTGGTCATACGACCATAACTTTCGGAGATTGCGAGAGATGCAACTTGCCCCTGACGCAGGTGAAAACTTACTCTGCCCCACTGTTTGATAAGGCGACAATGAAAAGGATTTTCCTTGCTCCAGCGACTCAAAATACTGCTTCAGGGACTTGATCGCGCGCACTTGATTTTTCCGGAGTTCACGGTCATTACCTCCAAAAATTTGGCGGTATTCCGCGTTTGCATCTTTGAGCGTTGCGCCAAACAACATGGACCAGACCGCACCCAATCCGATTCCCGTATGCGTAATCAAGCTTGAATCATGATAGAGAAGACCAAGCGGCACCCATGTCGTTGCCATCCCAGCGCCCAGTCCAGCCACCATCTTGCGAAGGGGGTTGTTCAGATACACCCGCACTCTTTGTCCAAAGTCAGAGGGCGTCCGGACGATCTGTGTAACAAGCGCGGATCGAACCGCTTGGTTTCCCTTGGGATTGGCCGAATCGAAGACAGCATCCGCCAATCGTTTGAGAAGATCGTTCTTTTGCGCGTCCGTCAGCCGCTGATCCTGTGAGAGAACCCGAACAAGATCATTGATCGCAGTCGTTGCTCCGTCCATCGTCTTTTCCAGGGCTACTTGTTTGGTAGCATCCTTTGCCAACGCCGTTAATGCGATTGCACTACGAAAACTCGATAGCATCACGTCGTTCGATAATCCGGGAGAAGCCAAACCGCGCGCAAGGCTCAGCAATTTGGCGTTTTCTGGCTTTTTGAAATACGGAATCTCATCAATGATTCGCGATATCTCATCACGATTGAAATGACTGACCTGCGCATTCTTCATTACGTTTAGAGACGAATCGATTGTGTCAGCTTCTTTTGCACGATCCAATAATCGCCCATAGCTGAGGAACTCCCGCAGATGGCCTGAAGGCTTTCCCAGAACAGCGCTGTTTTTTACGACATAGGCCCGCACGCTGTACGGATACCTCAGAATGTCCGCTCCGGTTGCATCGGCCAGAGCGTCAAAATCGCCATGAAACTTTGCCAAAAGCCTTGCACCCTCGCCGGCGGTAGTGTCGATGACCCGCGCATCCGGACTGACCTGGAATCGCACAACACGATCGGGACTCCTGCCCCATTGAGCCGCGAAAGAGAGATTGGTTTGATCGACGGCATAAAGCCCTTTTCCGGCTGCGCCCGCCGTCGATGGCAATATCCCTTGAGAAAGAATCGCGCGGAAAGCTTCCTCGGTTTCAGTGCCGTGATAGAGGTTGAGATCGGAAAACTCTCGAGATGGCTTTGAAAACAAGGTCTCAGAGGTCGTTCCGAGCTCTTGGAGCTGCTCTCTCATCCGCGCAGGATCTTTCGGAGCTCGCGCAAAAAGGTACTGATTCACAGGATCAAGCTTATCCGAGTACTCACCAATGATTCGATCCATGCCGAATTCTTTAAAGAGCATATGAGTCGCTGTGGGATTCGTATAGGAGCGAAAGGCCTTTTGCGTCGTTTCATTGAACCGCTGCTGAAAAAGTCCATTTTTTAAATACTCGCCCAGATCCCTGGTCTTGATCGTCCTCGCGATGGCTTCTTTCACGGTCCGCTCAGACTCTGGATCGATGCTCATCAGCTTCGAAAAATTGGGATATTCCGAGCCGTTCTCGTTAAAATAGTTAATCCCAAGCGTCCTGAGATATCGGATGGCGAGGAGTAATGGGTGGTTGGCCTTCTTTCGCGCATAAAACGTAGTCTTAAATGCCTCGGGATCCGGCATGTGAACCGTGGGCCGGCCAACATAAATCTCTCGAATGCCGTCGCCAAAATTATCCCAACGAACAAACCCGCTTTTCCCAAGGCGGATTTTCTCCACGGGAATGAATCCTTGCCGGATCTCCGAAGCACCGAGCTCGGTTGAAGGATTGAAACGCTCTTTGTCGATAAAATCGATCTTCTTAACCCCGTACCGAGCGGGATCCAGAGGCAATGCGGTTCGGCTGACAGCGTCGATATCCGACTCTCCAATCACGAAATCCCGGATATCAATCATAGGTAGAGAACGAAGGGACTCAGCGATTTTATGGGCCTCCTCCGAACTGGAGGCATTTCTAAAACGCCCTTTAAGCCAGTAGAGATAGTCTCGGACCGTACCCCCAAAGAACTCCGTATTGGGATCCGTCGCCCAAGCGTCACGAAACAGATTCACCTTTGGGGCGAGTTCCTGAGCCAATGCCTTATACTCGTCGTACCCTAGATGAGAGACATCGCAAAAAGCTGGAAAGGAAATGAAAGAAGCGAAAACTAGAATCCACGCGTTAAAAAATAGATTTAAAAATCTTGTTTTTCTCAGCACGCAGACGTTCCCCCATTCTTCACTTCGACGACATTGAATGTAAGCTTTAATTATTCGAACGCGCATGAAAGATACTTGAACACAAGAATTATAAACTATATAAATTTATAACCATCAGCTCTGCACAGCGAGGTTCGCATTTTTTGAAGCTTCTGGATTTCGTGCAGATGGTCTGTCTATATTGCAGCCATGCGAACCATCACTTGGAAGATCATTGGTTGGGTTCACTCAACTCGCAAGAAAGCTGAAGACGACCACTGGGACAAAGAAAAGGCTTTTGTCGAATTGGATGCGTCTCAATTTACTCCAGAGTCTTTGGCGGGACTTTCAGATTTCTCACATGTTGAAATTCTGTTTCACATGAATCAGGTCGATCCTGCTAAAGTCGAAAAAACTGCCCGCCATCCACGCAATAATCCTGATTGGCCAAAAGTTGGCATCTTCGCTCAACGCGGAAAGAATCGACCCAATCAAATCGGAACTACCATTTGTCGAATTTTAAAAGTTGAGGGACTTTCCGTACAGCTGGAGGGACTCGATGCAATCGATGGAACGCCAGTTCTCGACATCAAGCCTTGGGTGAAAGAGTTCGCTCCCCGTGGCTCTGTATTTCAGCCTAAATGGATTTCGGAACTCATGAGTCAATACTGGACCTAAAGTCGCTCGCCTACCTAGCGCTGGTTTTGCAACACATAGGCACATGTTTATTACTTACGATCTTCCGCAAGTACCGACCGACAAAGCCACACAAGCGACCACAATCCGGGGAGCCAAAGAGCTCAAGACAGACGGCCGAATGATCCGCTGGAAAGTGGGCGAATTTCATCACGCTTCAGGAAAGCATATTTACGGCGTCCAGGTCGCTACGGCATCCACTGAAGAAGAAAACGTTGAGCATCATTTAATCGAACTTCCTGAGAATGCTCAAAACGTACAAGTTGTAGATAAGCTTCCGGATCAGTACAAAGATGGACTCAAAAACGCTGCATGACAAGTTTAGTCCATAAGAGCGGACATTAACTTATCGAAAATGCAACCCCATCTCGAATTGGAATTTCCACTGCCCTTATTTAACTGAGCACGCGCAAGCTTTTGATCTTTTATCCAGAACTTGAGATCCTTCAATGTTCCAAATTTGTTAGCGCTATTGATCGCAAAGTTTTTTGCATCCATGGGAGAAAACCCCATTCCGCCTTTTGCAGAGGGCTTCAAGGCGAATTTGATCGCGGTCTCGTATTTTTCGATCCAAAATTTGAGATCCTTCAACGCTCCCATGCTGTTAGCGGTGTCAATAGCCCATTGACGAGCGTCACTTACCTGAACAACTTCTAAGCCACCTTCTGAAACCGGCCTCAAGGCAAATCGAATCGCGTATCTGTATCTTTCGATCACAAAATTGAAATCCTTCAACGTTCCAAATTTGTTGGCACAATCATGCGCCCAAGTCTTTGCGTACTCTGGAGAATACTCCATTCCGCCTTTTGATACAGGATCCAAGGCAACACGAACTGCGGCCTTGTACTTCTTAATCCAAAACTCGAGATCCTTGACTGAAAGCCACTGGTGAGCAACATCTGTGGCCCATAATTTGGCACTCGAAGCGTCCATACCCATTCCACCTTCAGACATCGGAGCTATTGCTAATGCATACGCCTTATTGAAGTTAGTTTGGTCAAAGGGACCGCGAGGTTGCTGAAAGCTCGACGAATTGGCCCGACTTGATGTTGAGGACTGAGAAGGATTCGCTTGAGATTGAGTGCGTCGATCCGCTGTACTTGACGAGCTGGATGAGGTGAACCGAAATTGCCTTGGATTGTCGAAAAGCGTACCAGGAGCAGATCCCATCTTGTCATATGCTTCGCGCTTATCGAAATCAGAGAGAAGCTCGTAGGCTTGTTTGATCTCTTTAAACTTTTCTTCTGCGTCTTTCCCCGGATTTCGGTCCGGATGATACTTCATGGCGAGCTTGCGATAAGCCTTTTTGATATCGTCAGAAGTTGCGGTTCTGGCAACGCCTATAGTCACGTAAGCATCTTTAGTAGCCGCCCAAACTGAGTTTGAGAGCGCTAAGAGAATAGACAGAAAATAGATGGTTTTTGTCCATGGACTCATCTCATTCTATTTCGGATATTTAAGTTTTTAACTTGATGGCTTTGACTCCAGCAATTGCGTCAAAGCCGTGACTCAACCCAGAAAAACACAAACGCCCCACCGGGTTTCCCTGGTGAGGCGTTGATGTTTTTCCAGACTAACTAAGAACGATTACTCGTCTTAGTATCGCAGGACGATTACTCGTCCTTAGATTTTAAGACGATTACTCGTCCTTGCCTGGCTTAAGAGCTGCCTTCAGCTTGTCGCCGAAGAGATCGCCCATGGTGTTCTTCTTGTTAGCGTCGCCAGCATACTTTTCGTAGTTAGCGCGCTCTTCAGAACGACCAAGTTGCTTGATGGACAAGCCGATGCGGCGTTCCTTCGGTTCGATCGAAAGAATCTCAGCGCGGACCTTGTCGCCCACTTTGAGGATGTCGGCTGGCTTCTCAATACGGTGATCAGCGATTTCGCTGACGTAAATGAGGCCTTCAACGCCTTCTTCGATCTCAACGAATGCACCGAAGTCGGTGAGCTTGGTCACAGCGCCTTCGATAGCTTGGCCTTGGCGATAACGGGACTTGATGGATTCCCATGGATCGCGCTCGAGTTGCTTGACGCCGAGGGAGAACTTTTCGTTCGCCTTGTCGATGCCGAGAACCACTGCACGGACCTTGTCGCCCTTCTTGTACTTCTCAGAAGGATGAGCAAACTTCTTGGTCCATGCCACATCGCTGATGTGGATGAGGCCATCGATGCCCATGCCGATGTCGATGAACACGCCGAAGTCGGTGACAGACTTCACTTCGCCTTCAACGATCGTTCCGACTGGGAACTTCACTTCAAGCTCGTCCCAAGGATTTTGTTGGAGCTGCTTGAGGCCGAGGCTGATGCGCTTGTTCTTTGGATCAACTTCGAGAACCTTGCACTCAACTTCGTCGCCGACGTTGATGAGCTTGGATGGATGCTTCACGCGCTCCGTCCAGGACATTTCGCTGACGTGAATGAGGCCTTCAACGCCGTCTTCGAGTTCAACGAATGCGCCGTAGTCCTTGAGGCTGACAACCTTGCCCTTAACAGTGACGCCGACTGGGAACTTGTATTCAACATCGTCCCATGGGTTCGGAGAAACTTGTTTGAGGCCGAGAGAAACACGTTCCTTCTCGCGATCGTACTTGAGGATCTTCACCTTGATCTCGTCGCCAACAGCGAAGAGTTCGCTTGGGTGCTTGATGCGGCCCCAGCTCATATCGGTGATATGGAGCAAGCCGTCCATGCCGCCGAGATCGATGAACGCACCGTATTCGGTGATGTTCTTGACGGTGCCGGAAACGATCGTGCCTTCTTGGAGGTTTGCGAGCGTTTCAGCACGTTGCAGTTCGCGCTCTTGAGCAACGACTGCACGGCGGGAGAGAACGATGTTGCCGCGCTTCTTGTTGAACTTGATGATCTTGAACTTGAGTTTCTTGCCCAAGAACTTATCGAGGTTCTTGACTGGCTTGGTGTCGATCTGGCTGCCTGGCAAGAATGCCTTGACGCCGATGTCGACGGAGAGGCCGCCCTTCACCTTAGCGATGACGGTACCTTCAACCAATTGATCCTTTTCACAAGCCTGAGAGATTTCGTCCCAAGCGCGGATGATTTCAGCCTTGTCCTTCGAAAGGAGCATGAAGCCGTTTTCGAGTTCCATGCGCTCGAGGTAAACGCTGACAACATCGCCCACTGCAACGTGAGCAACGCCTTGAGCGTCCTTGAATTCTTGGAGAGGAACAAGTCCTTCGCACTTGTAGCCGATGTCGACCGTTGCGTACTCAGGGCTGAGTGCCACGACGGTTCCGTCCACAACTTCGCCTTCCTTGATCTCTTGCTCGCGTTGGGACGCTTCGAAGAGTTCAGCGAAGTTTTCTTCGCCGCTGAGGTGGTTGGAGGACGTATCTTCCGCACCTGCGTCAGAATCTTTCAGGAACTCGTCCATCCAGTTCTGATTCTTTGGAGCGGATTTTTTGGAGCTCTCGGCTCCAGTTGCTTGTTTAACTACCATTGGATAAATAGGCCTTTCTTTAAGAGAGATCCAAGCGGTACCCAGCGCCGCAAGGCAGCGCAGACGGGAACTCACCGTGGAACCCTCGAAGTCCCCTACTTATAGTGATTCAACCCCCTGTTTGTCAAAGTGAAAACCGGAGCGTCCGGCATTGCTATTGCACGCTGTGCGAGCCGTCGAGCCCACCGGACAGGTTTCGATCTACGAACAGGGGAATATCATGGCTGAATCCAACTTTAAAAAATCTCAAACCACTGAAAAAACAAAGAAAAGAGCTTCCGCTAGAAAGACTCACCCGGGCTCGGAAACACAGCTGGAACTCTATCAGCGTGAGAGCGACCCAGGTTCTCATGCCGTCCGGAATCGCCTATCCCAGCTGGGCCTGGACTACCTTTTAAGGAATGTTCGCATGGGAGACGCCTTAAAGAATGAACAGCTTGCTCAAGCTGGCGGTAGGGTCGAAGTTCCATTCCTGGTCGATCACCTGACGGGAACAAAGCTTTATGGAGCAAACGCCATCATTGCTTACCTCGATCATGAGTATGGCCAGACCACTTCATCTCCGGTCTTGAGGGTCGCAAGCCAGATCAATTCCCGAGTTCAAATGAATGCCGACCAGCTCACTTGGGCTGTTCGAGCACCTCTAGAACAGATCCAGCGCCTCCGCGGTGACACTCAAGAGGCTGTGCGCGTCCTTGGGAAATCCGTGACGACGCTCCGCGAAGTCTGGAGAAAGCGTCCAGCCTGAGCCGGACCAGCCTGAACCGGATATGCTCAGTTGCGTCGCCGACGTAGCGCACGCTCATAGATCTCAAGAGTCCGCCTGAGTCTTAGCTTTCGATCATAGCGTCCCAGCACGTGCGCGCGCGCACGTTTGCCCATTTCCACTCGCTCTGTTGGATGATCGAGCAGGTACTTGAGCTTTTGCTGAAGATCGAATGCATCATCAGGCCTCATGATGAGACCCAATCGATCCGAAGTTGCACCACTCTGGTCTGCAGCACGCATCAAAGCTCCCCCGGTGCCGACGATCTCCTCTGCGCTGCCGCCTTGAGAAATGACCACTGGGCAACTCATGGCCATGGCCTCGATTGCAACCAGACCAAAAGCCTCTTGTCGCGAAGGCATGACAAAAACATCGAGCGCACTCATGATCTCGGGGATGTTCTCTTGAAAACCAGTAAAGACGACATGATCTTCCAGGCGGAACTGAGCCACCATCTGCTTCAGATCTTTCAAATAATTGAGGTTCGACCCGCGCGTCTCATCCCCTACGATCACAAACTTGAGCTTCTGCTGTGTGTCCGAGCCTTTCAAAAGACCTGCAGCAGCTTTGATGAAAGTTGCCTGTCCCTTGGCAGGATCAATTCGACCTACGAGTCCGATCACAGTCGTGTCAGCATCAGCACCCCATTGAGCACGTGGGCCATTACGATCCACGCGTTCAGGGTCAAAGCGATCAAAATCCAGTCCAAGAGAAACGACTTTCACTTTCCGTTCTGCGATCGCGTGCGTTTCGATGATATTGCGGCGCAAGGTCTCGCTCATCACCAAAAGAGCGTCCACACGCCTGTAAATCGCGCGGTGAAGAAAGCTTTTCTTGCGATGGTTATTCATGATGTGCCGGCTTGCGATCATCGCAACGGATGGCTCGGACCAAATCCAGGGAACGATCGAGCCCAGGATCGACGTCTGATGCGTATGCAGAAGATTGGAGCCTTCACTGACGATGCGCCTCATCTCCGAGCGCATTCCAAGATCGAAATAATTTCTTGGCCTGAAAGAAATGGGCAATACCTTCACTTCTTTATGGGTAGCGAGAAAACGATGAATGGGAGAATTTTCCAGGCACACGACCTGCGCCTTTAATCCTAATGAGCCCACATCCAGAGCATCATTTGCTGCAACCTGCTCCAGGCCTCCCCAGGATTGTGACAGACAGAACACCGTAAGGTTGAGCCTGTTTTCCAACGAATCAACAAGCGCTGAAAGCTCGGTCAAAGCCTTAGGGCCGGATTCCACTTTGAATCTCCTTCCATACGGCTTCAGGCTGAATTCCACGCAGGCATTCAAGCTGTCTTCCAGCAGGAAGGCGACATGTGTTGCGTTCGCATGGCCAACATTCAGTTGGCTGGAAAATCATCTGAACTTTCTTGCGACCGATCGGACGCGTGCGCTTGGGATCGCCTGCGCCCCAGACGATCTCCACAGGTGAGCCGCAAAGGGCTGCAACATGAGCAAGACCGCTATCGTTGCAGACCGAGAATTTGGCGCCGGAGAAAATTTTCCAAAGCGACGGAACCGGTCCCTGCGCGGTCATGTCGATGAGCTTCAGTTCCGGATCCTCGCACAGAGTCTCGGCAAGCCTGGACTCCGCCAGGCCTCCAACCACTACTCCCGTCCATCCCTTGGTCTGTGCGATCTCGCGAGCAAGGTCCGCGAACTTCTCAATTGGCCAGCGACGAGACTCAGCTTGCGACCCAGGAGCAAGGACCCAGTAATCGCCTTTGGGTGGCTCCAGGACTTCGGCATCAGGCCAAGCCTTTTTCGCGTCAAAGAACTCAACCTCGCCAGGAATGTCATCATCGAGTTCATTTTCCGCAGGGATTCCCCAGAACTCGGAAACCGGGCGCTTTGGCCTCACTTCATCAGGCAAAAGATTCACATAAGCTTGCGCCCGATGCTCAATGGATTGCGTTGGCCAATGGACTGCATCGTTTAAAAGAAGTTTTCTGCTATCGGTATTGTAGCCGCGACGATGACTGACTCCCGCGCGAAAAAACATCCATGCCGCTGAAAACGAATTGGGAAGGATGATTCCCATATCCCATGGGCCGCGCTCGCGAATGGCTTTTGCAGATTCTTCAAGATTCTTGAACCTGCCCATGAGCCCAGGGTCCTCTGGCTTTTCGAGAGGAATCACCTCATCCACCAGATTTCGAAACTGAAGAGACTGCACCCATGGCACGCACGTCACGCCGATCCTTGCCCGAGGATAAGCGTTCCTCAAGTAATGAAAGAAGGGATATGCGAGTATTTGGTCGCCGATCCAGTTCGGGGAGCGGACGAGGATGTTTTTCATCTTATGGGTTTAGGACTTATGGAGCCGTACCAGGTTCGATTTTTTTGAGTTCAGCCACAACGTAGCCGATTTTGACTTTTGCTTCAATCTTGACCAGGAAACGCCTGTCGTCGTCCGTGAGCCACATATAGCTATCGCCTTTACGCTCAAGGACGCCGCGCGTCGCTGCTTCCGGTTTGACCTTCACGGTTCTCAGCACGCCTGCCGCGGTATCCACCTCTTCGCGTCCAACCACCGTGACGTAGGCCGTGAGCGGCTTGCCTTCGGACATCACCGGAAAGCTCACCGTTCCGCCCGGAGGCAACGCCACTGTTCTCAAGTAGTAAAGCGAGGAGAGCGTGTCCTGCGGAAATGAATCCATCGGATAGAAGTCTTTGTTTTCTGAATAGCCCCGTTCTTTGCGATCCCAGCGGTTCCACCAATAGCTCTGCTTTTTCTCTGAATCATAGAGCTCAAGTGAATCGCGAACCTGCTTGGTCTCGTCCTGATGAAGATGGAACCGATGCGAGAAGAAACCATCAAAATCGATGTACGTCTCAATATAGTCATCGAGCTTGTACATCAGACCAAATACAGCCGAATTCCAGGCCTTGGCCATGATGTGATAAACTTTCCTATCACCCACGGCTTTATAAGGAAGAGCTTCAAGCGTGAATGTGCCGGCGGGAATTCCCAGATAGGTTACTTCGTAGGTGAGCTTCTCACCTACCCAGATCGGATCCTTTGCCGGTCTTCTGGATGGAAAAACAAAAGGAGCAACGGACGCAGGGGCCGGTGTTGCTGCAGCCAGCTTTTCTTTTCTCTTCTTTTTGGAAATCTTCTCTGCTGGCTTGGCTGAAACCTTTTCGGGGGCCTTTGCATCCGTGACTTGCGCAACTACGGTCGCGTGAGCATCTGGCGCGGACGAAGAGAGAGTTTTCGCCGATGCGACGCTTGGACCTTGGCTCTTCAATTGGTTGAGATCACGCACTTCGAACTTTTCCTTCACATCCGAGGAAAGCTCTTTGGGAAGTTCGGTGTTCTTTTCAATCTTGGTGAATGCGCCCCCTGCGCATCCCACACTCAAGAAAAGTGAAGTCGCAAGAGGAAGCCAGCTGCGTTTTCTTAACATATATTTAAGATTAGGAGATCGATTCGCGATTGTCGAGGGCTCCCTTAAAGTCTTACCGGCGAGCGCGCCCCTCGGCCCACTCACCTTCACGAATAGGAGACAAATCCCCTTTGAAACGGCGATGGATCCAGAGCCACTGCTCAGGATGAGCGTGAATATCTTTCTCCATGAGCGCCGCAAAGCGAGCGGTATTAACGGCCACCTCCGTAGTAGCGTCCCCTTCTTCCCACTGAATGGGCGGCCTGATCTCAATCCGGTATCGCCCATTCGGCTCCCGGTAATTAACCACAGGGAGAACCGGGGCGCCCGTCCGCTTGGCCAGCATTGCAACTGCCGTTGTCGTTCCAACCGGAACACCAAAAACAGGAACTCGGACTCCCACCGGAGGCCCGGCATATTGATCCAGAACAAATCCTACCGTTCCGCCTCTTTTCAGATGAGCCAGGACATCTCGCAAAGTCTTGGGCTCATAAGTCGCACGGACATTACAGCGACCGCGACATTTCTCAACCGCTTGATGAAGCCACTCAGGCTTCAAGTGCTTGGTCACAAGCATGAGGTCCATGCCCAGCTGCACTCCGCCGCCCGCTGACATGATCTCCCAATTGCCAACATGGCTTGCGAGAAAGAAAACCCCTTTGCCTTGAGAATGAGCCTTTTTCCAGTTCTCGCCCCCCGTGATCGTCACCTTATGGGTTGCAAATCTTCGCATTGGGCCAAAAAGAAGAAGAATCTCTAAGAACAGATTTCCCAGATGGCGGTAAGAGCCCTTGAGAGTGGCAATCTGCTTTTCAGGATTATCCGGATACGCAAGCACCAGGTTCTGAATCACAACTTTTTGACGAAGCTTCAGCAGGCCCAAGACAGCGCCAAAGGCATTCCCAAGCGCAATTCGGAGCCGTCCGGGCAAAAGATATAAAAACCAGCCGAAGGCGTAAAATAAAGGCAGGCTCAGCTTTCCCATATCACCTGATTCCAAATCTTTTCATCCTCGGGGTCAAGTCGCAGTTGAGGTTCAACCACTTCGATCATCGAACCCTTCAGTTGCTCTCCTACAAGAGTTCTCCATTTCACCCAGTCTTTTCCGGTCATCAAAAGCTTCAATCCCAGCGTCCGAGCATCATCAATAATCGTCTGCGTTACAATGGATGCATAACGAGCATGATCCGGGAAAGTCAGATGCTTTTCGATCCGGTATCCTGCTTGTTCCATGGATCTGCGCGCCTGCGCTCCATCCGCAAGGCCCGTGATCAGAAGAAAGCGCGAGGCAAAGAAGGGAGGATCCAATTTCATATGAACCCGGACAAATGGTCTGCCCCATTTGGCCAAAGCGCGAGGACACTCATCCCCTTTCGTCCAGACCAGAAGGTGCGCTTTCTTCAAAGCGCTGCGAAAGTCCCTGAAGATTTTCTGCCCCCAGTGAGCCGAGGTCAGAGCGACAATATCGAGATCCTTCTCCAGGCGATGATTCTGAAAACCATCGTCCAGAATCACAAGATCAATCTGAGGCAAGCCTTGAGCCCTGATCGCGTCGGCCACCGCATGAAACTGTCGGGCACGATCCGCGCCGACTCCAATCCATGCGTAAGGTGCAAGCTCATGCAAGAGAAGCGCTTCGTCTCCACAATCCGCAGGATTCAGATCACTCTCTTGAGGCGTGATCACGCCGCCTGCTTTTTCCCATTGAGCCCCATATCCACGAGTCAAGATACAGACCTGCTTGCCCCGCTCATGAGCTTGCCCAGCAAGGTACGCGACAAGCGGAGTCTTGCCTGCTCCGCCAACCTGGATATTTCCAATGCTGATGACTTTTGCCGGAAGCCTAGTCTTTGATTTTGAGAGGGAGCGTGCGCAAGCCGTTCCCGTAGCCCAAAGCAGAGAGGCAAAACTATTCAGCGCGCTGGTGACGAGCGAACCCATTCGATGATCTCCCGCGCTGCCACTTCGCTTGGACTTTTTCCTTCGTTCTCACCCACTACGATCTGCCGCACGCGAGCAAGCCCTTCCTGAATCCGAGCGCGCCGCTCCTGATCCTGATAAATTGACAAAAGCTCCTCGGAGAGCTCTTCTTCTGTCTGATGATGATGGATAATCTCTCGAATCAGAAGAGGCTTTCCCTCTGTCCATCCTGCTACCAGATTAACAAGTCCCACCGGGCCCTTGTAGCGAATGAGATGGTCGAATATAAAATGCGTCAGCTTGTTCGTTCGATACATGATCGAGTGAACGCAGCCTAAAACGCCCGCTTCGAGAGTCGAAGTTCCTGACTTGATCAAACCTGCATCTGCCGCGACCATGCACTCATGCGCATTTCCTTGAGAAAGCCTCAAATCCAGCGTCGATGCATGATCAGGATGTCTTGCCTTCCACTCGTTGATTCGCTTTTCAATCAGGCCGATCTCGGAAGTCTGTGGAAGAGGAAGAAGCGCGACAAGCCTCTCACCCTGCTCCTTTTGAATTCTTTGAGATGCCAGCAGTGCCGCACCCAGCATCAAATCCAGATGATACTTGAGCTCGTTTGGCCTGCTTCCGGGCATCATGACAAAGACCGGGCACTTCTCAGTGAGGCCGAGATGCTGCCTTGCCTCGGATCGAGTCAGCTTCAACGGCAACTCATCGACAAGCGGATTTCCGACATAAGACACCGGCATTTTCTCGCGCCTGTAAAAGTCGACTTCGAAAGGCAGAATGCTCAAGACGCGCACAAACCTTTCACGAAGAATTTTGATCCGGCCTTTTCTCCATGCCCAGATTTTTGGCGGGATGAAATAAATCACCGGCACGCCCTGACGCTTGAGTCTCTTGGCCAGACGAAAATGAAAATCAGGGTAATCAATGACAACTGCAACGTCAGGCTTCTCCTGCGCAGCAGACCTTGTCACGGTTTTCAACGCAGCAAAGATTGTCGGCAGCCTGCTTAAAACCTCCGTAAACCCCATGACCAAAAGGCTTCGCGCATCCACAAGGATACGAAGCCCTGCCTGCTGGAGTGCTGGCCCGCCAATCCCAAACGCTTCAAGACTCTCGCCTCGTTGCGCGCATTCGCGCTGAAGCGCACGTAATAGCTGTGCCCCGTGTTGATCCGACGAGGTCTCTGCGGCTGAGATCAGGATTTTCACAAATCGAGTTTAGCGGCAAACTCCAGCTTCGCTTGCGCGGATGAACGCGACAAAGCGCTGGATCTCTGGGTACTCGCCATACTGAGCTTCGATCTCAAGCAGGCATTGATCCTTTTGAATGTCCGGACGCATCCAGAGTTTGATTGCTTCATTGATCTTCTGAATGGTTTCTGCCGGCATTCCGCGACGGCGGAGTCCGACAATATTGGCGCCCTTGATCGAGGTTGGGCGAAGACCCATAGCCAGGCAATAGGGAGGCACATCGCGCTCAAGCCCCGTGTAGCCCGCAATGTAGCAATGCGCACCAACACGAACAAATTGAGATACACCGCAAAGACCAGCAAGCGTCACGTAGTCTTCCAGGATCACATGTCCTGCAAGTCCCGCAGAGTTAGCGAGGATGCAATGGCTGCCAACGATGCAATCATGCCCCAAGTGGGAATAAGCCATGATCAGATTATGATCACCGAGAACCGTCTTGCCACCGCCTTGAACAGTTCCAAGGTTCATTGTGACAGACTCGCGAATGGTGTTGTTGTTACCGATGATCAGCTCGGTATCTTCGCCTTTGTATTTCAAATCTTGAGGAACGCCACCCAGGACAGCAAAAGCATGGATGGTGTTGTTTTCACCGATCGTCGTGCGACCTTCGATGACGACATGGCCCATCAGCTTGGTGCCACGACCGATTTTCACTTTCGGTCCAATGATGCACATTGGGCCCACTTCAACCGAAGGGTCAATTTGAGCTTCAGGATGAACGATTGCGCTTGGATGAATCATTTTTCTCTTTCTCCCTCAGCATCCGGTTCAAAAGCACATGAATCCGGTTGTGATCGCGTACCGTGCGGCTCGGATTTCCAATCATGGAGACGCCTGGTTCAACATCAGCAGCAACAACAGAGAGCGCACCGACCATGGCTCCATCGCCAATCTCGGTGTCATTCCCAACTCCCGCCATTCCACCTATATAAGTAAACTTGCCGATTTTCGCGCGACCTGCAAGCCCCGCGTTGCCGCAAATCACAGCCCCGACATCGAGGCGGCAATTGTGGCCGATCATGACCTGATCATCGATCTTGGCCATGTCTCGAATAACCGTATCACCCATCGTGCCGCGATCGACACAAGTGTTTGCACCGATTTCAACGTCGTTGCCAACGATCACGCGACCGACATGATAAATCTTTTCGTGTCCGACGACTTTTCCATTCTCACGACGAGGAGCATAGCCAAACCCGTCGGCTCCAAGCACCACACCCGCGTGCAAACGCACTCGATCTCCAACGGAGGTCAGCTCATAGAGCGTGACACGCGGGAAGAGTACACATTGGCGGCCGATCACGGAGCCTTTGCCGATGTAGCAGCCCGGATAGAGCCGGGTCCCAGCTCCGATTCGAACTCCATCTTCGATCACGCAGTGAGCGCCAACGATGACGCCTTCGGCGAGCTCTGCACTTGAATCCACAACCGCGGACGGATGAATCTCGGTCTTTCCGATCGGCTCATCGATATGGGCCACTGCGGAAAGTTGCGGCGCCAGCTTCTTGGAGATCAGCGCCATGGCCAGATAAGGATCCGGACAGGAAATAATGGCTGACTTCTTCCAAAGCGGCAAACCCGATGCCTGCAGTGGACCCACAAAAGGGTCTGCCGTGATCAGAATGCCGGGCGCTGCCGTCATCAGTTCGTTCTGATAACTTTTTGCAAAGAAGAATCCGATGTGATTGGCCTTCGACTTCCCAAGCTCCGAAGGGCTATCAATGCGGATCTTTTCCAAATCAGATGGCTGAAGGGCTGTCGCATTGGCGACTCGCCCCCCAACCCATTCCACAACTTCTTGAACAGAGAATGATTTCAATTGCAACTCTTAGGGGAAACTCTTAGCCGCTCGATTTATTGAAAGCGTTAATTACTTCTTGAGTCATGTCATCTTTTTCTTGAGAGAAGATGACGGTGTTTTCGTTCTTCTCAAGAACCATAGAGTAGCCTTTTTTCTTAGCCTGCTCAGTAACGACTCCACGAAGCTTATTGATGATTGGCTGAGTGAGCTGCTGCTCTTTCATGCGAAGCTCTTGCTCAGTTTCCATTCCCTTTTGCTGAAGCTTAGCAATGCGCTCCTGAAGATCGCCTTGCTTCTTCGCGCGGGCTTCATCGCTCATAGCGAGCGATTGCTTCTTGAATTCTTCACCCATCTTGGTGATGGCAGCCTTCTCATGGTCGAAGTCTTTTTTCTTAGCTTCGACTTCCTTCTCAAGCTGGGCTTTTGCTTTCTTGCCAGCTTCAACGTTTTGAAGGGCCTTCTGCATATCCACAACTGCGATCTTGAAATCATCTGCAGCGTGCGCAACAGGGCTCACCAAAGCGGCGCTCATTCCAAAAGCAGCAGCCAACGACACCATACTCAACCGATTCATACGAATAGAACTCTTAAAATTCATGAGATTTATCTCCTTCAAAAGCCCGTAAAGCAGGGAAAGCCGTAATGCGCAGCAAATCGTGACAACCGACTCAGAACAACACAATCAAACAAGAATTTCAACGAGTTCCGAGCGAACGGCAAGCGTTAGAGGTGTGTGAAAAGTGCAACACTTCGCACATCCAATTCACCACAGCGCCTCACGATGATCCGCGCTCAAGAGTCCAGGAGCCGATTTTGGCTCGAGACGAGGAAGCGCCTGCAAAAAAAGCGGAGCGTACTTGACCAGGCCCGGTAGAACCGGGCCGAGATTAAATAAAGTACGTGAGCATTTTTTTGCAGGCGCTGACGAAGTATTCGAGCCAAAAGCGGCCCTGGACCTCAGAAAGGTGGTCCAATGAAGAAGTTGAAGTTCGGTGAATTCTCACCCGGCTTAGCATTGAATGGGAAACCCCACTCAAAGCGGAGAGGACCGATTGGAGAGAACCAGCGAATACCAAAACCTGCGTCGGTGCGAATCGTGAACGGATCGCCGTCTTTTGGCCAACGAGCAAACGCATTACCTGCGTCATAGAACGCAACGAGTTTCAACCCGGCTTCGCGAATGATTGGATACTCGATTTCAAAGAGCGAGTACATTTGCAGGACGCCGCCCAGCGGAATTCCAAGTTCAGAAACCGCACTCGCTTTTCTTGGACCGACAGTAAAGAACTCATAGCCCTTCAAGTTGTTTGGACCGCCGAGGTAGAATTTTTCGGATGGCGGAAGAGTGCGACCACCGAGTGCTTCGATATGTCCAATATCGGTACTATTACGGAAAACCAGGTCGCCTACGATCTTATGATAGAATCGGTTATTGGCTTCCGCTTTGATGAACTTCTTGTCACCACCCAGCCCGGCTGTTTCCAGCGAAACGCTTTGGTAGTCACCACCCGTCGTCTCAAAACGATTGTTACGCTTGTCGCGGACCACGCTCCAGACCACGCTTGAGAGGACCCCGATATCTGGATTCACCAGGTCAGGAGTCAGCGCGGCATCTTCAGCAAGATCTTCGATCTGAAGTCCTTCGTTCTTATACGTGATGTAGCCGTAAACGTATTCAGCCAGCGGATAACCTGCGCGCAGGTCAAAGCCTAGCTTACGAGTCGTATAGCGGCTTGGGATCACCTGATTGACCGCAAAAAGGTCAAAGCCCAGCGACCACTTCGAGTCAAAGGCGTAAGGATCCGTGAAGCCCAAGTTCAAGCTCTTGTTCAATCGATCGGCAGCATACTGCCCCGAGAGCGAGAGCGACTGACCACGCCCAAACAAGTTGATCTCAGAAATAGTCGAGGTCAGGAAGAACTTCTGAACGCTTCCGTAACCTGCTCCAAGAGTGATCGTTCCGGTCGAACGCTCTTTCACTGTGATGTCAACGTTCAGAACATCCGGCTGACCCTTGGGGCTTACCGTGTTGAAGATCACTTCGCCCGGAGCAAAGAAGCCCAGACGCTCCACGTTTTCACGGGACTGACGAAGCTTCGAGCCACTGTAGAGCTCGCCTTCATGAATCTTCAAT
The DNA here is from genome assembly GCA_045805065.1 of Bdellovibrionia bacterium. GTDB lineage: Bacteria > Bdellovibrionota > UBA1018 > UBA1018 > UBA1018 > CAZCBS01. Next base: position 12,824 of record JBJMMA010000060.1, on the reverse strand, counting down.
TCGCGGCGAATCACTTTATCGTGAGTCTTTGAGTTCCCAACGACATTGATCTGGCCGAAGTAAACCAGATTGCCCTTCTCAAAGCTGTAATCCAAATCGACTAGCTTCGTGTCGTCATGGATATTCATCTTTGGAATGACGTTCACGAACGCATAACCCAGATCCTGATACTTCTCGGTCAGATTCTGAATATCGGCATTGCGCTTTGAGATACTGAACACATCACCCGAGTTGAGTTGATTTTCAGTTCCAAGCTCTTCTTTAGAGAAAAGAAGATCGCCAGAAAAGTCTTTCGTGCCAATCGAGTATTGGTCTCCTTCATCGACATAAATCGAGATGAAGAGCCATCGCTTGTCATCACTCACTGTGACCACAGGGTTTTCGTACTTAAACTTCACGTAGCCGTGATCCAGATAGAAGTACGTCAGGCGCTGAAGATCTTGCTTAAAGGACGCTTCTTTGAAATTTCCGGAGCTCGTTAAAAACGACAAGAAGCCGCCCTCACGGGTTTCTTGAAGTACCCCTTTGAGCTGCTCATCGGTAAAACGTTTATTATTCAAGAAGGTGATCTTCTTGATCTGAACTTTTTCGTAATCTGAAATTTTATAGACGAGCTCGACTTCGTCGGGCTTTTCAGGGTTTGGAGTGCGGAGCGTGTAGCTGACCTTCGCAAGAAAGAAACCCTTGTCCTCGTAATGCTTCTGAATCAGAGCGATGTCTTCTTTGACCTTGTTGATATCAAGAATCGACCACTCTTTGATCTTAACGACTTCTTTCAAATCTGAAGTCGCGATGCGCTCATTGCCTTCGAAACTGATCTTTGAAATCACAGGGCGCTCGCGCAGCGTGTAGGTCAGTCGCGCACCGCCCTCAACCGTTTCCGCACGAACTTCGATGTCATCGAAGTAACCCATGCTGTAAAGCGCTTGAATGTCCGCACGCACACGATCTGGGGTAACAGTCTCTCCGACCTTCGTGACGATCTTCGCAAGAACAGCGTCTTTTTCAATTCGCTTCAATCCTTGAACGTTGATCTGAACGACCTTGTTACCATTAAAAGCTTGAATCGCCGCGGTGCCAGGATTTGCAGCAAAAGCACGCGAAGGAAGCGCACCCGCGCCTACAGCACAGACGAGAACTGAAATCAGAATGATGCCAAGGCGCGACCGAAGCGTACGTGAATTCACAGCCTCTCATGTCTAGGTGGGCCAAGAGCAGCTGTCAATGATTATCCGGCTTAACCCGATGAATGGAGACAATTACTGAGAGACGAAAGTTCCGTCACGCATAGTAAGGACGCGGTGCATCCTTTTTGTCAGTTCAAGATCATGAGTGACCAAAAGAATGGCAACACCCGTTGTCTGATTCAGTCGCGTGAGAAGCTCCATCACGTGCTCGCGATTGGCTGAATCCAGATTTCCCGTCAGCTCATCAGCAAGCAAAAGCTTCGGCCTCAAGATCACTGCTCGCGCAATGGCCACGCGCTGCTGCTCCCCTCCCGAAAGCTCGGAAGGCCGATGCGTCAGCCGATGCCCGACGCCGACAAACTCAAGCAATTGACGCGCCTGGTGCTCTGCAGTTTCGCGCGGATAACCCGCGATCAAGGCAGGCATCATCACGTTCTCAAGAGCTGTGAACTCCGGCAAAAGATAATGAAATTGAAAAACAAAGCCCAAGCTTCGATTTCTGAAAGTGGAGAGTTCCTTCTCTGAATAAGCAAAAAGATTCTTTGGATTGGTTCCAAAATGAACAGAACCTGCCGAAGGCTTTTCAAGCGTGCCTAAGATATGAAGAAGCGTGCTTTTACCTGCGCCCGACGAGCCGATAATGGAAACCATCTCTCCGGCCTGAATCGTGACATCGACGCCTCGCAAAACCGGAATTTCCGTTTTGCCCTTAATGAAGCTTTTCTTAATGCCCTGTGCTCGTAAGAGAATCTCGCCCATATTCTATTCGTACCTGAGGCCATCCAGCGGGGATCTTCTTGCCACTTTCCAACCCGGATAAAGCGTTGCCAGGAATGAAATGCTGATCGCGACCAATGCGATCATTCCCACCTCTTTCCAACGTACGATGACCGGAAGAAAGCTGATATAGTAAATATCTGCCGGCAAACGAATCAGATGCGTTTTGGCCAGGATGGTATTGACGCCCATAGCAATCGCTACCCCAAAGAACGTCCCGACAATCCCCATTCCCACGCCGATCATGCAGAAAAGACCAAAGCTTTGGCTTGGCTTAAACCCCATGGCCTTAAGAATGGCGATCTCCTTGGTCTTGTCATGAATCATCATCATGAGAGTACTCACCACGTTAAACGCAGCCACAATGATGATCACTGTGAGAATGATGGCAATCACAGCCTTCTCCAAGGAGATGGCATAGAGAAGGTTCTTATTCAGCATCGCCCAGTTCTTGGCGCGGAATGGATATCCAAACTGATCGCCTAAACGCTCCGCGACCCGGGTGCTATTGGATCCAGGAGTCAGTTTGATTTTGAAGGACGTGACCCGATCAGGATAATTCAAAAGCTTTTGAACGCCTTCCAATGTGCCGTAGACGAACTTGGAATCGTACTCATACAGACCCATTCTGATGACACCTGTGACATTCATCTCAGCGGCGCGTGGAGCCTCGACCTCACCCTCACGCCCCTCTTCATTCAATGTCGGAATAATCAGGCGCACCGTTCCACCTGGGTGCAGACCCAATCGATCCGCAATGAAGGAACCTAAAGCGACCTCATTTGGAGCCGAAGGCATTCGCCCTTCTGTGAGATGCTTGGACTCCTCGGTCACCAGATTCACAGTGCGCATGTCGAGGCCTTCGAGAATCGCGCCAGCGACACCTGAAGGCCCTGCGGCCATGAGCTCAGTCACAAAGAGATCTGTGATGGCTTGAGTTTCAGGAACGACATCCCGAATACGACGCTCGATCGCATCCACGTCTCGCAACGGATCGGTACGCGTATAGAGAACGACATCCCCGTTCATCCCGGTGATGACTCGAGCAAGCTCGCCTTCAAAGCCATTGATCACGCTCGTGACAACGACAAGCGCAAGAACCCCTAAAGCAACTCCGACCACCGATACCCAGGCAATCAGCGACAAAAAGCCGTCTGACGATTTGGATAAAAGAAAGCGCCTGGCCAGTAATCCCACTGCCGAGACGCTTCGGTTCGACATCAGGCTTCTCCGTCACCTTTTACTTCAACGTTGTGAGTCTTCACAGGACGCATCAGTGGGAAGAGAATCACGTCACGAATACTTGGCGAATCCGTGAAGAGCATGACCAGACGATCAATGCCAATTCCCTGACCTGCTGTTGGAGGCATGCCGTACTCAAGAGCGGTAACGTAGTCTTCATCCATGTCGCAGGCTTCTTCATTACCTGCGTTCTTGGCATCGACTTGATGTTCAAAACGCTGCTTCTGATCGATTGGATCGTTGAGCTCGGAGAAGGCATTCGCCATCTCGCGGCCATAAATATACATCTCGAAACGATCAACCAGGAAAGGATCCTTCTCGTTCTGACGAGAGAGCGGCGAAATATCCAACGGATAAAGCGTCACAAACGTTGGTTGAATGAGCTTGGACTCCACTTCCTCATCAAAGATCACCATCATGAGGCCGCCCGTCGAATCCTTTGGATTCATCGAAAGCTTCTTCTCCTTGCCGTAGGCAAGGAGCGTATCGCGATCGCGAAGCTTGGAGCGGTCAGCAAACTTTCCGAATCCGGAATACTTCATGATCGCGTCTTCAACGCTGATGCGTTCCCAGCTGCCATCCAAGTTGATTTCGGTGCCTTGATAAGTGATCTTGCGGGAGCCGACCACATCGTCAGCAATTTTCTGGAAAAGCTTTTCGGTGAGATCCATCAAGTCTTCATAGGTCGCGTACGCTTGATAGAACTCAAGCATCGTGAACTCTGGATTATGCTTGATCGAAATGCCTTCGTTACGAAAGTTGCGATTGATCTCGAACACACGCTCAAATCCACCCACCACCAGGCGCTTCAAATAAAGCTCAGGTGCGATACGCAGGAAAAGCTGCATATCCAGTGCATTGTGATGCGTCTTGAAAGGACGAGCCGTTGCGCCGCCAGCCACTGGATGCATCATCGGCGTTTCGACTTCCATGAAGTCATGATCGACAAAGAAGCGACGAATCGTCTCAACGATCTTGGAGCGCTTCCGGAAAGTTTCCTTCGTTTCTTCCGTAACGATCAAATCGAGATAACGTTGGCGATACTTGATCTCAACGTCAGAAATGCCATGGAACTTCTCTGGCATCGGACGAAGCGACTTCGTCACAAGCTCAACAGAGTCCGAGTTCACCGAAAGTTCGCCGGTCTTGGTCTTAAAGACCGTGCCCTTTGAGAAAACGATGTCGCCGAGGTCCAGCTCTTTGAAACGAGCATAGTTCTCAGGACCGATCTTATCTTTCTGGACGAAGAGCTGAATCAGGCCCGTGCGATCCTTCAAGCGAATGAAAGATGCCTTCCCGAAATCACGAATCGCCATAATGCGTCCGGCAACAGACGCTGGAATCGCAGCAGCTTCAAGCTCTTCCTTGGATTTGGAGCCATGGGAGGAGTGAAGCTCGGAAGCCAGTGCGCTTGGATTGAATCCATTCTTATATGGATTCTCTTTACGATCGCGAATGCGTGCAAGTTTATCAAAGCGAACCTGAACCTGTTCGGAAAGATCACTCTCCGTTGCTGGCGTTGCCGGATTCGTCTTTGTAGACTCTTTTGAGGTAGAATCTTTTTGGGAAGTAGACATAAAAATTAAACTCCTGGGGTCTTACTCGACCGATGAGCCTTACTCGACAGACTCTAGGAAACGCTCAGCGTCGATTGCAGCCATGCATCCGGTGCCTGCCGCGGTAACCGCCTGGCGATAGACTTTATCTGCCACGTCGCCAGCTGCGAAAACACCTGGGATATTGGTCTTGGTAGTTCCTGGCTCAACAATGATGTAGCCAGACTCATCCGTTTTCAAAAATTCTTTGAATGGGCCCGTGTTTGGCTCATGTCCGATGGCAATGAAAAGGCCTTGAGCAGGCATATCCGTCACTTCGTTCGTTTGAAGATTTCTCAAACGTACACCGGTGACAGCCTGATCGCCCAAGACTTCATCAATGCCTGTGTTCCAGATGAACTTGATTTTTGGATTCTTTGCCGCCTTGTCTTGCATGATGCGACTTGCTCTGAGCTTGTCGCGGCGATGAACGATCGTGACCGTTTTCGCAAAGCGAGTCAGGAAAGTTGCTTCTTCCATTGCGGTGTCACCACCGCCAACTACGATGATATCCATGTTGCGGAAAAAGAATCCGTCGCAAGTCGCGCATGCGGAGACGCCTTTGCCCATGAGCTTGCGCTCGCTTGGAAGGCCCAACCACTTGGCTGATGCGCCAGTAGCCAAGATCAACGTCTCGGTGAGAATCTCTTTTCCGTCCGAAAGCTGAAGCTTGAACGGACGCTTCGAGAGATCGACTTTGTTGATGTGGCCTTGCAGAAAGCGCGTGCCGAAACGCGCTGCTTGCTCACGGAACGCCGACATCAGATTCGGTCCCGTCACTGGCTCTGCGAATCCAGGATAGTTTTCCACATCGCTAGTGATGGTCAGCTGTCCACCGGGTTGCTCACCCTCAATGCACAACGGACTCAGATTCGCGCGTGCAGTATAGATCGCGGCCGTAAGACCCGCAGGTCCAGTACCGACGATGACAACCGATTCAACACCAGACGATGAATTCGACATAGCCACCTTGCATAGGCGATGCGGCTTATCCGCATCGATAAAAGCGCACTACAGCGAGCTGTAGAGGCAAAATAGAATGGCGGTATACCCCGAATAGATCACCGAACTCAATCGGGGGTTACCGCTAAAAGTTTATTTCAGATGAAAAGCTGAATGAATTCGAGCTTAGGAGTTGGATGGCGTTTCGCCAGCGATGGATTCAATGCTAACCCACTCGCCTGCTTCAGCGTCATCCGGAAGGGATTGCACTACCTTCTTCGCATCAGCGTCAGGGACAACACCGCGAGCAACGTTTCTTTCAATTACACGAACATCAAACTTCTTAGCTTCTACAGCTTCGTGGAGGAGTGTCATAGGGAGTCATTATTAGATCGCCGGTCACTCTCATGTCAACCCCAAGCCGGGGGACTCTTCAATCAGTGCCCATTAGTGCCACGTTTTGGGCGAGTCGTCCGAATCCTGATCATTTGACTTGGATTTAGAGCCACCTTTGTCTTTGTTAACCACCAGGCGAAGGTGATTCGATGACTTCCGACGCTTGTCTCGGCGACGAAGCTCGGCTGACTCGGAACGCTGTCTTTTATAAACGCGCCATGCAGCCTGACCCCAAAGAAGTCCAAAGCCAGCCGCCATACCGCCCAGATGCGCCACACTTCCCCAGGCGTTATGAGCTGAAAAGACAGAGGACATGAACTCAATCCCGGCCAAGACCCAGACAAATTGCTTGGCCTTCATCGGAAAGAGCATCATGAACAAAAGGACGCGCTCACTGAAAATCAGGCCATAGGCCATCAAAAGCCCGTAAATGCCCCCCGAAGCTCCAACCATCGCGGTGGAAGTCTGGTCAGCCAGGAGCGCGATCACCAGATAGGTGATCCCTGCCATGATCGAGCAAAAGAAGTAGTACCGAAGGAACTTGGCGCGTCCCCAGATCATCTCGAGCTCACTTCCAATAAAGGCGAGCATCAGGAGGTTAAAGAACAGATGCATGACGTCAGCGTGCAGAAACGCATAAGTCACCAGCTGCCAAAGATAGTGATTCTTCACCGCCAGATCAGGCGTCAGCGCAAAGTAGTACCCAATGCTTGTGTGAAAAAAGCCATCCCCGGTCTTTTGGATCACAAACGCCGCAAAACAAGCGATCATGATGGCTTTGACGGTAGGCGTGAGGCGAATCGGCATCATGAGTTTGGCTCCATGATTTCAATAAGCATTCCGCCTGCAGAGGCGGGATGAATGAAATTAATCCTCATCTGATGGGCCCCTGCTTTGGGCTTTTCATAGATCAGACGAAAACCCTCGGATCGAAGTCGATCGCAAAGCGCGTCGAGTTCGCCCTGAGGAACGGTAAAAGAAAGATGATGAATTCCCGGTCCACGCTTATTGATGAACTGCGCGACAGTTCCTTGAGGATCCAGGACTTCCAGGAACTCAAGATGACTTCCGCCCGCATCAGGCTGGATCGGCAGGAAATGGGTTTTTACCCCCTGCTCAGGGACTGGCTCAGTGTGATTCACTTCAACGCCCAAAATACCAAACAGCTTTTTCAGCCCTGGCAGATCGGCAACGGCGATTCCAATGTGATTGAGTCTGATCATAAGTGAGTTGGGAAAGGTCCCGGGGCTCAGACTACCCTGAAAAGCGTCTGAGGACCACCACCTCTTGTTGCTGTACCCATTTCGCCTCCTCAGCGATTTGGCAAGCGGCAGCGGTCCTCAGTCAAGTGGCCTAGACTTCGAGTACCCACCAAAGTCCTCTAGCCTAGACACTGATCTCTTCGGTGTGTCCCAAAGAAACTTTACGAAAACCTTTACGAAAAAAGTGAATCGATTGAATCTTCGCTAGAAAATAACGCTCCGCCATAGCGCAATGCGCTGCGTCAACGTAGAGAATATAGATCAGAATCATGACTGCGGCAAAGAATGGAATGCTGATCGAAATTCCAATCCCCAGATGGAATAAAACGCCAAAGACCAAAAGCGGATAGCGCAGAGGGCGGATCCAGATCAGGGCTGGAAAATAGATTTCCCAGAACAGGCTGACAAAGCTCATGAAAGTCAGCAAGAACGGAAAGTGCGCGGTCCAGCTGAAATCAAAGCGGGCCATCTGGAAATTAGCCAGAACGCTCCAGATCCCCTCACCCTTCCACCAATAAATTCCACGAAGCTTATGTAATCCGGAATACCCGTAGATCACGCAAAGCTGGATTTGAGACAGCCTGAAAGCCATGGATCCCACAACCGATCGCAAGTCAGGAACAAACTCCGTCGTAGAACGGGCCAGCGCGCTGGCCTGGGGACGGTCACGGTAATCAGCCAGGCAAAGGTAGAGCAGATAGAACGTCGCAATCGTATCCATCCCGTAAGAGGCCCCAAGATTGCGATGCAAAAAAGAAATATGAAGAATCGATGCCACCAGCGCCGCAACCCTTGGGTAAAATCCAAAGATGAGCGCAAGAAGGCTTCCCAGAAAAACCGTATTCCCGATCCAAAGCGCCGTCGTGCTTGGAAAGAGCTGGAAGATCGAATACCGGTAACTCATCGGAACAAGCTCATCCAAGACCGAGAGCTTGATCAGGCCATGATCCGAGTAAAAGAGCTCAAGATCGAGGCTTCGGATTGAATAGGCTATAAAAAGCAGCGTCGCAAAGCAGGTCCGAAACACCCGCATCTGCGGACCCGTTTCAGCCTCAAACCAGAAGTGATTCCAAGCTGCTCCCGCACGACCCGCCTGCGCTCTCAGCATTGAAATCATATCTTCCTCTCACAATAAGTATGAGAAACCACCCGGCGCTCGAGATTGACCTCATCGCCAAACTGGCGTTTTCCGCTGGCGACATCTTCCATGGAAGGAACGGTATAGGCCACGCGCCAAAGCTTGATGGCTTGCGCCTCAGGGTTCTTCCCGCAAAGATACGGCACCATCACCTTCTCCACGCGGTCCTCGCCCGGCATCATGAACTCAACGGATGCGATCCGGCGGTTTTGCCGATCTCTTAGGAAGTAAGGACTCTTCTCTTCCGGAAAACGTGCCTTGTGAATCGACTCGCCATTTGCGCCCAGGATCTCGTATTCGACAAAGACAGGAGGAGGCCCTGGCTCTGGAGCAAAGAAGCTCCATTTATTGGTGAGCTCAAAGAAATTCGCGTAAGGCTCGACGAATGGTTCGAGAGTCGCCCCCACATAATGATCGCCATTCGGGGCAAGCAAGACCACAGTCAGCTGAAATACAACAAAGACTGAGAGCGCGGCCTTGATCCACTTTAAGGCTCCGCCATCCATGGGGGACCTCCAATTTAAAATCCAGTCCTGGCTTGCTTAGCCTGGCTTGCTTAGAAGGAGCGCATTCCGCCGCCGGTGCCTAAGCCGTAGCCCATGAATCCGGCTGCGCCGACTCCAAAGCTGCCACCAAAGCTTCCGCCGATATTTCCGAAACCGATGCCACCGCCGCCATAGCCGGCGCCACTGGACATGATCTGGCCTACACGCTGCTGAGCTTCCCAGGCTTGTTGTTGAGCAAGCATAAGATCGGATTGCTGACGCTGAGCCTGTTGCATCGCGTACTGCATAGATTGGTTATAGAGGTTTCCGTACTGGCTGTTGCCATTTGGAAATAAGCCCGAATTGAAGCCCGTGCCCCAACCCGTATTAGGCATAGCCCAACCACCGGTCATAGAACCGCTTGGAAACAAGCTACCCATCATACCGGGTGCGCCCATCATCCCTACGCCGCCCATTCCAAGTGCGCCCATTCCGGCCATGCCCATGCCAGGGAAACCCATGCCGTACATGCCCATGCCAGGCATACCGAGGCCGCCCATGCCGCCACCGATACCGCCGACAACTCCACCAACAAGGGAGTTTCCGTACATGCCCATTCCGGGCATACCGAAGCCAGGCATTCCGAGACCGCCCATGCCCATGCCGTACATGCCCATTCCAGGCATACCCATGCCCATCATGCCCATACCGTAACCAGGGAATCCGCCGCCGATACCACCGACGACGCCGCCAACAAGAGCGTTACCGTACATGCCCATACCCATCATACCGAGGCCAGGCATGCCCATTCCCATCATTCCGAGACCGGCCATGCCCATTCCAGGCATACCCATGCCCATCATGCCCATGCCATAACCTGGGATTCCACCGACAACTCCGCCAACGAGGGCACCACCGCCCATACCCATTCCGAGCATTCCGAGGCCAGGCATTCCGAAACCGCCCATGCCGTACATGCCCATTCCAGGCATACCCATGCCCATCATGCCCATGCCGTAACCAGGGAATCCGCCGCCGATACCACCGACGACGCCGCCAACAAGAGCGTTACCGTACATGCCCATACCTGGCATGCCCATTCCCATCATTCCGAAACCTGGGATGCCGCCGCCGATACCACCGACAATTCCACCCAGAAGTGAGCCGCCGCCCATGCCCATACCGAGCATTCCAAGGCCGCCCATTCCGTACATTCCCATGCCCATACCGCCCATCATGCCAGCCATTCCCATTCCGCCCATTCCTGGAGCGGAGCATGGAATGCCCATCGTCGAGCAAGTATTGAGATAGTTGTTGTACATCCCGGTGTACTGATTCATCCCGCGGATGCCCATGTAAGCGCCAAGTCCGCCCATCAGAAGAGGAGTCGCTGCACCGATACCTGCAACAATCAACTCACCTGTCGAAGGCTCGCGATACATCGCGCGCATTTGAGCTTTTTGAGCTTCAAGAGCGCAGTCGGCGCAATCACCATTTGCGCTATTATATGCTTCGCGCTTTACGGATAATTCTTTCTTTGTGTCTTTAATGCTGTCGGTAAGCTCTTTAATGTCTCTTTCGAGCTGCTTCTTTCTGCGTGCTTTCGCAACCGAGGTACATTTGAGGACCTGAGCTTTACATGCAGATGGGATACTTTCGCCCTTTTCTTCGTAAATTAGGGTGCAAGAATCAACCGAGCCAGAACGAAAGGCTCTCATCTGATTCGCATCTTTTGCGATAGTCAAAGTGGCCACGAATTCGTCAGTACAACCTGCAGTGCAACTAGGACGGCACAGGCTACAGTTCGCATTATCGCCGTCATCCATCGATCTCTCGACGGCCTTTAACTCACTCTTTTTTTCCTTAAGCTCAGATTCTTGAGACTTAAGATCTCTTTCAGCCTGCTGCATTTCTGCTTTGGCGCCATCGACTTCTTGCTTAGTCGCAGCCTGAGCGCTCTGAATCGATAATTCATATCCGCCAAACGTCCCAAACGTCATTGAGAACGAGAGCGAAACCGCCAAGGTTTGGGTGAGGAGTCTTCCGATGAACCTCTGATATTTGGGCAAAGAGCTCATGATCTGTTTACCATCCCTCTCGAACACTTATCGGCAAATAGCCGAAAAGAATTGAATCTTCCTCCATGAAGACCCAAAGGCAGGTAGCAAGCTCCGCTCGCTCCGCGCATAGTTTAAGTCTAAGACAGCAAATCGCGCGCGACAACCCATGAAATGAACGGAAGACGGCAGAAAGTGCTGAATTTACGAGGAAAAGGCGCCAGATCTTTGACGAACCGGAAAATAGATCAGCTTTTGGCGGAAAAATGACGCTTAAATCGCAGAAAAGCAAAAAAGGGAGAGACATCTAACGATGTCTCTCCCTTTTTTAAATATTCAAACTTTATTAAGTTAGAACCTATTTTGCGCGAGCTTTACGCACAGTTTCGGCGCGCTTTTTAATACGTGCCTTCTTCGCAACCTGGTTTTTACGGTTCTTCATCTTGATTGCTTTACTTTTACGTCCACGACCCATGTGAGATTCTCCCTAAATGTATGTGTTCTATCTTTATAAAGGAGATTTCACACAGAGCAAATAAAAGCGGCATTGAATTTAAGATATCGAAAAAGCAAAAACCCTGGGTCAGCAGTGTGTTTCAACTGAGAGCCAGGGTTTTCGATAAAAAAATGGGGGCATCGAGCTAGGTTAGCGCCGAGCTTCCTCGGTACTAGGATCGCCGTGGGCGGGCTTAACTTCTGAGTTCGAGATGGGATCAGGTGGAACCCCGCCGCCATTGACACCCCCAAACTTATAACAGATTGGGTAATCTTTTGGTTGCAGTGACTAAAACCATAAGTGCGTTCGATAGATCAAGACTAAAATTTAAATTTTTTCAATTAGCGTTAGCTTTCTAGCTATTTTTATCGCTCTGCTCTGTCTGAGACAGATCAAGAGCCCTCATTCTCCGTATTCTTGAATCTCTGATCAGAGGTTCGTAAACCCTCAGAGATCCAAGAATAGGGAAGAATCAGAAAGGTCAGTAGTCAGAATGAATCCTGACTAAAGAATAATAATAAGATAAGCCATTCGTCCGATTAGTAGTGGTCAGCTCAGTGTATTACTACACGTACACACCCACCCTATCAACGCAGTCGTCTACTGCGGGACTTAGAGGAGTTAAACTCCTGGGAGAAGTTGTTTTGAAGAGAGTTTCCCACTTAGATGCTTTCAGCGGTTATCTCGTCCGGACATAGCTACCCAGCGACTGCCACTGGCGTGACAACTGGCAAACTAGCGGTCCGTCCATCCCGGTCCTCTCGTACTAAGGACAGCGCTTCTCACTTCTCCAACACCTACGGCAGATAGGGACCGAACTGTCTCACGACGTTCTGAACCCAGCTCGCGTACCGCTTTAATTGGCGAACAGCCAAACCCTTGGGACCTGCTCCAGCCCCAGGATGCGATGAGCCGACATCGAGGTGCCAAACCTCCCCGTCGATGTGAACTCTTGGGGGAGATAACCCTGTTATCCCCGGAGTACCTTTTATCCGTTGAGCGATGGCCCTTCCATTCAGAACCACCGGATCACTAGGACCTGCTTTCGCATCTGCGCGACATGTCCGTCTTGCAGTTAAGCACCCTTATGCCCTTGCACTCTACGGCTGGTTTCCACTCAGCCTGAGGGTACCTTCGCGCGCCTCCGTTACTCTTTAGGAGGCGACCGCCCCAGTCAAACTGCCCGCCTGACATCGTCCCGTGGCCGGTTAGACGACCTACGGTGAGAACAGCCAAGAATCAAGGGT
>JBJMMA010000059.1:0-17492 GCA_045805065.1 Bdellovibrionia bacterium | reverse complement strand
TCAAAAATAGGCCATTTTCACAGTAAATCGAGCGGGCTTTCATTAAATCACCGACACTCAATTTAGAACCGCTAAATCTACAATCCTCGTACACTTGAAGGGTTAAAACCCGGTGTGACAAAAGATCTTCCGGAGTGCGTATCTTTTTGGCCTTCTTGAGATATCCAGGTGAGGCGCACACAACGAGCTCATTGGGTATGAGCTTCTTAAAGACGAAATCAGAGCCCGCAGGCTCTTGGACACGGATGGCAAGATCGATTTGATTGTCGATGATATCAATGAGGCTATCGGTGATCTCCAATTCAAACCGGACTTTAGGATAGGTTTCATTGAACTTAGCAATCAGAGGAGCGATTCTCCGATGAGCAAACGCAGTGACGCAACTGAGACGAATCGTTCCTGAAATCTCTTCCTTTGCCTCGAATCTCTCCTCAAGACCTTGCGCGTCTTCAAGAAAAGACCGAACCAGCGGGAAAAGTCCCCTTCCCTCATGAGTAAGGCTCACTTTTCTGGTCGATCGTTGAAAGAGACGAACGCCGAGGTCGCTTTCCAGTTTGCCGATTCTCTTACTCAAATGAGGAAGACCGAGGCCCTGTCGTTTTGCAGCTCGAGTAAAGTTCCCTTCTTTTGCCACCCAATAAAACGACTCCCAAACTGACAAATCTCGAATCTTCATAAATTCGCTCACTCTCAATAATTTCCTTATAGGAAATAGAATATTGATTTCTTTGTGTATTATTTCTTCCAACAAATCAACGTATATGTCGCCGCACAAACCGCAAACCGATTGAGAGAGAGGACTTGAACTATGAAACCACTTTACAAAACCGTTGTTTACTTATTGGGAGCAATGGTTACGCCAGCCTGGGCGTCACCAGTCACAACAGATTTTACGGTATTTAAGGGCTCCGCGATCCTGGTCATTAAGCCCGAGAGAGTCTCCGACTTTGAAAAAGCGGTGCACGATATTATTGGGCCCACTCGCAAAGAGACTGGAAACATCAGCTACGAGGCCTATCAGGTGGTCGATCAGCAAGGGAAGCCGACCAATCGATTCGTCTTCCACGAAATCTGGAAAAGCGAAAAAGCCATGATGGTGGATCACAAGGAAAACGCCACTCACATGAAACGTTTCTTTTCCCTAATTGGAGTGGGAACGGATCATTCCTGGGTCGAAACCTTCGAGGTTAATGGCAATACAGTGAAATCGCTTCACTAATGAATAGAAACAAGGAGTTTATATGAAAATGTTTATTTTACTTTCTGCTTTTTTTGCAACGCAAGCCTTTGCTAACGGGAACGTTCATCTCGAGTGTATTCCAAAGCAACCTTGCCTTTACGCTTCGCGAGGGCTCAATCACTGCCTCACACAAGTCGCATTAAATGGAAAAGTCGGAAGCTTTGGCATCGAAACTCTTTCGTTTCGTCCAGTAAATCCTGCGACCGAAGTCATGCAAGCGCCTCAAACGTATACCATCATGATCGGAGCTTCGGCCAATAAGCTGAGCTTTCGCGACCGCGATGGCGAACAATGGGGCACTCTCGTCGCAGGCAATAGCGGCATTATCTATGGCACAGTCACGGTTGACGAAGACTTCCAGTTCCAAGTGATGTGCCGAAACAAAGCCATTGGATTCGAATAAACTGTAACGATACAATACGGGGCCCTGAGCGGAAGCTCAAAAGTGATCCGGGCTCCTGAAAAATGTAACCAAAGAGGTATTCAATGAATTACAAATTAGCCCTCCTAACATCTCTCCTTCTCGCTAGTACTGTCAGTGCTCGACCCATAAACGGTAACGACCGATGGGCTGTTCAAATGGCCGAACAACTGGTTGTAGGGCACCGGTCAGGACAGTGGCAAGTGACACCCATTGAAATTCAGGAAACCGCGAACGCTGCCCGAATCGTTTTCACAATCATCGGTCAACAGTATGTTGATACAGGAAGAGATGAACAAGGTGTCCCACCCCATTGGACTCTACAGCGATGCTCAGGAAAGGTGGCAGTCATTACGTCTGACCTGAAAGTGGATTACTCTATGACCACTTGTAATTACGTACATTGAAAAGCACGTGTGCCGTTGGGCATCAGATATCTTCTCCCAGCAGAAGAAATGGTGCCCTTCTCCACCAGCATTAGCCACAACGACACCATTAACGCAGAGTGCGATGAGGCGATCTCAAATATAGCGGCACTTCACCGTGGTACATAGGTTGCGATGCGCAGATCTCCAAATTGAAGGAGATCAAAATGAGACCGTATCTTTCGCTGGCATTGTTTGCACTATCGCTCTGCAGTTTCGCCGGAAGCAGCTTCGCAGCCTCCGATTACAAAAGCTGCGATAAAAACCCAACTGCGGCCGAGTGCGCGGGCACCGATGCTTTCTGTCGAGTCAATCCATCCGACTCTCGATGTAAAACCAAATCTCACTGCGAGCAAAACCCTTATGCATCCGAGTGCAAAGGATCGCTCCCTTCCTGCGAAGCAAACCCCTACTCTTCAGACTGCAAAGGATCACTCCCCTACTGCAAACAAAACCCGTACGCGTCTGACTGCAGAGGATCTCTGCCGTACTGCGAACAAAATCCATACGCATCCGATTGCAAAGGCTCTCTCCCAAAGTGCGAACAAAATCCTTACTCCTCGGATTGCCAAGGATCCCTTCCTAAGTGCCAAGCCAACCCTTACACTTCTGACTGCAAAGGATCTCTTCCAAAGTGTGAAGCCAATCCCTACACGTCAGATTGCCAAGGCTCGCTACCTAAGTGTAAAGCAAACCCATACACCTCGGATTGCCAAGGCTCACTCCCTAAGTGCGAAGCCAATCCTTATACTTCCGACTGCAAAGGCTCTCTTCCAAAATGCGAAGCCAATCCCTACACCTCGGACTGTAAAGGTAGCGTCCCTTACTGCAAAGCTAACCCCTACTCCTCGGATTGCAAGCCATCTGGCGATCTCTGCGAGAACAACCCAAGCCATCCTTCGTGCAGGAAGTCTCAATAAAACCTTTTCCTGAACCTACTTTGAAAGGATAACAAGATGAGAACGTTTCTCTCGCTAGTACTCTTGGCTCTATCGCTTTGCTCATTTGCTGGAAACAGCATCGCGTCTGACTGCTCGACCAACCCGGCTGCAAACTCGCTTCTCAAAAAAAGCAAAGAGCTCTTTGACCGCAATGAGCTCAATACGTTTGCCGCAAGTGGATGTCGAGACCCTGGAGTCGTTTGCTCATACTCCAGCGATTGCTGCGGCGCCAGCTTCTGTCGTAATGGTTATTGCTCAGATCCCGGGGTCAACAACATCCCTCCTGGAGGTCATTGCGACTCCTCGAGCGAGTGCGTGGGAGCCAGCATGTGCCACAATGGCTTTTGCTCTAACCCAGGCACCAACAACGTTCCTCCCGGGGGTCGCTGCGAGCACTCAAGCGAATGCCAGGGAGCCAGCATGTGTCGTGACAACTACTGCACCGACCCCGGGATCAACAATATCCCTCCAGGCGGTCATTGCAACTCTTCAAGCGAGTGCATGGGATCCAGTATGTGCAGAGATCATTTCTGCTCTTAGGGCATCTGTGAAACCATAAAAGTGAAGCCGCCCCAGGTCCGAAATGACGCATTCCTCCCCAATATGAGTTCTGAAATAATGAAGCTCATAACCGGGGTAAATGATGTTGATTCGCCATGCCGCTCTCGCGCTTTTGATGGCCACGTTATTTCAAGGCTGTCTTGTCGTTGATCAAGGATCCAGTTCCTCCAGAAGCGCACTCCTGAGCAGCCGTGACACAAAACTTTGCGGACGCGGCGGATACGGTCTTGAATGCTGGACAGCAAGCCCTTCAGGCTGGACATCGATTGCAGGAATCCCCACTCTCTCGGATGCAGGCGGATGGAATCAGGCCATAGGCTACGAAACCATTCAGCTCGCTGACATCAATGGAGATGGCAAAGCGGATGTCTGCGCACGCGGTTCCGCAGGTCTTCTTTGCTGGCTCTGGGACGCGGGCGGTTGGAGCCCGACCTTTTCGATTCAAACTTTGTCCGATGCCGCAGGCTGGTTCAGGCCTGAGTACTATCAGACGATTCGCCTTGCTGACATCAATGGCGATGGCAGAGCCGACGTTTGCGTCCGAGGCGCAGGCGGACTCATGTGCTGGACCTCGAGCGCCTCGGGATGGATTCCTCACAAAGGGATCCCAACACTCTCCAATGCTATGGGCTGGAATCGCCCGGAGTATTACCAAACGATTCATTTTGCTGATATCAACGGCGATGGCAAAGCCGATCTCTGCGGACGCGGCGGATACGGTCTTGAGTGCTGGATTTCAACGGGCACGGATTGGGTTCCTTGGTACGGAATTTCAACGATGTCAGATGCCATGGGGTGGAACAAGCCTCAGTACTATCAAACGATCCAGATGGCTGACATCAATGGAGACGGACGCGCTGACCTTTGCGGGCGCGGCGGCGGAGGCATTGAGTGCTGGACGTCCACTAACAGTGGATGGGTTCGAGTCGCAGGCATTCCTACACTTTCGGATGCGGGTGGATGGACGAGCCCGGTGGGCTATCAAACCATTCAGCTTGCCGACATCAATGGGGATGGCAAAGCCGATCTCTGCGCACGTGGCGCTGCAGGACTCTACTGCTGGATTTCATCTGGTAGCGGCTGGACGCCCTGGTACGGCATTACAACGATGTCTGACGCCATGGGATGGGGCGTGCCTGAATACTATCAAACCATTCGCCTGGCCGATATCAATGGTGATGGAAGAGCTGATGTTTGCGGCCGCGGGGCCTTTGGCATGGAGTGCTGGGTTTCTACCGACAAAGGCTGGTCCTCCTGGAATGGCATTTCAACGATGTCCGACGCCATGGGTTGGAATCTCAAGCGCTACTATCAAACCATCTCTTTGGGCACGGACTCAGGCGCAGTGAAACCTTTTGAGATTTATCCAACATCCTCGATTGATCAATGGAGCTTGGGATCCTACTACCCTGCCGATGGCACTCCCGTGTCTGCAATTGATTGGACAGGCCTCACTCACGCCATTCACTGCTGCGCGGCTTTCAATACCGATGGAAGCATCAATCTGAACGCAGGCTGGGGAAATCTTGCCAATGATCAAGCGGAGTTCATTCAAGCGGCTCACGCTCGCAATGTCAAAGTCCTGCTTCTCCTTTGGGTGAATGACCTTGTCCCGGATGCGGGAACCTCAGGCGCAAATCTTGTCAACGCCGTCAAACGAGATGGTGCCGATCGCGAGGCACAGCGTATTGTCGATGCACTCACGCAATACGGTTACGATGGTTTGGATCTCGATTGGGAATGGTCAAAATCCATTGACGATGCGGACACAAGAAACGTGATCATCTCGCTGATGGCAGCGCTCCGAGCACGACTCGGAAATAAGCTCCTCACGACGGATGCGTTTCCGTCTCAAGCTTCACAATGGGTGAAAAGCGGCGCGTTCAATTACGTCGATCGATTCAACGTCATGGTCTACGATAATGTCAGTTGCTGCGATTTCACCTGGCACAATGCCGCCTTTCAAGGAACCTCATCGTATCTCTGGACACTGCAGCAGTATCAACAAGCGGGTGCGCCACTGAGCAAAATCAATCTTGGCATCCCCTTCTACGGATGGAGATTTTGGGATGGAAGCACGGGCCCAAATCAGCCTCGAAACAAGAACGCTGATCCGAACAAGCGGGGACAGATTCGCTTTGCCGACATCATGGCCACTTACTCGCGTGCGCCCAACGTGATCAACTTTGATAGCACCGCTCAAGTCCCGTGGATCAGAACATCGGATGGCTGGATCACTTACGATAACGAACAATCCGTGGCCGCAAAAACTCGGGTCGTTCGAGACTATCAAGTGGGTGGCGTCTCACTCTGGGAGCTGGGTCAGGACTATCAACCGGATCAGCCTCAGAAGCATCCATTGCTCGATGCCGTGAAAGGCGCTCTGCCAGGAATCAATGGAAGCTTCCTCTCCAGCGATTCGGCTGCGGCATCTGTTAAAGATAGCGCTTATCTCGCATATATTCTGGGATCGTTCCTGGCGGGCCTGAGCGGCCTCATCTGGAGTGGTAGAAAAGTGTCGCGCAATCCATCGCCTGAAGAGTCTCAGGTTCTTATTGAGTCCATGGATTCTCATGAATCCTCCGACTCTAAAGAAAGAATGGCCTCATAGCCGTGGCACTCGACTGCCACACATTGTGGCACTTTTGCTAGACTCCTGGGCACCTGCCCGCTATAAGCCGACCCATGCTATTGGGAACAGGCCAGGAAACGATCCATTCAAAAGAGACCGAGCGCTTAAACTTTCGGCTCTGGTTGCAGCGTCAGTTCACTGAACGTTGCAAACGCAACCCGCGCTACTCGCTTCGGGCCTTTGCCAAGGCTCTGGATTTAGATGCCTCGTCTCTTTCTCAGATCTTAAGTGGTAAGCGTCCGATTTCCAAAAAAGGCATCCTGACCATCTGCAAGCGCTTATCCGCGGCACCTGCCGACCTCAAAGCCTTTGGTTTGATTGAATCCAGCCCAAACAGTAACCCAGATTTTTACCAGGTCAGCCTCGACGAGTTTACCGCGATATCGGATTGGTACCACTACGCCATCCTGGAGCTCACGTTTGTCAGCGGCTTTCGGGCCGATCCACTCTGGATCGCCCGTCAGCTCTCGATCACCAAGGAAGAAGCAAAGGCCGCCATTGAGCGCCTTAAAAGATTAGGCCTGCTACTCGTAGAAAACAAATCGCTGGTGAAGTCTGCGCGCTTTCACACGAATCAGTCCGCAGTGAACACAAGCAGCGCGCACCGCGAGCTGCAGCGTCAGCTCATTCATAAAGCCTTGATCGCCGTGGACGAATGCCAGCCCGAGGAAAAAGACATCACCTCCATCACGATGGCAATCGATGAGACCAAACTGGATCAGGCGCGAAAGCTCATTCAGCGTTTTCGTCGCGATCTTTGCGCCTTGCTCGAAGATGGCAACCAGACGCGTGTCTATAATTTCACCCTTCAACTTTATCCCGTTTCAAAATCCCCCGTTTCAAAATCCAATGAGGAGTCCGTATGAAAAGTACGATTATTTCTGTCCTGTTGTTTTTAACCACTCTCGCCTCCGCTTACGCGGGAAAAGGCGGAGAAGGTGTTGGCGGAGGTGGCGGCGTAGTAAAAAACGGCCGGTACATGACTTTCTATAGCGCAGGACTTTATGTGGAGCCTGAAGAATCCATTTCCGGACTGCCTGAACAAATCCCTGTTCTCAATGAATTGTTTGACTACATCGCAGGCCTTGAGCTGATTGACACGAAAGTGAGAACGGACTTCCTGAACGCGATTCTGCCCACACCCGTGAGACAATATCACACGGCCTCACCTCAAGAACTAACACCCGAGATCTACAAGCGTCTCATGGCAGAGTTTCAGCGCGTCACCGGTGTGGACCCCGCCAATCTTCAGCTCTTTGCACTGACGGATATCCCTCAAAAGACCACCTACCTTTTGCCAGGATTTGAGAAACTCAGCCACAATGACCAGATGGCGATCCTATTTCACGAGGCCTATTGGATTGTTCACCCTGAATCGACTTACAACCAGGTGGTGAGCGCCGAAATGGCATTTCAAGCTGTGCTCTCTCAACCGAACAATTATGCGGCGGCCTATGACTTTGTCACTCGAGTGGGAGCATCCCATCTGAAAGGAGTTTACGCGCTTGCCAAATGGGACTTGGCTCAGGGAAACTTAAATGGCTTTGTCAACAAGCGCGGTGAGTTCCCCCTTTCCCAGCTCTATGGCGAAGAATATATCAAATGTTTGATCCCGCTCGCCGGATACAATTACAGCTGGGCAATCGAGCCATGCGACATCTACTTCCGAAAAAACATCAATAGTCTCAGAGCCAAGTATCCGAAATCCATGATCTTCAAAAAGATAGCAGAAAGCCTCGTTCATCAGGACAAAGTCGTAGGTTACATTGGTCAAAGCGGTAGCGGTACCGGACCTAATGCCGAGGGAGTCGTCGCCGTCCATGATGAGCTGTTCTTCAAAACAGAATCTGTCATCAGAAGGCTCATGGACTGCCCAGTACACCTTCTTGAGACCGACAAAGTAGATTGCAGACCAGGTGGCTTTTTTGAAGGTGGCCATTTACTGCTGAACTTCTAGCAATGAAGTCTTCAATACTTTCTGGAGAATATATGAAATACTCTACCCTTGTAACCCTCATCTGCGCTCTTAGTACTTCTGCCGCATTCGCCGAACATTATCACTGCGACAGGCCGCTCCACTACCGCACGGTTCTCGCGCGCTCCATGGCTTATACTTCTAATGCCTGTCAAGTGTCGGTGGAGCTCACTTTGACCCGAGGCTCTCACAGCTTTTCTTTCGGAAACTACGTAGCGGAGTTTTGGCAAGGCCAATACCAGCGGCAAGCCGAAGTCACGGAAACGGTTCGATACAATACCTACAACTGCTGGGGCCAGCTCCTCTCAAGCGAGACCGTGACCGAAGCAACTCCATTTCAAGTTTCTTTCGACATTCAAAATCCGAATCTTCGTAGCGATGCTACCTGGGCAGACATGATGGCTCCCATGACAGATGACGAAGCCTTAGCCGCATATGCCATCACCAAACAAGAGTGCGAAAGCTCAAAAGTGCCTTCACTTTAAGCTCCCATTGGCTCGCCACCTAAGACACCCAAGACCTCGCCAGTAATGTAGCTTGAATCGGACTCAGCCGCGAAAAACACAAAGCTCGGAGCGACCTCTTCAGGCTGCGCCGCGCGCTCCATGGGAACCGACTTTCCAAACTCATCCAGACTGACTTCGGGCGAGTCCGATGGAATGAACGGCGTCCATACAGGGCCTGGCGCCACGCAGTTGACCCGGATTTTCTTTTCGACCAGACTCATCGCAAGAGATTTGGTGAAAGCATGAATGGCGCCCTTGGTTGCTGAATAATCAATCAGGCTCTTATTTCCACGAAAAGCATTCACAGAGCCCGTATTGATGACCGCCCCTCCCTCCTTCATATGAGGAAGCGCGGCCTTGGCCATATAGAAGTAACCATAAATATTGGTCTTGAAAGTCAGATCCCACTGTTCAATGGAAAGCTCATCAAACGAATCCACATGCTCTTGGAACGCGGCATTGTTGACCAGAATATCAAGCTTTCCAAATTCCTGAAGCGTCTGCTCGACCGCGTTCTGGCAGAAATCAAAATCCGTAACATCGCCCGGAATCAGAATCGCTCGGCGTCCTTCCTTGCGAACTTCCTGCGCAGTCTCAAACGCATCTTCATCCTCATTGAGATACACGATGGCGATGTCCGCGCCTTCGCGGGCATAAAGGATAGCAACCGCGCGGCCAATGCCTGAGTCCGCACCCGTAATAAGTGCCACTTTGTCTTTGAGTTTTTCGGATCCTTTATAAGAAGGAGCCTGATAATGCGGCCGTGGAACCATGTCTTTCTCAAGACCTGGCTTTTTCAAATGTTGCTTAGCAGAAGTGCCAGTCGCACGGTCGGCTTTTTGCTCATCGCGTTTAGGCTTCCCTTGCTTGGCGCGATCCAAGGCGTCGCGACGGGCCTGAATGTTTCGGCCGCGGAGAGCGGTACTGTTTCTGCGTGCGAGTTGTTTTGCTGATGATTTCGTTTTTCGTGCGGTTGATCGTGCCATGATCGCTCCATCTCGCAAATCCCAGACCGCACCCTTACTGTTGCTCGCTCTCGCCTTTCTCAACCATGCGGCAATGAATAAACTTGCCGTATTGAATAAATCCTCATTGTACTGAACTTTTAGAGTGTTTACAGTACTTCGACTTCTGTTCTCTGATGGAGAACAGAATCATCAAGACGAGTTCACACTAAGAATTGGAGAAGTACGAATGACTTATTTTCGATTTCAAAAGTTGAGCCTCATCGCTCTGGGTGCGGCAGGAGCACTGTCCACGCCTGCGATGGCAGCAACTTTGAACGTCTGCCAAAGCGGATGCGCCTACTCTTTGCCAAGCCAGGCACTGAACGCAGCTGCTGCGGGAGATACCATTTCCATCGCATCAGGTACCTACAATGACTGTATGTACATTACTAAGGACAATATCACGGTCGTTGGCACCGGCACCATGCCTGCCATGACCGGTAAGGTCTGCGGTCAAAAGGGCATCATCGTGACGGCTGGAAAAAACGCTGTCATCAGAAACCTGGAGCTTTATGGCGCCTCCGACAATGAGAATTACGCAGGCATTCGCCATGATGCAGCGGGCTCCAACCTGACTCTTGATAACGTCTACATCCACGATAACGATGACGGACTTCTCTCAAGCGCCTCGGGTGACACCCTCCTCATTCAAAACAGCAAATTTTATAATAACGGCATGAACGCTGGCAGCGGCATGGCTCACAACATGTACATCGGTGGGTCTGCTTCTTTCACTTTCCGGAACAGCCAAAGCCTGCACGCAAAGCTCGGCGGTCACGCGCTCAAGAGCCGCGCCGCCAAGACCATTGTCGATGGAAGCGTGATCGCTACTGTCGATGGCGAAGACAGCCGCTCTTTGGACATCTCCAACGGCGGTCAAGTCACGATCACCAACAGCGTGATTGAAAAAGGTCCAAACTCTCAGAACAACGATCTGATCGGATATGGACCAGAAGGCCTCAACAGCGCTTACACTCATACGTTCACCATGACGGGAACGACGGTGATCGAAGATCGCGGAAACGGCCCGGCGGTTGATTTCTACAATCAGCCATCTTCGATTTCCATCAGTGGCAACAAGTTCATTGGACCTGACGCCATCTCCAACGCAGGTGCGACGTCGTCCAACACCACGTATGCAAGCCGTGCAGCGGCAGGAATGCCAGCGTTTCCTTACCTGCCAAGCGCAGGCACTCCGGCGACGCCTACTCCAACCCCAACGGCGACCGCAACTCCGACTCCGACTCCAACTGCAACGTCATCCCCTTCTCCGTCGCCAACTGCGACGGGATCCAATTGGGTGAAGTGCGCGAGTGAGAGTGGCACCTGCACTTTCAACGGAACCCACACGGTTCGCTACGGCGCGGGCTCCAGCTGGACCACCAAAACCGCGACCGGCAGTATCGCCTGCAACAACTCGGTATTTGGTGACCCAATCGTAGGCACCGCAAAGGAATGCGACGTCGACATGTCGTCCACCACCCCATCGCCTACGCCAACGGCCACTGCTACTCCAACTCCAACGCCTACGGCGACTGCCACTCCATCTCCGAGCCCAACATCAACGGGATCTAATTGGGTGAAGTGCGCAGCCGAGAATGGCACTTGTACCTTCAACGGAACCTACACCATCCGCTACGGCACAGGCACGAGCTGGACGACCAAGGTTGCAACGGGAAGCATCGCCTGCAGCAACTCAACCTTTGGTGACCCGGCTTATGGCTACACCAAGGAGTGCGACATCGACATGAGCAGCGCTCCGACGAACACCTGGACCATGTGCGCGACTGAAGGCGGCACCTGCAGCTTCAGCGGGACCAAGACGGTACGCTACGGCGCAGGCACCAAGTGGTACACCAAGACTGCTACCGGAAGCATCGCATGCAACAATGCAACGTTCGGTGATCCGATCGTTGGCACTGCCAAAGAGTGCGACTACCAATAAGCGATCACTCTTTCTGACCTAAAAAAAGCCCAGGCGCAATCTCCGGTAAAACGGAATGCGACCTGGGCTTTTTGTTTTTGAGCCTTATTTAGGAAATCGCGCCGTAGACTTTGTTGGCGCCTAATCCGCCTACCCAGGTCACGGATTTGCCGTTGAGTACAACCGCGTTGCCTCCAGCTCCCCCTGCGAATCCGGCGGCTCCTTTCCAAGAACCCGTTCCACCCGCGGCTCCATAACCCCCGCCGCCACCACCGGCTCCGCCTCCCGCACCCGATGAGCCTGATGTCGTCGAGCTTGCGTTACCACCGGCAACACCCGGTCCTCCGCCCGACCCTCCCACGCCAGTCCCGCCAAACTTCGAGTCGGTCGAATAATAAGCAGCACCGGTTCCTCCTCCGGAGCCCCCGGTGCCAGCGACTGGGGCTGTGGTGGGTGCGGGACCTGCTGTTGTAGTACTAGGTACGACTCTTCCGCCGCCCCCTCCTCCACAGTAATAGGCAGCTCCTACAGTCCCATACTGGCCGGCGGCACCCGATGAACCAACGGCACCGCCCGCACCACCATAAGAATGCACTGGTCCTGACGTACTCTCCGCGTCACCCCCAGCACCGCCACCCGCACCGCCACCGCCACCCATTTCTGGTCCGTCAGCGCCCCCGCCCCCACCTCCGCCCAGGACATAACCGGTTTGAGAATTAATCGTTGCAGGACAGGTCAATCGTATTGCGGGCCCACCTGCTGCCCCAGGCCCAGGATTACCGGTGCCATTAAAACACGAACCACCCTTGCCCCCCATCCCCATGATGTACCCATTGTTCGTAATGGTTACAGTAGAGCCAGCGGGAAGCGCTCCAAACTCGATAGCGGCCGTTGCCGTCGAATCACTCCAGACATAGACCCCAGGATCGATCGTCAGATTGACGGTCACGCATGAGGATGGAGATCCTGCCGCAGTAAAAATATTATACTTCAGAGTATTGGCAGAAATCGTGAGGTTGACGACAGACGGCGTGCATCCGCTCGCCTTTTTCTTGAACATCAATACATTAAAAAACCCGAACGCTTTTTCGGTGAAAAGCAGCAAAAACGATCCGAGTATTTGTAAAAATGCTCGACGATTCATTTAACTCTACACCTTCATTCGCGAATGAGGAACCGCTTGATAGGTCAAAATCCGGCAGGGCTCGATCGCCTGCACATGAGCTCGCTCTTTCTGGCAAGCTGTAATACTCCAGGGGCTATCACTTGAGGATCGTTGCTTGCCGTTGATCAGGTAATTTTTCCCGCACGCGAGGAGCAAGTTTCCAGGCTGCACTATGAGTGAGCTGCCTTCTTTGAGATCATGCTTCTGATAGACCATCGAATGTTTTTTGACATCGATGGGTCCAATGCAAAAATGCTCACCCGTGGTTTCACCATGGAGAGGTCTCGCAATCACTCCCCTAAAGCCCGCGCGGATTTCTTGATGAGGCCAGAGGCCTCCTTGCTCGACAATCACATCTTCATCCGGAGCATCTTGAAACTTTTGCGTGATTCTAAAAGGTCCCGTCAGCGGAACATGGCTACGAAAATAAGTTTGGAGATTCATCGGCTGACTTGGATCTTCCCAAAGCACCTGACAGGCCGCACCCGGTTTAAAAACCGTCACGGTGATCGCAAGATTGAGCTCTGGGAACTCAGCCAGGTTCTGACAAAAAACGCCTTCGCCTAGTTTCATTATAGGGTTTCCGTTTTCTTGATTAAGGGATGAGGTTCAGAAATCGAAGGCGTGACGTGAGAGTAATTCATCTGCACGTGAGCACCGGTTTGGTGCGGATGATCTTCTGCAAGTGGCCTGGTCTCCGAATCGCCATTCTCGTAAAAAACCTCTTCCAGGATCCTGTATTGCGGGCGAAGTTTTTCTAACTCGATTTGTAAAAGTTTTTCACGAGCCGCATGAAGTTCCTGCAGAGTGTTATAGGAAGTATGGAGGCCGTTAGTCGGGTTGAATAAGAGAAATTTTTTCTTGGTCATTCGACAGTTTCCTTTTAAAGGATGGCTCAAATCAGCGTTACTGCAAATTGTCGCTCATATTGTAAATGACGGTACTGCCGACTCGAACAAAGGTAAAGAGGACATCTTTGCTTGCCGTCGGCGCAGCCGCCCCAGCTGATGTTTTAAAGGTCAATCCGCTCGCACTGAAAACACAATTGCCTGAGTGCGCAGCAGTGCCACTTAAAAGCAAAGTGTACGCGCCTCCATCCGCCATATTGGTAAATGTGATCGTATTGGTTCCATTACAAACAAACGACGCCACTTCCTGGATATTTCCGACGTTCCAATCCACCGTTGCCGCGCTAGCCTGCGTTTGGCTGTAAGTCGACGAGAGCGCAAGCTGTCCACGCGATGATGAAGTCGTTCGTGTGGCTTGATTTCCGATCGTGACACTGTTGGCGTAATAAACAGAAGATCCCGAGAGCGTCCACAGTCTGAGATCTGAAAACGCACCGCCATTCTCTGAAACTTGGAACTTATTGAGTGTGGAATCAAAATAGATGCGACCCTGGCCTGCAGGCGAAAGCGAAGGCGCAGCCACTCCACGGACCGAAACTGCACCAGACACATCCAGCGAAGTGTTGGGTCCGGTCACCCCTACTCCCATATTACCACCCGTGAAGTAAGCATCTGATCCGCTCACCGTAAATGGGCTTCCACCTGTTGCGCCAGTTGCTCCCGTCGCTCCTGTCGAGCCAGTGGCACCCGTAGCGCCTGTGGCGCCCGTCGAACCATTTGTACCATTCGTTCCAGTTGCACCCGTGGCACCTGTTGCACCCGTAGCACCGGTCGCGCCTGTTGAACCATTCGTACCGTTGGTGCCGTTCGATCCTGTGGCACCAGTAGCGCCCGTCGCTCCAGTAACACCCGTCGCTCCAGTCGCGCCGTTGGTTCCATTTGTACCGTTAGTACCGGTCGCGCCTGTAGCGCCTGTAGCACCAGTGGCTCCAGTAGCGCCAGTGGCTCCGGTATCGCCAGTTGCGCCTGTCGCACCCGTGGCACCAGTCGCCCCGTTTGTTCCATTCGTTCCATTCGTGCCTGTAGCGCCTGTCGCTCCAGTAGCGCCGTTTGCGCCGGTAGCACCCGTTGCTCCAGTGACACCGGTTGCGCCCGTGGCGCCAGTAACACCCGTCGCTCCAGTCGCACCGTTTGTTCCATTTGTACCATTCGTACCTGTAGCGCCCGTGGCGCCAGTCGCTCCAGTAGCGCCGGTAACACCCGTAGCACCAGTTGAGCCCGCTGAGCCTGCAGATCCCGTTGCACCGGTCGCACCGGTCGCACCAGTAGCGCCGTTCGATCCAGTTGGACCCGCGCTACCCGTCGCACCCGTAGGACCGGTTGCACCAGCGGCACCAGTCGGACCTGTCGCACCCGTTGCGCCAACGGCACCCGTAGCGCCAGTAGGACCCGCGAGACCAGAGCTTGATCCCACCCAATGACCGCTCGAATCAATCACTTCAGATCCATTGACCTTGACGCCGTAGCCTGTCGGCACCACAGCGTCGGAGCCGGAGAGCTGAATGAAGTTACCAATTGGGATGCCTTGAAGAGTTTCTGCGGACCACGCTTGTGGAACCGAATCAATGGTTTCATCCGGAGTCAGCGAGACCTGAATGCCAGTGGTGCTTGGCGTGATTTTCACGGCCATCACTCGAGTATCGCCTGCGGTTGCGGTGTATCCGCCCGCGCAGTTTGTGCCCGCAGCGCGCACTTGCGATCCATCGTTTCTGAAGATCGTCGCCATTCTCAGGCCTGGATCGCTTGCAGTGCGCTTTCCGCCTGTGGTCGTTGATTGTCCGACTTGAACGGAGAACATTCCATCCGAAGCATAGGTATCAACCGTTTGAGTCTCTTCGTACAAAAGACAGGTCTTGCCTGGATTGTAGATGGAGAGAACGAGGACCACGGTGTGGTCGAGCAGAGGATTGCCCAAGCTGTTGAGCAGCTGGCCCTGATACGTGAAAGTTTGAGCATTTTCAGAAAACGCAAACAACTGAGGAGATGAGAAAGCAGAAATGACAACCGCACTAAATATCAGCACGAAACGAATCGTGCTCAAACCCCCTGCTTTAGTTGTGATTCTCATCTGCACTACTCCCGTTTTCACGACGAAGAAGTTCAAAGCACAACAAAGCTGCCTGTCGTATTTATATTATCGGAGTAATTTCAGTAACTTAATAGCCCTCGCTCAATTATAATTATATAAGAAAAACAATTAATTATGACGAGCCTTCACAATTCCTAAACAATGCAACTATTTTACTTGTTACATTGAATCAATATACAAACGCCCTCCGAAGCAGACCCTGGCTTTTCAATCTCTCATGCTAAACTCGATGTCATGAACCACTTCCGCCAGATATCGCTTCTCGCGATTTTAACAGCTGTGGTCGGATTAAATTTCAATACCTCGCGCGCTTGGGCCACTGACTCTTGTATCGCCCACTCGGTCAGCCTGCATCTTCAAGGACGGTTCACTCCTGAAGGCGCATGGGCAAAAGAGACTCGTCTCAAGCTTGAAAAAGCGCTGAACCGCGCCCCGCTTCTGCAAATGGAAGTTCAACCTGGCCGACCGATGATCGAGTATCCGGGTAAGCACTCGACCATCGCCGTGATCTATGAATCCGGAACCAAACTAGGAAGTCTCGACTACTACATTGATCGCGATGTCCTGATCATTAATCGGATGACAGTAGATTCCAACCATCGACGTATAGGACTCGGCTCAACATTGTTCGAGGAAGTCATCCGACTCAATCCTCAGATCAAACAAATCCGAACGGTGCTCGCTGAAGACAATGACAGTGTCTTATACGCCGCCATTAATCGAGGCAAAAACGTGGAAGCAGCAATTCTAGAAACGCCTGCCTATAAGATACGAGCACGACTTGGCTTTACTCGAATTGTCCCAGGCTCAGTCCGTGATGTCAGCTGGGATGGTTCAGGTCCTTACCAATTCGCCGTCGAAAGACCCTGAAGTGTCTCTGTCGACACACATTCAAATTTTATTTCGCTAAATAAGCCCTATAAAACGGCTCTATTTACTTTTCGTTTATTAAACTAAAAAATTATAAAAACTTAGTCATTCCTGACACGTATTGAACTGCGTGGTGGGACTAGTTAACCTTTCAATACAGCAAACATCTAAAAGTGAGCCTTGAGTGCACGGGGCATGGTGCACTCTGAATTCGCTCAAAGCAAAACTTCACCACTTGCTGTCCGCTGAGTCTTCTACATGCTGGGGGTATCATGGGTAAAATGAAGCACGTTGGCCTCAAATTAGGTCTTATTGGACTTGGAGCAATTTCGTCGCTCGACGCCATGGCGCTGACCGCGCCGACTGCGTCGAATGACTCGACCAAGATTTACTACAGAATGAACTACGCCGGGACTCCAACCCAGCTCCAGTTTTTTCTGGATACGGATGCGAATGCATCGAGTGGCTACAGCATCTCTGGAATCGGCGCAAATTACTTGATTGAGAACGGAAATCTTTACAAGTTCTCAGGCAGCACAAAGACCACCTGGCAATGGACCTTTGTCAAGGCTATCACCTGGTCAGCTGCCAATGGTGTTGCAAACGCGTCGCTTCTCAAGACAGACCTTGGCTCCCCAAGCAAGATTTTGCTCATAGCCCAAGTGAGCTCGCCTATGGATACTTCTGCCGTCGTGACGGAAGTCATCAGCTCAGTGGTCGCAAGCCCAACGCCTGCGCCTACCAGTATTTCAAGCCCCGTCATTACGAGCGATGCCTTGAATGCTTCCATCAAATTCACCTACTCCGGTGCAAGTGGCGTCTATGACG
>JBJMMA010000058.1:0-11807 GCA_045805065.1 Bdellovibrionia bacterium | reverse complement strand
TTTTGCTGCATCGCAATTTTTGGCGTCACTGAACGTGAGCTCACCTTTCGAGGTCCAAGTTAGGCAAATATCAGAAGTGGCTTTTGATTCGGCTACAGGATGTTTTCTGGCAATTGGAACAAACGCCATTTCCTGAAGCGCTGCATTTTCAAAGCTTCTCAACGAAGCTTCATCGGGTGGAAGGGTTGATGATGAGTGGGATGCGACATTCTTAAGTGCGCTATGGGTGAGCGGAGCCTGGGCTAGGAAATGAGATACATTTGGCCATTCCAGGATGTCTTGCAAGATGACGTGACGGCCGTTCTGAATGCCAGAGGCAAGTAACTCGGCATCCAGCGCTTGCTCGGATGGAAGGGATACGAACTCTGCGTTGAGTCCCAGGGTTTTAAGTACGGGGCCGAGGACGTCTTTAAATATTGGAATTTCGTATCCGATCTTTAAAGGAGTCTTGGCCAAGCTACTCAGGGACGTGCCCTTTGGCCACTTGAGTTTTTGCTGATGTCCTGTCTCTCCGGGCTCGAAAAAAGAAATCGTCGGTCGAATCCCAGTCTCAGGCGCAGCGTGATCCACTGCAGCTCTGAGTATCTTGGAAAGTTCTTTCCGTTGATTCTCATCGAGTCGGGTTGAATTCAGCAGGAGCGTGATCTCAGAAGGGGCAGGGCTGAGACTCAAGCGTCTATTTTGACCTGCGACGTGACCAGGAAATATTGAAAAGTCTGCATTTGAGCAGCCTGAGGCATTCGAGATTTTGACAGAGTGATTCTTGTACTCGATCTCGTAGGCGCCGTCCTTGGACCTGATTGGAAAACGCCCAATCACCGCAACCGGTTTCACTGGACCGGTCGATGACAATCGAATCGGCCAGAGTCGATTATGCCTCGAGTTAGTGCTCAATGCTTCTCGCAAGACTCCTGTCGTATTTTCGATGCTCGAATCAAAGACCAGCTCAAAGGTCCGCTCATCTTTGATTCGGACACTTTTTACTGAAACTCGTTGTCCAAGGGTACGATAGGTCAGTCCCTTGGCAATTCCAGCGGCTGCTTCTTTAGAAGTCAGAGGTGTGCCATCTGGCCAACGGGCCGAAGAATTGACCCGCGCTGTGAAGGTACGTCCGTCAGGTGAAAACGAGTAGGCTTCAAGCAAGCCAGGGTCATTTGGATCTGTGGAAATATAGGGCTTTAAGAAGAGCAGATAAGCGAGCTCTTTCCCGTCTACTATTTTGCGGTAATTGTTGAAATCCACCGTCGCGACCGGAACACAATAAGTCTCAGCCTGCGCCAAGGATGGCGCTAAGGCGAGCACAAGTGTTTTGAGCAGCTTTTTCCGATCAATTGTATTCATACGCTCTTGCGCCTATTTCATCGATCTTTGACCGGATTGTCGTTGCTGCTTGTAAGACAATGTCAGTGAGAAGTGTTTCAGAGTACAGTCGGGAGACAAGCGCGTTACCCAGTATGCTCGATCCACCCAGAGTGAGGCCAAGGAGTCTGACGGCATCTCTGTTGATGAGATCGCAGATCACAGGCAGATTTTCAGGTGCCTTCTCTTTGTTTCGAGCCGTTTTGAACTCGTAAATCTTTTCTTCGAGACGACTAATGGCTTGTTTGATGCCTTCGTGTTTAGGATGCGCCTTCTTGTCGATGTGATTGCGAGCCTCTTTCAGTGCTCTTTCAGCAATACCAATCTCAGGTGAAAGGTACTTCGAGGGTCGAGGTTGTGGGGGAGTAGTCCCTTTCAACCTTCTGCTGCAGATTTGGTTTGAAGAAATAGGCTTGTTCTTGAATTCGATTCTGACGGTCGATGTTCCTGCAAACGACGTCAAAGGGAGCAGGCTGGTTTGAGATTCCTCTTTTGGGAAATCCACTACCGCAAACGCGATTTCGGTTTCGGTACTTAGTCCTACGACTAAATAGTCATAGATTCCAAATCCGGTCACCCAAGGCGCAACGCCGTTGATCACAAAGCCATTGTCCTGAGCAGTTCCTACTAAGGAACTTCCATCTGGTTTAGCCAGGTGAGTGGTGGCAAGCCCACAGAGTAACTCGCCTGTGGAAAGCTTTTGCCAAAGCGAGGAATTTTCGGCCTGCCAGTCCTGGCAATTTGAAAGTCGTTCCAGAGCAGCGAGGTATTGCCAAAAGGTGAAAGCAAATGTTGCGGACGCTCCAAACATCAATTCAAGATCTGAGTTTGAGATCAAAGTATGGATAGGAGAACCTGGGTGCGTCGTTCTCAATCCATTGACGAGATTGCCCATGATCAGTTTTACGAGTGAGGGGCGACTCTCAAGAAGATCGGCATTAGGAAAGATCTGCTGCTCGATAAAGTCCTTCAGATCAAACTTGGATTGAGATCCAACGCCAGAGCCCTGGGAAACAATGCTGGCTAGCTCATTCAAGGAGTTCAGATCCACATTGTATCGAGCCTTGAGCGCCTCAACTAATGGCAGAATGTCTGCCGTACGTTGCGTGATAGGTCCGAAGTGAGCGACATAGAGAGCAAGCCAAGACATTTGCTCATATTGGACTTCTTGATTTCCCTGCTGGGACACGTGTTCCGAGAAGAGAATGCCCGAGTGATCGATAAATCCGCCAGAACCAATCCGCTTGCACAAAGCGCGATAGTTTTCGGTTTCGATGATGAGCGTGTGCCAGATGTCATCCATCAGCTTATCGCCTGGAAAGAACAGGGGAGACGAGGATGTAGAGGCCAGATAGAAGTATTTGAGGAGCTCTTGGCAGCGATCGATGAGATCCTCTGCCGCTTGTTCCGGAAATTTCGTTCCGATCTTCTTGATGCTCTGCGGACCCAGAGCATCAAGAACACTCATTCTATCGCTGCCAAAGCGAAAGGACTTGGCCGCGAGCTCTATCAGGTCGTTCATGTTCGAGCGCAATCACTTTACCGTTCTGGCCACGCATGGGCTGCTGCGGTCGAAAGCTGGTGCGTCGGTCGACTTCATTGAGCGAATGATTTCGACATATTTTTTAGGGACAAGAATCACGGTCCCGTCTTCTCGAGTAAAGCTAATCGATCCATCGGCTTCGACTTGAAAGCTGATTTTCTTCGCCTCGGATGATTCTGCAGCGGTTTCATCCTTAGGGGCGTCAACTTCGCCAGCAGATGCGCTGACAACTTGTCCGATCGCGCTCATCAAGGATAACCATACGAAGACGTTTTTATTTCCGTTCATCTTGCCTCACAAATGCCTTCCGGCAGTAAAAATGGTGCCTGCCTATTTCACATATCAGACTGTTTTTGTCAACAAATGCGGGTGCTTTCACGTGTTGTGGGCGGAGGGGACAGCACGTTGTATGCCACGCGTAAACAAGCAGGTAGTGCGCTTAAATCATTAGAGATTTCGAATTGGTGAGTGCGAGCGCATGTAAAGTTTACTCTGTCCTGTGGGTGCGTACCTACACCGGGTGAAAGGATACTAAACATCGAGATAGCAACATTGCCTTGGAGCGACGTTAGTATCGATTGACCGTTTGAGTGTCATCCTTCTGACGAATGACGCTTTCTAATTCTGATTTTATTAAATCCACAGAATTCCGATAAAAAATCAAAGAGATCAACTGATTAAGAAAATGAGACCACGCGTGAAAGCAACGCTTTCTGGCTGAAGTCATAAATGATCATTTTGAGTAACGGAAACTATGTCGCAGAAGCATTCGAAAGGTAATGAGGCGTGAGGCAGGGGTTGTTTCTCTGTATCAAACTTGCGCT
Source organism: Bdellovibrionia bacterium (assembly GCA_045805065.1). GTDB lineage: Bacteria > Bdellovibrionota > UBA1018 > UBA1018 > UBA1018 > CAZCBS01. The sequence goes on along the minus strand of JBJMMA010000058.1, from coordinate 8,081 downwards.
TGTGACCACTGCTTTTGCTTTTCAAAGCTTTGCGCAAGATCTTTACCGGCTCGAAAATGCCTCGTGGGAAACTGGCACTGCATCAGTAGCAGCGAGATTTAATGTTCCTTTGGGACGAGATCAGTGCCCAAGCGGCTATTGTGATGGCATCTACTCTTTTAAGCTCAATGTTGATCCCGAGCTTGCTAAAGACTTCAAGAACCTCGCCATCTTTATCCCCGCGATTGGTGGTGTTCAAGACATCGCAATCAATGATCGTATCTATCCATCTGGCATTGATTATTCGAGTGTAGGGCCGGTTCTTGAACTGCCTCAGGCAGCAGCATCTACATACAGAGTAAAAATTCACATACGTGCGCCGCTGACTGACTTTACCGGAATATGGAAGAGTGCGCCCCAGGTGGGTGAACTTTCAGACTTATTACGGACACAACGGCACGTTGAGTTAGTTCAAATCTATACTCCATTAATAGAAGCTGTTGTCTCGTTCGTATTTTCCGTTTTGTTTGGATTATTTTACGTCTTACTGAAGAGAAGGGTAAAGGCATACCGGAACTTTGGAATTGCACTGTCGCTATGGGCAATCTTTTACTTTTTTCTATCGGGCATACCGAGAGAAATCGATTTTAGGTGGGGTTCGATTCTGCATTACCCGGCTAGGGAGATGGCAGTAATTGGTACATTTCTAATTTTTTTGAGGTTACCGATCAGAAAACCGCTACCAGTAAAAGCTTATTTGGGACTTTTCTTTACGGCCGCGTTTATCAGCTTCATCTTTGGAGTGCTTCAGTATCCCTATGAACAACGGATCGTACACGTTATAGCCTCTGTGGTTCCGTTTTCTATTTTATTTCTCTATAGGTTTGACTCGAAAGACTTAACCGCAAAGCTTCTTTTTTGTTTTGGAGTAGTCTGTGCGATCGGGCACGTTAGTGATTCCATCAAACTACTAGAAATCTTTAATTACAATTATCCTCTCCCGTTTTTAAATCGTTGGACAACTCCGCCGCTATTGTTCGTGGCATTCACCGATTGCGTTATTCAATATTCAAATTACTTTCATCAACTGAGGACCCATCTCTTTAAAGCTAATTCTTACGCCAGGGTTGTACTTCGCTCTGCGAAGGAAGGCCTTTCCCATAAAAATGTGGAGTACTTCCTCAAGATTGCAGGACGAATATGTGGATATAAACGCGTAAGTCTAGCTCAGAGGAACAGCGATGGTACTTACAGAGTGGTTAAGCTTTATGGATCAAAAAACTCCTACGATGGATCTCTGATCGATGAAAAGAAAAGTCCTAACATTCAGACTGCCATATCACGGGGTGAGATAGTTTTCGGTTCTGTAGTGAACGTCGGAGATAGTTGGAGCACGTCTGCTTTCGCAGTGGTTCCCGTGCCAGAGCAGAAGAATCCGCCATACCTTCTCCTGCTAAGCGATCCTAAAACGTCCGAATCAAAGATAAAAGAGTTCGTGCCTTATCTTAGTCAGATTTCCTCGGCAATCTGGACAAATTTAGAGCGTACGAGAGAGCAAGACTTGAATTATTTCGCCGCACAGATTGCACACGACATACGGTCGCCGTTGGCGACCTTAAATGCGATAGTTCACAACTCAGAAGGCGTGAATGAGTCAGTTCGTGGTCAGATTAAAGGGGTGGTCGCTAGAATTCGGGACATCGCGAACAATCTCTTACGTCCAAAATCAACTGGGTCTTATGCAAACTTAAGTGAAAGGCCCTCCAAGGAAACTGGACAGGCAGATCATATTTATGGGTCAATCCGTGAAGTGAACGAAGTCGATCTCATTTCACACCGAATCTATTCTATCGTCTCCGAAAAGATAATTCAGTATTCAGACTGCGGTGGAGTTGAAATATCTATCACCGAGTTCGGCAAGGCGATGCCGTACTTTGCCAATATCCAAAAGGTGGAATTTGGCCGCGTTCTGTCGAATCTGATCGATAATTCCATTGAGGCAGTGGGCGAATGCGGAAAAGTTATAGTCCACTTAAAAGGGGATGATCATCACATTCAGATCTGCGTCGAAGACAGTGGAATGGGAATGGATCCCGACGTTCTGAGTAAACTTGGTAGTCGTGGATTCTCTTATGGCAAAACCGGAAAGCATTCGGGAACCGGCCTTGGAGTTTATCATGCAATGCAGACGATTCAGGCTTGGGGCGGCCAGCTAGAGTACAGTTCGGAAAGAGGAGCGTGGACCAAAGCCGTTATTACTCTTCCACGTGTCAAGCCTCCGGTGTGGTTCGCTGACAGTATTAGTGTAGTGCCTGGCTCGACCGTAATTGTACTGGATGATGACCCTTCCACGCACGAAGTATGGAAAGAGCGGTTTCGCTCAGCCGGACTGAAGGATGTGCAGGTTGTTTGGTTCGCTAAAGGAACCGATTTGATCCAATGGTACCGAGGAAATCTGGGCGAAGTGGGGCGATCTCTCTATCTTTGTACGTACGAACTCGCTCAAGGTAACCATACTGGTCTAGAGGTCATCGAAATGCTCGGTCTCGCTGGTGATGCCGTATTGATGACAGACCAATGGGACGATGAGCAGCTCAGGCAAAGATGTGAACGGTTTAAGGTCAGGATTTTGCCTAAGACGGTTCACGTCCCGGTTCAGCGGCAAACACATATTGGAGAAAATGTGTAATGCATATAAAGCCTCAGAGAATTTGGATCGGCACTTTTCTGCTAGTGCTTCTTTATGCATCTCTACAGCAAGGGCCGCTATTGTTGGGAAGTATAGTAAGATATCCAGTTGCCTTTCATCTAGACTCCCCTGGAATGCTAAGGGCAGACCTCTCTAGCATCCCGAAGGGCACGTATTATCTTTCTGTTGGCAAGGTGCTTGGTGAGACCCAGATCCGGATGAATGGCGTACTTCTTCAGCAATCACGTTTGATTGCCGGAGTCCCGATTGAGCTATCCAATGACCAAAGTCTTAGGAATGTTACCATTGAGTGCGTTGCAAAAGAAGAGTGGCGTAAGCGATTGTTTGACATTCCCATTGTTACAAACTTTGGTGTCGGACTTCTAATTCAAGAATGGCGGATATTTAATGGGATCTTTATGGGCCCTGTGTTTAGCCTTCTCTTGGTCCTTATGGCACTTTTTAACCTGCGCCTAACTAAGGACGGGGCAAATCAGATAATGCCGCATCTTTTCTGTGGAGCTGCAGGTTGTTTCTATGGGGTATATTTATCTGGAATTCCGGATCTATTTTTTGATCCATCTGTGAATACAGTCATGCAAGTTGGGCTCAGAGTCTTAGTGTCTGCAGCATTCATAAATCTGATAGGTACATATTCTGGGAAACGGCATTCAGCCATTTTAGGACTACATTCCATCTGTATCGCGCTCGTCGCTTCAATTAGCTTGGCAGCCAGGTCATATTTAACTGAACTTTATGAACTAGAGATTATTTTCTTTAGTGTATCTACGCTTATTGCAACACTCCCATTGTTTAATGTAGATCCAAAGTCACTGGAAATAGAGCTGATGATATGCTTAGGCTTGAGCTGGACAGTGGCACAAGTATTGGGTGTTACTTCCCATTATGTATCCAATGTTGCTAACTTGGCGGTCTGGAGCCCTAGCTTTATCGCTACGCTGGCCGCGGCTAATTTTTATTTCATCTATCGAAAAGCAGTGAGCCGATCTGCAGAAATTCAGCTTTCCAAGCAACAATATTACATTGCAACGCAGCTGGCTCATGACATTCGATCTCCGCTTGCCTCACTCAATGTAGTTATATCAAGTTCAAATGAACTGAGTAATGGCACCAGGGCTCAAGTCATGAATGCTATTACGCGTATACGCAGTATTGCGCATGAACTTCTAACTAAGAATCCAAGTGATATCACTTTGCCGAAGAACGGGAAAAAGAAAAGTTTAGAAGATTCTGAATCCGGACGCTTTTGTTATTCATCCGAACCTAGTACCTCCGAATTTATAGTGCCTATATTGGCTGCGCTTGTATCAGAAAAAAAGCTTCAAACTGCTCGTGACAGGACTGTTCAAATATTACTTGAAGAAGGCGTCGACCAATACGAAGTGATCACAAATATTCAGCGTGTAGAGTTTAGTCGTATTGTTTCCAATTTGATTGATAACGCTGTCGAAGCTACTCAAGCAGGCGAGAGAATTAAGATCGAAATCAAAAAAACTCAAAGTCATGTGCAGATCGCCGTCGAAGACAATGGCAAAGGAATGCAACCGGAGGTTTTGTCCCAATTAGGCAGGCGCGGCTTCTCCTATGGAAAACTCAAAGGAGATTCTGGATCTGGACTTGGAGTTTACCATGCTCAAGAGACAATAAAGTCGTGGGGCGGGGAGCTGAAATACGAGTCAGAGGCAGGCAAGGGAACACGAGCAATAGCTTTATTACCTATAGCGCAGGAACCAGCCTGGTTCTGTAAAGTAATTACACTCGCTTCACCTGCTGAGATAATCGTACTAGACGGAGATCCCACAGCCTTCGAATACTGGAGCAAGAAAATAAGTTTCATTGGGACGGACCAAGTAAAGTTGATGCACTTCGTCTCTTCAAGGGAATTGATTGCTTGGTATCGAGATACGATGGGTGAAGTAAACAATCCTGTTTACCTCATTGACTACGAGCCACATGGTAGCGATCACGCAGGTCTAGAAGTAATAGCAATGCTTGGTGTTGAGGCGAGCGCAATTTTAGTGACCCATAGTTGGGACGATCAAGTACTTATAGAAAGGTGCCAAAAATCCAGTGTAAGAATTTTGCCTAAAGGGGCAAATGTCATATTTAGGACGAAAGTTTAGGAATTTAAGAAGTTATCATTATCAGAGCTACTTTATTGACGGCTTCAACAGTTTTATAGACGTAACCTATGGGCTAGATTAGCATCAATCTATCGTGAATCAGCGATCTCAAAGTTACACGCTGTGGGACTCTAAAACATTGATTGCCGAAGAGCTTCGCCTTCGTCTTCAGGCAGAAAAGCTTTTCAAATATGAGAAAGACTCTCTAGCTTCTCATGGATTAAAAGATGGGCAAACGATTGTAGATCTCGGCTGCGGAAATGGGTTCTTTCTTTCACTAATCGGCAATGCATTTCCCAATTGCTCACTCTATGGAGCGGACCGAAATTCCAAACTTTTGGAGCGTGCTCAAGAATTTTGTCCGAATGCTCAATTTATAACTTTAGATCTCGGCAATGTGGAAGAACTTAAACACAAGGTTAAAGAGATCGCTCCTGACTTCGTATATTTGCGCTATGTCTTGCAGCACATGAACGTTGCTGAGGTTTCTCATCTAATGCGCGCTCTTTCTGAAGTGGTCTGTCATGTATTACTTATTGATGGCGATGATCGCGAAATTACGCACTTACCAGCAAATAGTTCAGTTCAATATCTAATTCAAAAAAAGATGGAACGGCAGGCGACTCTGGGTGGAGATCGAACGGTCGGATCTAGACTTAGCACGATTTTAGAGGAGGCCGGATTCACATCTGTATCTGAGACTAAACTTCGATTTAGTTCGAAAGAGATGGGCTGGGAAAGCTTTCGCGATATATTGTATCCAATTTTAAGATCTGGACTTCCTCATGATCTCGAGGCCCCAGATGCTCAACGAGTGAAAGAAGCAGAAGATTGGTATCGCAATGCTTTCACCGATCCATCGTATACTGCTTGGTTTGGGAGTATTCATGTCTCAGGACGTGCTGATCGTGAGTAACTCAGTTAGCGTCGTAAGGGGAGTGCTCCTGTTGGTCTTCGCGGTCATTCTTAATACGTTTGGCCTTAGGATGATTCAGTCACATTTTTCAGATCCTGTTTCGACCATTTGCGCGATCATGGTCGCATTTTCGATCACTACGATAGCTTTCGTTTTTAAAGATCGAAAACTGGTTCGAGAGCTCCGCTTTTCATCGATTGTGCTCTCGTTCTTTTGGGCGATAGCGATTTGCGCTATTTATTGGGTGTTTCTCTATCGAAAAGAGCATATTCAGCTCTCTCATATAATCATCGCGCAAAGCTTAGCACCTTATTTTGCAGTCTACCTTTCCGGTGATTGGCGAAAGTCTTCTACTTCAGAGCTGGTTCGTGAATCCTTACCGCTTGGGCTTTTAATAGGTCTGGCCTTTGTAGAGAGTCAGGGTAACCTTTTAGCTTCTTGGGGCTTCTTCGTATTGGTTTGTATCGCTTTTCTTGCTGCTCAGACAACATTAAGAAAGATCGCTGAATTTCAAGGTAATAGTCTACTTACACAGGCTTGCGGAACTGCATGGGTTATCTTGTTGGTATCCCTGTTTTTATGTAAACAAAGCGCAAGTTTTCCATTTGAGCACATAATTCACGCTTGGCCGTTCGGATGCTTGTTAGGACTTATACTAGTTGTAGTCCAGTTTTTCTATCTGCATGGCTTAAGAAACGCGCCTCCGGTACTTGGGGCGTTGGCCGTTAGTACGTCAGTTCCACTTTCAATATTTCTACGAGTGCGAGACGGCGGAAAGATGCCTCTCATCGCGATAGCCTTCTCTTTACTGTATTGTGCTTTGCTAGCGATAGGCACATTACTTAAGCTGCGATTGCAGCCGACTGTCCAAACCCGATGAAGCGATAAATCAATTCATCTGTTCCCTTTGCTCTGACAGGCAATGCTTCCCATGTTATATCGCCTGCATCAGTTAGAGCAAACTCGGAACAGAACAGCACTCCATCAAAACCTTTGCAGGTTTGCTCCATCTTCGAAATAGATGCCATAGCTGTTCCAACGATCGTCCAACTAGACGTGAAATTGTTTTTTACATCTCGGGTTACATCGCCGTAGGTAACGCAGAAACGCGCACGATTTGTGTCGAATGGTAAGAGGACTTCATTAAATTCCCTTTGAGCTTCCATGCCGAACAAAGCTGCGAGTTCGGATGCCATTCTGACAGCATTTTGTAGTTCTTGGCTAGACTTAGGTTTTCCTGATGTAAAGTACAGAGCATCCCAAACAACGACCTGGAGGCTGTAGCCATACTTTTGAGCAATCGCTTCTGCTGGTTTGCAGAGCTTTCCTACGAACTGTGTCCATGCATCGGCGCCATATTTGCGAGCAAGCTTAGTTGAATCGCGAAGGTCGGCCATTAAAAGATATCCTTGCTCGTTTTCTCTAACATCTTGCCCGGACAGGAGTGCATGAAGAACGCGCTCAGGAACGAAGCCTGCAAGGGCGCTCTTAGCCCTCTCATGTAAGCCTTGCAAGCTCACTTTAAGAATTAAGTCTTCTACGGCTTGAGCTAACAATTTCAGTCCAGGCTCCGCTTGAGCTGAGAACTGACCGATTGATTTAGATTCAATCCAAATTACTCCCCATGGAACATCGTTTTCGCTTGGCTGAATTGGAATGGCAGCACAGCTTCTGGTTTGGAATTGTCTGAAAATTTCTAAGCTTTGTTTGTGTAGTACGCCCTCAATCCAAGAGGAGTCTGGAATTGTAACAATTTTTCCGCGATTGATAGCAAGCGGCATTGGGCCTTGCTCGTTGTGAGAGACCGCGTAAAACTTGAACTCATGATAAATCCGAGCGATCTCTTCTGGATATCCTGATGTCGCTTGCACGTGAAGTCGGCGCGTTGCTGGTTCAAGCTGAGCTACAAATACTCCGGCATTAGAAGAGTCAGAGAGCAGTCTTGCGGCCTTCTGGAGTGCGTCGCTAAGTTTGATGCTGGAGTCGTTGCTCAGTGCCCGAATCTTCTTTGCAGTCTCCTGACATCCGGAGAACCACTCATCTTCCTGGGTCTGAGTTTCTTCGGCAACCAAGCGGGTAACTATAGGGACCGCGAGGCTAAGTACAGATTCGAATTCCAATCGATAAATCTCATCGAGAGCCGTTTGGTCGGGATAGTTGGTAATGGCAACAGCTCCAACCGGAGTTCCTGCTTGTAGGAGGGGAATAACAGTAAAGTAATTACCCTCGTATTTTCTATCCTGAAATTCACCTTTACGTAAGTTAAGAGCGAACAGAGATTTGGCCTCAATATGCCACAGAGTCTCGCGGGTCGAAAGAACGTTAGCAAATATTGGTGGTATCGTATCTTTAA
>JBJMMA010000057.1:0-5924 GCA_045805065.1 Bdellovibrionia bacterium | reverse complement strand
AGATTGACTTTCAAGGTGCCAAAGCGACGAAGATGTTCAGGGACGGTGACTCCCAGTTTCTTCAGGTCATCTGTGTAGGTTTCCCATTCGGCGTAATAAGCCTTGAGTGCCGTATCCGTTGTTTTGATCAAGAGGTTAATCTCGTCGTTCACTTCCTTGTTGGCAGAGTATTGCGCAATACCCGTAATGGATCCTGAAGCATCGATTGAATAATTTCGACCCAGGATGGGGGCCGCAGTTCCAGTCATTTGAATGAGCACGCCTGATTTGTCATTCTTGATCGTGGTTTTCACCACGCCAGTCAGATCGCTAGGAAGAGCGTAATTGAGCTCAGTAAGGGTCACTTTGTAAGCGGCGTGTTGAGCGTAGGTGGCTTGTTCTAGTGTGTGAATATCTTTCAGTGCGACACGAATTTTATCTTCAATCTGGATGGCTGATTTTCCATCAGCATGCGCGGGAGACGACACCAAGGCCATGACGGCTGCAAACAATAGGTTTCGCATCTTACTCTTATGATGGCAGGAATTGTATTGGCATGCACCCGAAATGATTTGTGCGACAATCGGTAGTGCGATCTCACTCAGAGGTCAGCTTGATAAAATCCGCAGGAGTAAGATCGGCTGTCTCAAAGCCATTCGTAACGGATGCTGATTTCAGACCATATGTGCGTATTAAGTCGAGATACAGTTGTAGGTCGGGACGGCTGGGGCATGTTCCACCCATGATGCTGATGGAGTTTTGAAACAGGAAATTATGATTGTGAAGGTGTCGCCATAGAATCCATCCACTCGCGAGATCACTCTCAATCAGACTTGTTACTGTTTGGCTTACTTTTCCACCCGGCCGATCAAAAGTAGAATAGTAGATTTTAAGCTTTGGGTAAGAAGCGTCGGTGTTCTTCAAAATGAATGCTCCAAACTCAGAAGGCTGCTCAATCATGGGCTGGCGTTTGAGTTGGATGGTGAGGAGTAGCGACTCTAAGCAGTTAATCGGCCGAATGTGACCAGCCTGTTTTGTGAAGACGAGTTGGGTCGCAAAAGTTTCCGCAAGGTAGGCTGGATCTCCACTCTGCAGGAAGTCTTGATACTCATGCTTCAGTAGCGAAATCTGATTGTGGTCCGGTACCCGCTTTTCGATCTCCGATTGATAATTTGAAAGTGCCAGATCATCAGAAACCGAAGGTGATCCATAGATGGGCGAGTCGTTAATGGTCCAGACCTGATGAAGCTCGTGTGCGGCCTGAAAGAGGACTATTGGAGACTCATGGATGTGGCACTCATTTCCAAAGGCGGCGCTTGTCGAGAGGAGCAGCCGGATTGATAGTGCCCAGATTGGTAGTGCCCAGACTGGTAGTGCCCAGACTGGTAGTGCAATGCTCAGTAGCCTCATGGTGGCAAGGCTTTAGCAATACGGGCACTCTGGGTCAATTTTTGGAATGGTCTGGGGCAATGAAAAAAGCTTTTTGCTCTTTTTGATAGAACGCTAATACCCGCAGTTTGCTGCGCAGGTTGCAGCATCAGAGTACATTCCACAGACTTCATAGTCCAAAACAGCAGTGGAACAAAATTCAGTAGTGCCGTCGTTGTAGCAGTAAACATCCACAGCCAGAACGGAGCCTTGAAAAAGAGAGGCCGCAGCTAAAGCTGTAACAAAAATCAGGCTGACGATCGATCCTATCATGCAACCCCCTTAGCTCGTTTTGAATCTTTTAATTAGTGTAGTGGTGAATTAGCAGAAAGACAAACGTGAGACGTTGAGGCGCTAAGTTATTAGAACCACGCACTAAAATGACTCCGGCAAAAGCAAAAAGCCGGAATCCGAATTGCTTCGAATCCCGGCTTTTTTTGGAAAGACCCCTAAATGTGATTTAGGACTCTAAATTTAGCGCATCGCGATAAGGGGAGCGATCAAGAGCGAAACGACGCTCATGACCTTGATCAAGATCGCAATACCAGGACCCGAGGTGTCCTTGAATGGGTCGCCCACCATGTCGCCGATAACGGCAGCTTTGTGGGTGTCAGATCCCTTCAAGTGACCTGCATCGAGTTTGCCCTTTTCGATGTATTTCTTTGCATTGTCCCAAGCGCCGCCGGCGTTTGCCATGAAGAGTGCCATGGTCGAGCCAACAGCGAGAGCGCCTGCGAGCATGCCTGCGAGAGCGGCTGGTCCGAGGAGGAAGCCGACAACCGGAGGTGCTGCAACAGCGATCAAGCCTGGAAGAATCATCTCTTGAAGAGCTGCCTTCGTTGCGATGTCGACGATCTTACGAGGCTCTGGCTCTGCCTTAAGCTCGATCAGACCTGGGATTTCGCGGAACTGACGGCGAATTTCTTCAACGATGGCTCCACCTGCGCGACCCACTGCAAGCATCGTCGTGGAACCGACGAGGAATGGCAAGACTGCGCCGATCAGAATACCGATCAGGATGTGAGCGTCCGTGAGGATCATCACCACGCCAGGAGCGCCGTTGAGAGCGCGGGTGTGGTTGATTTCGGAGTTGAACGCCGAGAACAGTGCGATAACCGTCAGGGTTGCAGAACCGATGGCGAAACCCTTACCGATCGCTGCCGTCGTGTTACCAACAGAGTCGAGCTCGTCGGTGATTGCACGAACTTCCTTACCCAGGCCGGACATTTCCGAGATACCGCCAGCGTTGTCGGAGATTGGACCGTAGGCATCAACCGTCATGACGATTGCGGTGCCTGCGAGCATTCCGACCGCAGCCATGGCGATTCCGTAGAGGCCCAAGAAGTGGTTGGAGATGTATGCCGAGATCACAACGATCAGAATCGGAATCGCGGTGGATTCCATTCCGACAGCCAGACCGCGGATCAGGTTGGTTCCTGCACCGGTCTTCGAAGCTTCAGCGATCTTGGCGATCGGAGATGCCGAGGTGTAGTAATCGGTCACAAGGCCGATGAGTCCACCGCCGATAGCTCCGACAGCAAGAGCAATCGTCACTCCTTGGGTAACGCCAAGGAGTGGCATTACGATCGCGGAGACGATCGAGAGAATGATCGGTGGGAAGATCAGAGCGCTACGAAGAACGACCGCTGGGTTCATGTTCTTCAGAGCACGGGTGATCAGAATTCCAACGATCGAGACTGCGAGACCGACTGCCGTCAAGAAGAGAGGAAGCATCACGCCAACCATGCGGTTGTCGCCAGCGCCCGTCAGCAAATTCGGCATCGTGTTGCCGGTGCCGGTAAGGGCGATTGCCATGGCAGCAACGACTGCTGCGATCATGGATTCATAAATGTCTGCGCCCATGCCTGCCACGTCACCGACGTTATCGCCGACGTTGTCTGCGATGACGCCTGGGTTACGAGGATCATCTTCTGGAATGTTCTCAATGACCTTGCCTGCGATGTCGGAGCCGACGTCAGCAGCTTTGGTGTAGATACCGCCGCCGATACGAGCAAAGAGTGCGATCGAGCTCGCGCCCACTGCGAAGGAGTGAATCACGGTGCCAAACTCTGGCTTGCCCGCGAAGACGATGTAGACGATGCCCATTCCGAGGAGGCCCAGGCCTGCCACGGAGAAGCCCATCACAGCGCCACCGTCGAGAGCGACGAGGAGTGCGCTCGACTTCACGCCCGTCGTCGCAGCTTGAGTCGTGCGGACGTTTGCGTAAGTCGCGGCCTTCATTCCGAAGAATCCGGCCAAGAGGCTCAAGAATGCGCCGAAGATGAAGAATGCTGCGGCATAAATGCCGAGAGCAAAGGCGAGAATCGCTGCAACCACTACGCAGTAAATCGCGAGAACCTTATATTGACGAGAAAGGAACGCCATAGCGCCTTCACGGATATAAGTTGCGATACGATTCATCGTCGCATTGCCATCAGGCAAAGACTTGATCCGAATATAGAAGAGCAGCGCAAAGACGAGACCGATCAGGCCCAGAATAATAGGCAAATACGTCATGAAACCGGATGACATGATCCAATGACCTCCAAATAAATTTTGTCGGTCTCGACTGTAATCATTACTTTTGCGCGCTGTAAAGGCCGATTCTTTTGATTTTGTATCGCTTTGTCAGAATGGATTAAAAAGATGAGGCAGATACAGCGGCGCGCCGCACCGCTTCAGAAGATGGCCGTGTGCCGGTGTAGAGACAGAATTGCTCTGCTGCTTGGAGAATGGTGATTTCAAACCCGGTGATGACGGATTTGCCGGCCTCCTTGGAGAGCCGCACCAGCCGTGTTTCTGCAGGGGACGCAACGGATTCGATGACCCACTTTGCAGAAGCAATCTGCTCTCGGGAAAATGGAATCGGATCACCTTCTTGATGGTGAGGAGCCATTCCGATCGGAGTGGCGTTGATGAGTAGGTCTGCCAAAGGTAAATTCTTTGAGTCCACTCGGGAAAAACTAAAGTCAGTCGAAAGCCGTGATCCCGTCTCAAGGTTTCTTGAGCTAATCCTGACATTCTTAAAACCAGAGTCCTTCAGTGCCCAGGCTATGGCTCGGGCCATTCCGCCACTTCCTAGTAGAAGGACAGTGCTTGAGTTTCGGTCCAGTGGGATGCCTTTAAGAATACTTTGAATGGCTAAAGCATCGGTGTTGTAGCCGATCAAACGCCCATTCTCATTGACCAGGGTATTGATGGCGCCAATCTGCTCAGCGGCTCCTGAAAGTGCGTCCGCCCAGGAGAGCGCCCGCTCCTTATAAGGCATCGAAATCCCGCAGCCTCGGATCCCCAAGGATTTCATGGCGCGGATTCCGTCATCAAAAGCCTCAGGGCTTTGGGCAGCAAAGCTCTTATAAAGGAAGTTCAGCCCCAGCTCCTCATAGAGAAAATTATGGAAGCGAATGCCGAAATGGCTCGGGCGAGCCGAAATCGACATGCAAAAGGCTGTGTCTTTATTTAGCCGAGAGATCATCACGGCTTCAGCTTTTATACCCCTGCGAATGCCGCCGCAAGAACGACGCAGGCAAAAGCGACGCAATAAAATCCGAAGTAGTGCCAGCGGCCCTTCTCAAGCCAGGAAGAGAGCCACTTGAGCGCAATGAGCGCTCCGACAAAGCTGAACACCATTCCAATCAGTCCCGGCGTCATGGCGTGCGCAAGATCGAAGGTTCCGGCTTGCTCATGCATCGATTTGAAGAGACGGCGAGTTTCGAGCGCAATGGCTGCAGGAGTCAGGGCGACGGCAAGAGCGAAGCTGAACTCTTCGGCAAGAGAGCGCGATACGCCCGTGGTCATCCCTGTCGAAATCGTTGCGCCCGAACGGGAGAATCCGCGAAACGGCAAACAGAGGCCTTGGACCAACCCGATCCAAATGGATTGGCGGGGAGTCAGGGTTGCGTCCTTTGCGCGGGCTTCATGTTTGGAGGACCAGAGAATCAGCGTGCCTGCTGCAAGCAGCGCACTTCCAATGATAAAGAGGTTTCCAAAGAGGTTTTCGACTTCGCCCTTGGTGTGGTGGAGAATGTGCTCAAGAAGGACTTTCTCAATTCCCACTTTCAAAGCGAGTCCCAGAAAACCCGTACAGGCGGTCGCTAGAACGAGCATCTTATAGAAGTGAAAGTTTTGATTCTTCCAACGCTTTCCAAAGTAAAGGAGCGCGCCCAGCATTGTGCCTGTGTGCAGCATCACTAGAAGGAAGGTCATTTCAGGGGAGCCCGGATTTAAACCCATCAGCTTTTGCGCAAGAATGACGTGTGCAGAACTGGAAACTGGAAGCATTTCGGCCAGGCCTTGAACGACCGCCAAGAGAAGAATCTGTAGAAGAGTCATAGTGTTTAGGATGATTTCAGATTCGCTGTGGCTCGGCAAAAGGTTTTTGACGAAAATTATGAGAAATTCTTCATAAGACCGCTAAGTTAATGCGGCGCATGGCATGTTCGGATGGGCTTGACTCCGCCCAAAGAGGGACCATAATACGCTCATATGGCAATGTTTAAACGGATCTTCTTATTCTT
>JBJMMA010000056.1:0-8561 GCA_045805065.1 Bdellovibrionia bacterium | reverse complement strand
CAAACAGAGCGCTCCATCTGTCGAACTTTTAGACAGTCCCCATAAACTTTAGTCAGTAGCCTCATTTTTTAAGGAACGAGCTTCGCATTATCGCGCGCTCGGTCTATAGTGCGCGGCATGCGTTTTGAAAATAGCCGCGCGATGTTTTATAAAATTCGATCAACGAAAACCATTTCCCGAACCTTGAGCCTTCAGGCCATAGGTCTCTTGAGCTGCGCAAGTCTGCTTGCGATGCCAAGCCAGGCCTTCGCGTTTGCTGACTTCCTTAATCCCGCGAACATTACGGGTTTCGTGAAGCGCCAGGTTGCCAAGCAAAACCTGGGCTTTAAGATCCAGCAAAACTTTGAGCCTTTCCTGATTAATGGGGTGAAGGCCTCGGTTGGCTATCATTACTTGGAAGAGCCTTCGTATACCGGAAGCTATTTCACGCGTTATGATTCTTACACCGTAGATGGCGGACTGGAACCCTCTGCCTGGGTGAATGGTTTTAATGGTCCGTTCAGCCTGGGTCTCACCGCTGGCACTGACCTGATCTTTGTTCGCGAGTTCAAAACACAAAAAGAAGCGGCCCTTGCGACTGTTTACGGCCTGGATCGCATTCCAATCTCCGCGGAGCGCGCCTTATCGAAACTATCGACCGGCGACTTCGTGAGCTTGCAAACTCACCTGACCCTGAACGTTGCGCTCGACAAGAGCGTTCCGGTCACGCCAGCAATCTCATTCGGAGCAGCAACGCACGCCCTGATCAGCGGAAATTTCCTGGTCCATCTCTACAAAGTCGATAAGACCCATATGCGCGTGAAGCTGATTGCGCTTCATAACGTAGAAGCCGGCGCATCAGCAGGCTTCAAACTCACGAACGACCTCACGATCGTGGCCATTAAAGTCGCATCCGGACGGATTCGTGCTGCCTGGAACGTGAACCTTGGCTCCGTTTCCAAGGATTTCGACATTACCGACCTCTACATGGTCGACTACATCATGGATTTGACCGATCCAAGAGTTGCCGCGGCTTACAATGCCCTTCTTCAGAAGAAGGCCGTATTCAAGTCCAAGGACATGTTCTATCTCGAGTCGGCAAAAAAGAATCTCTCCAAGGTCATGGTAACCGACCTGACTGAGCTCGAAAAACTTTATCATGAAGGCTTGGATAAGCCTGAAAACCAAAGAGTCGTCGATCGCCGTTTCAAAGGGTCGACTCTGACGAGAACCGTGCGCACGGATTACAGCATCAGCATGAAGACGCTGCGCTTGGGCTATCAGACTTTCTTTGCTCGCAACAAAATCTCAACCGTCGACCAGAACGAGAACGAGCTCTACTATCTTTTTGATACCTTCTCGACGTTCGGCGAGCGCAAGATCCCATTCCATCTGATCGACCGCACTGAAAGCGTGAACAGCAATCTGCTCTTCACGGCGACAGAAACTTTCGATCCGGTGAAATTCGTGGGGCTTTATCTCACCCGAGAACTGCGAACTCAGAGCTTATCGAGCTCCAAATTCGAAGAGCTCAAAAAGCATGTACGAAACACGCTGCCACAATCGCTTTATTCTCAGCTTCCGCTGAGCAGCTGGGATCTCTCCGAACATGAGGCGGTCAACGTTTACTTCAAGCACGAAGTTTACTTCCCACTGGCTGCGGTTCAGGCAATTCCAGTCATGGAACCTGCCGTCATCAAGAGCCGCTATCAGGATTACCTCAACAGCCTGAAGGAGATCGAGTCTGTTCCGATGCGGGATATCCGACCAGGCCATGAGAATGACGTTCGTGCCATGGATTTTGATTCGATGTCTCGCAACCAGATCTATGAGCGCGACCTGAACATGATCGCGAGCCAGCTCTCCATCGTCTTTAACCCGAAAGCGGAGACGGATGCTCGTTACGAGGCCTTCTTGAAGCTCAAGAACAACGACTTGTTTACTGAAACAGGCGCAGGCTATTTGATCTCGCTTCTTCCGCAAGATCGATTGAATGAGGTTCTGGGCTACTCGCTCACTCTGACCGGAAAAGATCAGAAGGAAATCGTCTTCCGCTATGGAGAGCCAACCGAGAGCGATCTCTACCGGGCAATGCGGTATATCCAGGACTTGATCAACTCAAAGAATGTGGATCTGCGCCTGCTTCAGGACATGAAGTCAACTAGCGACGAGAGCCCTGTAGCTCCCGAGCGGCTTGACTGATCCAAGCGCGATACGCAGCGACTTTCGTGTAGATCACCTTGTGACGGCAATCATCCGGCGCCGTCACAGGGTATCCACGGCTAGTTACTCCTAAAAGGTAGTCCTTACCGTCCACCTGAACAAAGGCTGGACCGCCTGAATCGCCATGGCAAGCTCCTGCCCCCTGGTGCTGATCGAGCAGGATCTCCGTTTTACCAAACTCAGGCTTTTCCACTTTCACGGTCGCCCGGCGCAGCGTTCCAGCACCTGTTTTCTTCAAAGCGTTTGTAATTCCATATCCAGCCAGAATCACTTCATCACCTTTATTCAAAGTGACTGACTTCGGGAGCAGATGAGCCGGGCCATACCCCTTCGGAAGCTTTCCCTCAAATTTCACAAGCGCGATATCCCCCGCGTCTTCGCCAGCCAGATGCCCTTCACTCCAGCCCGGCGCAATCTCAGCATCCACCACACGCAGAACATCGCGATCTTCAGCTCTGATATTTTCTCCTAGAATCACTCCCATGTGCTGAATTCCATGCTCCACACAATGAGCTGCCGTAACGGCAATGCTTTTTGTGATCAATGAAGCCGTGCAAAGGGCTCCGCCGCCGGACATCTGCTGGTAAAGAGCGACGGTCGAGCGGGCGATCGGATCACGCTCTTCCACCTCCTCTCCTCCGACAATGTCCGCACGACAGATTGAGGCCTGGACCAGATACAAAAGAATTCCCACTGAACTTAGAACCTGCTTACACTTCATATTTTTCTCCTGATTGAGTGAATTGAAACATGACGGCCGGCTGTGCAGGGTTTGGGCCTGCCCGTATGCCGGTCCAGCCAGGGTTTTGCGTTTCAATCAGGACGGAAGAACCGACTTTTGGACCTCAACTATTTATGAGACACTTCTTGCCATGGCAGAAACCCTGACTCCTTCAACTCCACCCTCGTCACACCTCCAGTCTCCAGCCAAAAGCGAGAAGAAGTCACAAGGTGCGTATTTCGTCGCATTGGGAATTCTCTTCAGCCGCATCTCAGGGCTTCTCCGAGAGAGTGTTTTTGCCCATTACTTTGGCAATTCGGACGCAGGCGATGCTTTCAAGGCTGCCCTAAAGATCCCGAACTTTCTTCAGAACCTCTTTGGCGAAGGGATTCTCTCGGCATCTTTCATCCCGGTTTATTCGGGGCTACTGGCCCGGGGCGAAGAAGAGAATGCCAGGAAAGTAGCCGGGGCCATCGCATCCCTTTTGGCTCTCATGACGAGCCTTCTGGTCTTGCTGGGTGTTTTTGCCACGCCTGCGATGATTGACCTGATCGCGCCCGGATTTCATGGCGAAAAGCGCGAGCTGACGATTCGACTGGTTCAGATTTTCTTTCCAGGCGTAGGACTCCTGGTGATGTCGGCCTGGTGCCTGGGCATTCTCAATAGCCATCGCCGCTTCTTTCTCTCATACGCAGCACCTGTGATCCAAAACGCCGCCATCGTAGGCGTTATGGTGGCGATGGCCTATCGCTCCTCTGCAAATGGTACAAGTCTTCTGAGCGGCGAAGGTCAAAGCGCCTTAGCCATTCAAGCTGCCTGGGGATTGGTCTTGGGAAGCGCTCTTCAATTTGCCATTCAACTTCCAACAGCATTGAAGCTTTTAGGGGGCCTGAAGCTTCATCTTCAAACCAAACTTCCAGCCGTCAGAGAAGTCATTCGCAACTTTTTTCCCGTCGTCACTGCGCGTGGCGTGGTTCAGATCAGCGCTTACATCGACAACCTGCTGGCAAGCCTTCTTCCGACGGGTGCAGTTTCGGCTCTTGCTTACGCTCAGCTTCTTTATCTTCTTCCGGTAGCCCTCTTTGGAATGTCCGTGTCGGCAGCGGAGCTTCCCGCCATGTCAAGCGCCGTGGGAACGACTGAGCAAATCCATGCAATCCTCAGAGGAAAGCTGGATACAGGGCTCAAGCGAATCGCGTTCTTCATCGTTCCATCGATGGCAGCTTTCTTGATCTTGGGCGATGTGATCGTTGCGGCGCTTTTTCAATCCGGAGCATTCACTCGCACCAATACGGTTTACGTCTGGGGAGTTCTCGCTGGATCGACAGTTGGTCTTTTGGCCGCAACTTTGGGACGCCTCTACTCGTCCACTTTTTACGCGCTTCATGACACCCGCACGCCGCTCAAATTTGCGGTCGTCCGCGTCTTCCTGACAACAGGCCTGGGCTACCTATTTGCCTTCAGTCTGCCCAAAGCATTGGGTCTTGAAGTCAGCTGGGGTACGGCAGGCTTGACCTCTTCCGCAGGAATAGCGGGCTGGGTTGAGTTCATGCTTTTGAGACGAAGCTTGAACTCCAAGATCGGTAAAACCGGACTCAATTCCGCTTACGTGATCCGTCTTTGGGCATCCGCACTCCTCGCGGCGGCTTTGGCTTGGGCAGTGAAAGTTTTGATTTTCTCCGCCTACTCGCATTTGCATCCTAAGATTGCCGCTGTTCTGATTCTGGCACCTTATGGAGTCGCGTACTTCTTAGTCAGCTCTTTTGTATTTCAGTTGGAAGAATCCAAGGCAGTGATGATGAAGATTGTCGCGAAGGTTCCAGGGCTTAGATCTTGGTCTGAGCGCAGATCGCATTGATTTAAGAGCAATACACGGCAATCTTGCTTGGATCCAGTTTCAAGTAATGACAGCTAATCAAGCCGTAGGCTCGTTAACTTGAGTTCACGCTATCAACGTCAAGCGACTTCCCGCTGGCCCCAGATATGCTTCTCTTCATCGAACGCTTCTATGAACAGCGAGCATACACCTTTCACTTTTCGCGCCCCCTCCGCCCGCTGCCTTAACGAGAAAAAGGGCGAGATGATATCGCTCTGGGAGAAACGCGCGCGTCAACTATTGCCAGCAGCTACGAGAAAACCTAAACCTATTCTCCTCGATTCTCTTCCTGATTTCCTGACTGCACTCACCCAATCCATTGAAGACGGCACGCCTCACCGAGAGGCCATGAGAGAAATTGCACAAGGCCATGCAAAGCAACGCATCACTCTTAAAGACTATTCGCTCGAACAAATCCATGCCGAATACACCTTATTGCGGCAGATCATTTTTCAATTCCTTGACAAGGAAACAGGTGTTCAGGCTTTAGAGCGAGACATTATTTTGGATTTTCTCGCGGAAGCCGCGCGAGCAGCGATGGCAGAATACACCCATCTTGTTCAACAAGCGTCGAAACTCAGTGAGGAACGGCTTGCAATTGCCTTGGACACAGCAGCTATGGGAACTTTCGACTGGAATATACCGAAAAGAGAAGTTGTTTGGTCTGACACCATGGCTAGGCTTTTCGGCTTCTCACCCGGCAATGCACCCACATCCATTGATGAAATCTGGGAGCACGTTCACCCAGACGATGTGGCAGCGTTTGATACTGATTTTGCTCGGTCATCCGAGCGGCAACGCGACTACCGGAATGAATATCGCGTCCTATGGCCTGATCGGCGTATTCACTGGATTTCTGCATTGGGCCGCACCTACTTCAATTCCGACGGCATACCGGTGCGCATGATCGGCACGGCCTTCGACATCACTGCTCGAAAAGAAGCGGAGATTACCCTGCGAGAGAGTGAGGCCAAGCTCAGGATCTTATACCAGAGCGATCTGATGGGAGTTGTATTTGGAGACGTGGGAGGCAGAATCTACGATGCCAACGACCACTTCTTGCAACTCCTCGGATATACACTTACAGAGGTGACCAGTGGCAACTTTAGCTGGATCAATATCACGCCTCCAGAATACCGACATCTCGACGTGAAGGCCATTTCAGAACTCAAGCAAATGGGCCGCTGTAGACCCTATGAAAAGCCTCTCATTCGAAAAGACGGAAGTGAGATCTGGCTCATGGTCTCTGCCGTTTTTACGGATGCGACGCATTTCAATTATGTGGCTATCGTCATTGACGTGACTGATCGCAAGCGCGCGCAAGAAGCGCTCGAAAGGAGTGAAAGAAAACTCAGACTAGTCAATGAGTCGATTCCGCAGGCAATTTGGACCGCAGAGCCCGACGGCACCGTGCTCGAATACAACCGAATCTGGTTCAGCTATACAGGTCTGCCCATTGAGAAAGGACGGGGACGAGGATGGATTGAAGTCATTCATCCGGACGACCGTCCGAAGAATATTGATATCTGGGAGCATTCCTTAAAAACCGGAGAGCCATTTACTTATGAGCATAGAATACGGCGACATGACGGGGTCTACCGTTGGTTTCTCTCGCGCGCGATACCGATTCGTGACAAGAGCGGAGCAATCACCAAATGGTTTGGCACTTCGACCGATATCGATGATATGAAACGCGCTCAGCACGCTCTGGAACAAGAGCGCGAACTCAGAGAACAGTTCGTCAACACACTGTCTCATGACTTGCGAAATCCGCTCTCTGCCGCTCGCACCAGTGCACAGCTGATCGCGCGCTTCCCTAAAGACATGGATCGCATCCTGATGCTATCCAATCTCATCACGGATCATCTCAATCGCGCAAACAGGATGATCGAGGATCTTCTTGATGCCAACCGCATCCGTGCAGGACAGGGAATCCCGATCGAGCCCGAAATTTGCGACGTTGTCAGGATCGTCAAAACTGTACAGGACGAAGTGAATTCCATTTATGGCGAGCGGGTTAGAATCCAAACACCTTTATCCATCCAGGCTTACTGGAGCGCCAAAAACATTCAAAGACTGCTTGAAAACCTTGTCATTAACGCGATCAAATACGGATCAAAACAAACGCCGGTCCAGGTAACGGTCACTGATTTAGATCAACAGGTTGAGATCTCCGTTCATAACTTTGGAAATCCGATTCCTTCTCACGAACAACCCTATCTTTTTGATCCTTTTATCAGAAGCAAGGAAGCATCGAGAAAAAGCAAATCTGGATGGGGTCTTGGGCTAACTCTTGTTCGAGGCGTGACAGAAGCTCATGGCGGACACGTCTCTGTCACAAGCACGGAAGCCGAGGGAACTACGTTTACTGTGACGCTACCAAAAAATGCTCAAGCCCGTGGCCATAAAGCGGCGGCGTGATGTTAACAAGCACGGCTGGATAACATCTTATCGAATCGGCTCAGGGATAGGAACACCCGGAGCCGGTTTAGTCGAATCAATCTTCTCAAGCTGAACATAGAGAAGGCCGTCCTGGTCGCGGCGAACCATATCCTCGAAATCGACGTTCCATTCAAGATCATCGGCGGAATAAGAAAAGCGCGAATAGACGGTTTGCGAGAAAGTCTCATCTGCTCCTGCAAGAGTGATAATGATCTCCGTGTCGGTCGCGCGAATACTCTCCTTCGTTTGCCCATACAAAGGACTATCCTCGTCAATCGGATGGACGATCGTCCACGTCATGGCAAAAATCGGAGAGTTGTCGCGCTCTAACTTGAGATCATAGATCTCACGGTAATTGAGGCCTTCTTGCGTGGTCTCTGCGCGAGCCAGCACGACATGTGCCTGAGCCTCAGCAATCTGATTGAGCCGCGTATTGGCCATTCGAAAAATGAGGCTAGGCTTTCCATCCAATCGAGTGATCAATGCATGACAGCTGAATCGTATTCGCGCCGTGGGACGTGAGAAACGCGAGAAGATAATTCCCGTCATCAAGGTCAGGCCGATCAAACCCGAGAGCGCTTCGATCGTGACAAGGAAGTGTGCGTAATTTGTGTTGGGGCTGATGCCGCCATATCCGATCGTTGCCAGAGTCTGAACGCTGAAAAAGAAACATTCCAGCCATCGCTCTGTAGAATTAAGCGTTTGAATACCACGTAAAGCATCAGGCCCACCTAGATAGTAAGCTGTCCCGAACACGATATTCACCACGATGTAAATCAACGTGACCAGGAGGAACACCATGCGCCAGCGCATGGACAGTAGCATGTGATAGAGATCAAAAAGCGACGACCTGCGAAAGTCCTCTCCGCGAACATTGATCGATCCATCGCGGTTCATAAAACGCCAGCTTCTGCCAGACCTGTTCTTTGCCTCAGCCCTGAGTCTCGTCATGACAAGTTTTTAACATCAGAAAGCTTGAAATTCAAAAACACTCGCTATTTAATGACTTCAATATGAGTGAAATTCCAGACGCAAAAGAGATCCACGAACTTCAAGAGCAAGCCCATGACATGAGAAATCGCAAAATCGGGCTATTGATCTCGATTCTTGCGATCCTGCTTGCGATCTGCGGCGCACTCGGTCGAAAAGCCGAAAACTTCGTCATCGTCTCCCGAGTCGATGCGTCCAACACCTGGGCGTACTTCCAGGCCAAAAAGCTCCGAGGCTACCAATCAGAAACCACCCGGGACCTTGCTCAGGTCTTTGGACAAGGAAGCTCAGGCGCCCAACGCGAGTCCGCTCAAAAGCTCGGCGAGCAAT
>JBJMMA010000055.1:0-48442 GCA_045805065.1 Bdellovibrionia bacterium | reverse complement strand
CACGCCACGGATATCCACCGTGTAGTTCCCGTTATTGTCTGTGTGTGTCGCCACGTCCATATACGTTGCGATCTTTTTGAGGACCTGATCACGCTTGTCTTGAAGGTCATTTGCCGGAGCGCCGCTGACTTCAAGCTGACGAATTTTCAGATTGAGGTCCTTGAGCTCTTCGGTGTGTTGGTTGATCTCGCCGCAATAGCCTTCAAGGCGCGCATCGATGTGCTTGCGGGTTTCGACGATCTCGCTGCGCAGGCGGTGAAAGTCATTCACCACGGCCTGGGATGCTTCGCGAACCGATTGGCGGATGGCTTCATTTTCAGGCTCATTCGCAAGTTTTCTGAACTCGTTGAAGAATCTTGAGACCAGGCGATTGAGCCCGTCGCCGTTCATTTCATTGAAAATGTCCTCCACCTGATGGAGGGCCATTTCTTTTTCTTCCATGAACGACATATCGCGATTGGCGTTACGGAGCTGCTTTTCAAGATATTGATCGTTGGTGCGGCTGACGCGGCTGATGAGCGTGCCGCTGCCGATATATCCTTTTCCGCCAAAGGCGCGCGGGGTGTTGGCTTCCGTCTCAACGCGCTGACGGGAGTATCCCTCGGTATTGGCATTGGAGATGTTGTGGCCTGTCGTAGCCACCGCGGCCTTCGAGGCCTGCATCCCTGAGATGCCGATATTTGCGAGATTACCTACACCCATAAAGGCTCAAGCCTCCCTTTCGATGAGGCGTGCGCCATTGGGAGCGTTTGAACGGGTTCCCTGCTGCGTGTAGGTATTCGACGAAGTGTGGGCATCGCCCAGCACGTTCTTTTTCATCTCGCGGATATGCTCGAGCGAACGCTCGACAAGCGTTGCGTTCTCGCGATTGGCGTCGCTCACGCGCTTGATCAGAATCGAGAGCGCATTGAACGCGCTTCTGAGCTGGTCCGCGCCGCGTGGCTCTTCGCCCTGCACCGCGATTGCAATCTCAAGAAGCGTGAGCTCTTTCATCGGGCGCTTGAGCACGATGGCAAGCTCTGCCACGTTTTGCTGGCGACGGACTTCTTCCTGCTTGATGGTCTCAATCAGGGCCTGCTTGGAGCAGGTGGCTTCTTGAATCGCTCTGAGGTTTGCCTCGATCAGCGCTTCTTTCTCGACGCGAACAACATCGAGAAGCTGCCGGTGGAGCCCCACGAGCTTCTGAAGAGAAGCATGAATTTCTGCTATGGGTTTTTCAAATCTTGCCACGCATTCCTCTTGAATGTTGCTTAGGAATTATTTCCTAAACAGGCCGGTTTAGGCTTCCTGCCTAAGGCCTGGGCGAATCAATATCGAAAACTTTTAGCCGATTCCCATCTTGAGATGGTCGTCGACCATGCGGTCCGCGATCGCGTCAGCATCAAGCTTGTATTTGCCTTCAGCGATACGAGCCTTGAGCGCTGCGATTTTTTCTTCGCGAACATCTGGAGCTTCGCTTGCGACGGCTTTCGCTTTCGCAAACTCTTTTCCTTTTGCGGAAATCTCGGTGTTTGCATCACCAGAGGCCGCTGGGCGTGCAGTTGTGGAGGCCTCTGCAGCTTTTTCACCCTTCTTGGTTTGCTGGGCTTGGGTAACCTTAACCTTGCTGGCAACTTCGCTGGTTTGGGAATTATTTCCTGATTGGCTGACCCGCATGGGTACCTCCTGTACTACGGTCGACACCAGAATTACTAGTGTCTAGTCCAGACGAACCTCCATGGTTCGGCTGAGGGACTCCTTGTCCCTGCATGTAATTGTACCGTTGCGATTCAAGATAAGCAACGATCTGATCGGCGAGGCCTATGCCTCCTGCGCGCGCCGCCTTCTGTGCCACTTCACTGTCGAGCATGCTCCGGTAGACTTCGGTACCGGTGTTTTCCAGATCCATGCTCTCTTTATGAACCGTCTTGCGCATCTGATTCATCATGTAATCCAAGAACATGGCTTCCATTCCCTCAGCCGCCTTGAGCGTCTGGGGATCGACCTTTGATTTATCAACCACTGGGAGCCGTTTTTCAGGCGTCACAGGGGCCGTCAAAGGGTTGTCACCGAGCGAAGTAGTCCGTTGAATGACCCTGCGCTCGTTTCCGCCTTCCCCCGTCTGAGGAAAGGGGGGGCGGGAGGAAGGTGAAATCGAATTCACACTTCCCCCCGCAGCCGCATATTGAGTGCTCGGTCGGTCCGATCGACTTCCATGTCTTCGTGTCGATTTGAATCAAGTTCAGAGTGACCCACCATCCTAGCAGGCTGTTTCTCCCGACTTGTTTCCTGGATTTGGTTTACGACCTCGGTACCATCACTAGTACTCGGCCGACCATTTCGCACCATGCGGCAACTTGTGTACGACGTTTCATCTTTGTCAAAATTCAAAACAGGTCCAAGAACGTCGTCCAAAATAAAATCATTCCAACAAATCACATGATCTCCACGTCGGCCTGAAGGGCGCCGACTTGCTTGAGGGTTTGGAAAATTGCGGTCAAATCTTTTGGCTGAACACCGATCGTGTTGAGCGCTTTTACAAGATCCGAAACATTGGCAGCGGATTTGAATTCAATCACTTTACCTTGTTTTGGAGCGGCGCCCGAAGCAGCGCCATCGCCTTTGATCTCAATCGAGAGGTCGCCATGCGCGATCGCAACCGGAGTGAGCGCAATGTGCTCGCCCATCACAACCGTTCCCGTGCGCTCGTTCAGAACAACCTTGGCGCGCGAGTCGACATTGACCTGAATGTTTTCAAGCGTTGCCAGGAGCTCAACGGAGTTTCCTTCGTAGTTGAAAGGAACCACGACATCGATCGTTCCGCTGTCGCGAGCGCTCGCGAACTTTCCACCAAGCTCACCATTGATGATCGTGGCAAGACGCGCGGCGGTCGTGAAATCAGGATTGTGAAGCGAAAGACGGAAGTTCTTTTTTCCGGCAAAATTGGTGTCCACGTCTTTTTCGATCGTCGCTCCAGAGACCACACGGCCCACGGTCGGGAAATTCTTGGAAGCGCCATCGGCAACCGATCCGATACTCACCGGGCCTTGGGCCACGGCATACACATTTTGGTCGCCAGCGCGAAGTGGCGTGACAAGAAGGACGCCGCCTTCAAGGCTTCCAGCATCCCCAATCGAACTGACTGTGACGTCGATCCCGTTACCCACGCGAGCAAACGGAGGAAGCTTCGCGGTGACAATGACTGCAGCCGCGTTCTTGGATTTGACTGCGGCATTGCCCTGAACATCCAGGCCAAGCTTTCCAAAAAGGCGCGCAAGCGATTGACCGGTCACGTCGGTGCTTGAGTCTCCGGTACCCTTAAGACCCACGACGATGCCATAACCAATCAGGATGTTCTCGCGAACGCCCTTCACAGTGGCAATGTCCTTGAGTCTTGCCGCATCGCTGTTCTTCGGAATGCAGAGCGCTGCAGTGGCCGAGAGAACAAAGAGCGCGACTAAGAGCGCATTTCTTTTAGCGTACGGCTTCGAGGCGATATTCATAAAGTTTTCCTGATGGGACGGTATCGTCTTCAGCAATGTCGGATCCCCGGACCACACCCACAAGGTTGACGAGTCTTGGAGTGCCGTTCTTATAGAGGACGCGCTTTGTGCCGCGGATTTTGTAGTTTCCATTTGGATAGCGCTCGATGATCTCGGCCATCATCGTGTCGCCAGGCTTCACTTCAAGCGACTTCGAGACGTCCACATCGCTTGGCATAATCTTGGGTGCTTCGGCATTTGCCGCATCGTTTGCGGATGCAGGAGAGCGATTTGGCGCAGCTGAAGTGCTTGCCACGGCATCGGACTTCTGTCCGTTGGCTGGGGAGTTTGCAGCGGGAGCTGCTCCTCCAGCAACACGAGCTCTTGCCCGATCTTCTGCCAGAGCCATCTCGACATCCCGTTCACGCTCATTGAGCGTATGACGGATCTCAAGACCCAGGTCACGAATCATCCCATCTTCGATATTGATCGTGATGATATCACCCACGCCGCGAACCTTGTTCTTGGTGAAGTAATAATTAGTCTGACCATCCGACGCCCAAAGAGATCCCTCATTCGGGGATTCATCAATGAAGTCTGCGCGAGTGGCGCGATTACCGTTTTTGTACATTCTGCGCGTCGATGGTGGCAGATTTGGAGTGTTGGAAAAGGTTGGCGTGTTTGAGTCTGCGTTCTCAGCGCCATTTTCCTCATCACGAGCCAGATCGCGGCGATTTTGCTCAGCGCGTACTGGATCTACCCAATCATCACCCCCACGAGCACCGCGCATACTGGCAGGTGCGCGCTCACCATGACCCAAGTTTGAAAAGCGGCCAGGGTTTCCACCATCGGGCATGCTTTCATCCAAGAATCCGCGCTCAGACCACCGTCCACCCACGGTCGGCGCATCAAAGGAAGCGTTCTGTCTATCGTCGAGATCGGGGCGCAGACTGCCGAAAAGATCTGCGCATCCGCTAAAAGTCAGCGAGCCCAGGACCAGCAGCAATGCCGAGAGGGTTAGGTGTTTCATAGTTTCACCTCGACAACTCCCGAAGAGACAAGTTTTCCAGAGAGCTCGCGTTTGGTCTGCGCGGTCAGCACACGAATTGGGCCGTTGATAAAGCCTGGCTCAGAGGCCGTGGCTTGCGCGGAAAGCGTCAGGCCATTCGAAACGATTTTGACTCGGACAGAGTCGCCGCGGCGAACATCCGGCACGCGCTCAATGGCTGAGCTTAAAAGAGGCTGGCCTTCGATCAGAGTCTGCCGAGCTTGAAGCTGGGAGATGTCAGTCGCTTGATTCAAAATCACTCCACGAAATTCCCGCATTGCGCCCGAAGCCACATTGACTTCTTGAAGGGCGAACTGATCGTTTTGAAGCTTTTCTCCGGGCATCACGCGACGAACGGAAACGCGAGCAGGAAGCCAGGCTGCGAAGGTTGCGTAACCGTATCCACGATGGATTCCATGCTCATCGCGCGTCTCAACAGTAAAGCCTGCTTGAGCGCGGGCATTCTCATCGCCTACACGAATCGCGACGATCTCACCCTCAGGGCGGCTTGACGTCCAATGAATCTCATCCGTCAGCTCGACTCGAGCGTGGGGAAAGCGCTTTTCAAGCTCCGCGCTCACGGAAGCCGACACAGGGTCAGACTCAGAAGCATAAGCTACTGAGAGGATCGCTGCGACGAGAGTGATGATGGCAATTCTACTTAGAAGCACTAGTCGATCCCCGCTTATTTCACGTTGATGGTGGAGCCCCACATCTGGTCGGCAACACCCATCACTTTGGTTCCCATTTCGTACGCACGCTGGGTGGAGATCATATCCACCATGCTGTTTGCGACGTTGACGTTTGATCCTTCAAGAGCGCCTTGCTCAATGGTTCCGATTCCGTTTTCACCTGGAACCGCTTGAATCGGGGCGCCACTTCCTGGAGAGACTTTGTAAAGATTTTCACCCATCGCCGTCAGGCCTTGCTCATTTGAAAAGGTCACAAGCTGAAGCTGACCCAGCACCGTCTCGCCAGCGTTTGGAAGCTGTGCTTTGACTTCGCCATTTGCGCCCACGGTAAAGCTCAATGCATTATTTGGAATCGTGATCTGCGGAATCATCTGGGCGCCATTTGAGGTCTGAAGTCTTCCCTGAGAGTCCACGTGGAACGCGCCCGTGCGAGTGTAAGCGACTTCGCCATTTGGTAATTGAACCGGGAAAAAGCCGCGGCCATTGATCATCAGATCATAGGGATGTCCAGTCATGCGCGCTGGGCCTTGTTCGAAAATTTTGTGAGCTGCGCCCACTTTCACGCCCATGCCGGTTTGAATGCCCACTGGGGACTGGCTGCTTGCGCCGAGAGATCCACCAGCTTCCTTGACCGTTTCATACATCAAGTCTTGGAACTCATTGCGGCTGCGCTTGTAGCCATCAGTGTTCACGTTGGCGAGATCGTTTGAGATCTGCTCGATCTTGGCTTGCTGCGCTTCAAGGCCTGTTGCTGCTGTGCTGAGTGTTCTGATCATAAATTATTCACAGTTTCCCGATGTCGTTTGCTTCGCGACCCATCATCTCGCCATAGGTTTTCATGGCCTTAAGATCCGCTTCAAACATGCGGTTAGCCTTAATGAGATTGGTCATTTCCTCAATTGGGTTCACGTTTGACGTCTCCAGGACGCCTTGGCGAACAACTGTCTTTTGAGGATTCGTGGAAATATTTGCGGTGTCACCAGCTTCATAAAGACTGCCGCCGATCTTTCTGAGCTTGTTGTTGTCCTGAAACTCAACAACGCTGAGCTTTGCGATCAATTGATCTCCGGAATAGATCTCGCCCGATTGCGTGATCGAGAGGTTTCCGGCGCGGTCACGAAGGTTGATGAACCTTGCAGCATCGACCGTTTGATTCACAGCACCGGCTGGCGCGCGGTTTTGCGCGCCACCATTTTGTTGCTGTTGCTGGGCGAGAAGCGCTGCCTGAGCAGCAAGTCCGCCTGGCTGAGAAGAGAGCACCGGGTAACCTTCGTTCGTTACAAGTCGGCCATCCATGGCCAATTTCAGACTTCCTTGTCTAGTGTAACGAACACCGTTCGGGGTGCTCACTTCAATAAATCCTGGGCCATCCATCGCCACATCCAGCGGCGAGTTGGTGACACGAAGATTGCCTTGTTTGAAATTGGTAAAGGTTCCATCCATGACAACGAAGGATTGATCGCGTCCATCGAGTGGGTAGAACTCTTTGTCTTTGATTGGACCGCGCGGAATGTCCTGGGCACCGTGCTCGCGTTCTTTTACGGAAAGGTATTCCTTGAACTCGGCAGCGTCCTTCTTGAACGCCGGAGTGTCGGTGTTGGCGAGATTGTTCGAGATGATATCGACGTTCGCCGCTTGCGACGCCGCTCCCGATACGGATGTCCACAGTCCTGTTGCCAACTTTACTCTCCCCCAGAGGGTTCTTCATGAACGCCTCTGGATAGGAAAGAAAGCAATCGGCATGCCGAGCCATTTTCTTTAGATCGGCAGAATTTGCCCCGGCCTTTTTTGAGTCGTGGTCCGTTTTTATGTCCATGAAACTCAAAAGAGAATTGCTCTAAAACAATTCTTTTGCCCCGAGAGCCGCTCCAGTGGCGGCTTTTTGACTGGGCAAAATTGACTGAGCAAAGTTTTCCGGACCGGCAAAAAAGACAGGTTTCATAGGGAAGAAAGTTCCCATGTTGGCCATCAAACGCGGTAAGGTTTGTACACGACGGAAAAGATTTCCATGAAAGTTTTAAACAGCCTCTCAATATTAAAAGACTGCCTCAATCGCTGGGAGAACCTACCGACCGAAAGCGAATTTGTCCGCCATTATGCTCGGCCAATGATTCCTTACGCGGGTGAGATGTTCATGAACTGGGGCGTCCCCTTTGATACCGAAGTCGAATGGGCACGCTACCGGGAAGAGGCGCTTCACCTGGATCCTGAGTTTGAAGAAAAGCGCGTCCGTCATTGGATCGCTGAAATGGGAAAGCTTCTGGGCTTTGAGCTTGAAGGAGAGGTTCTTCTTTGTGGCGCCTTTGAGGCGATGGATGGTTTTGCGCGTTTTGAGCGCGGCCGCCATAAAGTCTTCTTGGGTGTTGATGAGAGTCATCGCCTGGGCGCGTACCTGGACGTTCTTGAAACGCATGAGCTGACTCACGTTGCGCGCGAGACTCGCCCAAGCACCTGGACCGGCTGGGGGCTTGATCCCAAGATGGAACGTCACGTTTACTTGGAATCGATGCCTGATATTGAGCATCTTTTTAGCGAAGGCATCGCCTGCGCGATTTCTGAAGTTCTCGTTCCAGGCCAAGACCCTTGGAAGTACTGCTATCAGAACGAAGAGACTTTTCGTTACGTGATCGAGAACGGTCATGCCGTGGATCGCGAGATTAAAAAAGAGCTCTCAAGTCCTAATGGTGACTGGAGCCGTTGGTACAACGGTTCCCGATACAAGCCTGAGATGCCTGATTACGCTCATTACGTCTGGGCTTGGGTTTGGGTCAGAACGCTTTTACGGGACTTCGCGGGCGGTGATCCTAAAAAGTTAATTGGATTATGCTCAAAGGACCTTGTCGAGAACGCACTATCATTCGATCTTTCCTTTGACTTCAAAGACTTAGCTCGGCAGTAGACTTCCTAAAACCTGCTTCAGTCGTGTTATAAAGTTTCCGAATAGTTCTTAATGACCCGGATCCTATCCTGGACCCTTGGAATGCTTACAGTCTTGGTTTCGGTTTCCGGATATTCTTCGGAAAAACCCGCCGCTTCGTCTTGTATTGCTGCATCTCTCGAAGAGAGTCTGTCCCGCCCGCTCTTGAGTATAAACGTCATTGCAGGCTCTGCGAGCGAAGCTAAAGTTGCCGAAGTCGTGATGGATGCAAAGAGAGCAGCAGCATTCGCTGAGAAGTATTTTACGTTTCCCTCAAAGTTAGATCTCTACGTCCCTGAGCTTACCGGCCGCAACGGTTCGATATACGAGATGCCGCAGTACAACCCGAGCCTTGAAAGAATAACGAGTCCCTATCTGTATGGATTTAAGCAGGACGGAAAAGTCATTTCCAAGGGTCGTCGACACTCTCAAACGATATTCAATCACGAGTTCGGTCACTTCATTTTTAGACATAACTCCGGCACTCAAGAAGACTGGCTGAAGATGTTCTACAAGGGACGGCGCGACTCGCTCGAGCAAATGGGCTACATCAGCGAAAATGACTTTCGCGCTATTGTCTCAAGCTATGACGAATTGTTCGCGGATGTTTTCGCGGTCGCGATCAGTAAAAATGCCCAGGCGATTTTCAGTGCAGAAGATTTCACACTCAGACCGGCTCTTGAAAGTGCGGGGTATCCTGCCGACATCATCTCAAAGGTAAGGAAGGCTAGAAACTTCGCGGCGCCTCTTGATGTCGACTCATGGACTGCCACCGATCCACATATCAGACTGGGGCCAGCAAGATCCGCGTTTGTTCATCATTCCTATGCTGCACATCTACTGAAGACAGATCCTCAGCGACTGACAAAACTCGTCTTCGATGCGATTCAAAGTGAACTGAATGCTTTAACGGGACCGGAAATTCTTCGTCTTCCCACGCTGACCGTACCTGAACAAAACAAACGCATGATCAATGCGATGCGCAGGATCCTTGACGAGGATGCCTATCGTAACTGAACTCGTCGCGCGAAGAGTGTTTTGAGCATATTTGTCAGTCATTTTATCGCAAGATAGAGTCCTTTTCGTACCCATACTTTGCTCGGTCTTGTGATATTAAATCCGCATGCAGCAGCTCCTCGCCAAGCCCGTTGTTGAAAAGATTCATCACGAAGTCGCGCAGCGGGTCGCTGCCTTCAAGGCTGGAGCGCATCGCGCTCCGAAGCTCTCCGTTGTTTTGGTCGGTGAAGATCCAGCAAGCGTGATCTATACGCGCCGCAAAGGCGAAGCAGCTGTCAAAGTGGGAATGGAGCATGAGTCGATCAAGCTTCCTGCGACCTCAACGCCTCAAGAAGTAAAAGCCGTCATCGATCGTCTCAACGCAGATCGCTCGGTGGACGGGATTCTCATACAGCGTCCCCTTCCTAAAGGTTTCAAAGAGGAAGAAGTCCTCTACTGGGTTGCGCCCGAAAAAGATGTCGATGCGTTTCATCCCATCAATACGGGGCGACTGGTGCTTGGACTTCCGGCTTTTGCTCCTTGTACGCCCGCTGGCGTGATGGAGCTTTTAAAACATTATGAGATCAATCCTGCCGGCAAGATTGCTTGCGTGATTGGTAGAAGCTCCATTGTTGGAAAGCCAATGTCTTCCCTTCTCTTGCAAGCCAATGCGACCGTGATTACTTGTCATAGCAAGACCCCTAACCTTCCAGCGGTTTGCCGCCAGGCTGACATTGTCGTTGCGGCGATTGGCAAGCCAGAGTTTGTTCGTGCGGACTTTGTTCGTGAGGGTGCTGTGGTGATTGACGTCGGAATCAACCGGCTGGAGTCAGGTAAAATCGTTGGTGACGTCGCTTACGACGAGGTTTCAAAAAAGGCTTCGGCCATCACTCCAGTGCCAGGTGGTGTGGGTCCGATGACGATCGCAATTCTCCTTCGAAATACGGTCTGGGCCGCTGAACAACGCGGCTGATCAAGCTGGACAGCGCTCGGTGCAGAGTGCTAAATCCTGAGTCATATGTTGAAAAGAACGGCGCTGTTTGAAGAGCACCAAAAGCTCGGCGGTAGACTCATTGACTTTGGCGGCTGGGAACTCCCAGTTCAATATTCGGGTTTAATGGACGAACACATGGCTTGCCGTACGGCAGCCGGCCTTTTTGACGTCAGCCACATGGGCGAAGTCCATGTCGAAGGCAAAGACTCCGAAGAGTTCTTGAACTATCTTGTTTCAAATAACGTCGCAAAAGTTGCTGTTGGCCAGGCTCAATACTCGGTCATGTGCAACGAGAACGGTGGTATCGTGGATGACCTGGTCATCTATCGCCGTGGCGCAGATCGCTTTCTCGTCGTTGTGAACGCCAGCAACACGGACAAAGACTTTGCTCACATGCAAAAGATCGCAGCTCAGTTTAAGGGCAAGTCCGGCGATTTGAAGCTGACCAACGAAAGCTCTCGCTACACGCAAATTGCGCTTCAAGGCCGCAAGGCTCAAGAAATTCTTCAAACTCTGACCCAGACCCCGCTTGCCGATATTAAGTATTACTGGTTTGCCGAAGGATCGATCCTGGGCTCAGTGCCGGCCATCATTGCTCGCACGGGTTACACCGGCGAAGATGGCTTTGAGATTTACGTTCCATGGGAGAAGGGTCCAGAAGCCTGGCGCGCCATTCTTGAAGCCGGAACCCCACACGGGCTCAAGCCTTGTGGACTGGGCGCACGCGACACGCTTCGCCTGGAAATGAAATATCCGCTTTATGGAAACGAGCTCAGCGATGAGACCATCCCACTTGAAGCAGGTCTTGGCTGGGTCACCAAGCTCGATAAGGGCGACTTTGTTGGAAAGGCGCCGATCGTTCGCGCAAAAGAATCCGGACTCAAAAGAAAGCTGATTGGCTTCCGCATGACGGGCCGCGGGATTGCGCGTCATGGCTATCCTGTCTTCACCGAAGATGGCTTGCGCCAAATTGGTGAAGTGACGAGCGGCACCCAGTCGCCATGCCTCAAAGAATTTATTGGAGTGGCCTATCTTGCGGTTGAGAATGCCGCCGAGGGATCAAAATTCACCGTAGACGTCCGCGGACAGAAGATTCCTGCTGAAGTGATTCCAACTCCGTTTTATAAACGTCCTTACTAAGCTTTATTAAAAGGAGCTCACAAATATGCGTTTTCCTGCTGAACTCAAATACACCAAAGATCATGAATGGGCCCGTGTTGAAGGCAATAAGATCACAGTGGGAATCACTGACCACGCACAAAGCGCCCTGGGCGATGTGGTTTTCGTTGAGCTTCCAGCTGTTGGCCGCCAACTGAAAAAAGGTGAGACCTTTGGCGTCGTCGAGAGCATCAAGGCGGTTTCTGACCTTTACTCCCCTGTTACGGGCAAAGTTCTGGAAGTGAACTCCGCTCTTCCTGATGATCCTGCACAAATCAATCGTGAGCCGCACTCGGGCGCTTGGCTTGTGAAGATGGAAGTCACTGACGCCGCTTCAATGAGCGACCTGATGGATGCTCAAGCTTACGAAACTTACGTTGCTGGACTTAAGTAAGATCTTTGTCCTCGGAAGTTGATTCAAACTGGTATCTCTACATGGCCGTTGGCCGTGTAGGCCCGCTTACGTTGAAAGAGGCGCAAGAGCTTGCGTCGCGTGGCGCTTTGAGACCTCAGGACTTGGCCTGGTGTCCAGGCATGCCTGCGTGGGTGAAAGTCAGCGAGCTTGAAGATCTGCTTCAAGCTCCGGCCAAGCCGTCCTTGGCTGGTCATGACTTAAACACTTTAGCGGAAGCCGTAGCAGCGGCGGAGCCCACAGACACTACGTCATCCGCAGAAGGCCCAATTGCGCCGTCAGTGACCGAACAAAAGAAACGGTTCGCGCTTCGCCTGCCCAAGGCAGCAAAAACCGTTGGCTTGTCTCTGTCGCTGAGCCTTGCGTTGGGAGCGCTCACCTACTTTGCTTATCCCGTCGTGAATGACTGGCTCTCTGGTTTTCCAAGGCTTCCGGAGCTTCCTCAAGGGCAATACGCTTTGCTCAGATCAACCGCCAAAGCGGATCTAAAAACGCAGGGCCCCAAAGTGGATATGGTCTCGCTTTTTAGAAGTGACGGCGGCACAACGTTCTACATCGCTACGAACCTGAGTGATCATACGGGCTTTGACCTAAGCTTTCAGCCCATTGCCGAAACGCTTGTCGGAGAGCCTCGCACGATTGAGCTGCTCCACGTGTCTTCGCGACAACATCTCGCGCGGGCAGGACTTCCAAGCGTTCCCCCGGGATATTACTGGGTGGATTTGTCAGCTCCCCAGCACAATGAGCTCTCGATTCATCGGAAGATGTTTGTCGGCGGAGTTCCTGACTCAAATTACGAGTCTCACTTAAATGATTACACAGCCGTGCGCCGAGGCGTCGCCAAAGCAGAGCTCGGGCGCATGCGTGAGGCTTTAACGAGAGTTGAATCGTTGATGGCCGCGGAAAATAAAGCGGCCGAGTCTTTGAGCACCATGCGGTTCAATCAGGCCAAAGCTCAAGCCTGGGAGATCTTTCAAGAGACTTGGGGTCGCGGCTTAGGTCAGATCCAGGCGCTTTTGAATAAACCTTCTCGTTATTCAGGAAAACTTCTTCGCGAAGCTCAGACTATTCAAGAGCCCCTAAAGAAACTTCACGACAAGCATCATGATCTACTGACCGCGGTCGTTACGCCTGCCTCACGGCAGCTTGCACCGGGCGCTGTAACGACGGCGCGAGTTTTTGCTGATGCGCACATGATCTCAGGTGAGATCTCGGCAAAGATCAAAAGCCTCAGACAAGAACTCGATGAACGAGAAAAGCTCTTCGACAACCCTCTTTATCGGCTTGTCGAAGAGCCCTAATTTCTAATTACGCTTGTTCGTAGGCATCAATCGGCGGGCAAGAGCAGATCAGATTGCGATCGCCCAAGACGTTGTTAATACGTCCAACCGATGGCCAGAACTTGTTCTCACGCACCCATTGAGCCGGGAACGCTGCGCGCTCACGCGTATAAGGCTTGGTCCACTCCGTACGAGTGACTTGCTCAGCAGTGTGAGGCGCATTTTTGAGCAGATTGTTTGCCTTATCTGCTTGGCCGCGCTCAATCTCAGCGATTTCTTCGCGGATCAAGATCATGGCTTCGCAGAAGCGATCCAGTTCTGCCTTGGACTCGCTCTCCGTTGGCTCAACCATCACGGTTCCAGGAACCGGGAATGAGATCGTTGGAGCATGGAAGCCGTAATCCATGAGGCGCTTTGCGAGATCTTCGACTTCAATTCCGATGGAGTCTTTCAACTGGCGGAAGTCAAAGATGCACTCGTGCGCAACAAAGCCTTCCTTACCCTTATAAAGAACTGGGTAATAAGGGCTCAGGCGCTTGGCGATATAATTCGCGTTCAAGATCGCAACTTCCGTCGCAAGCTTAAGTCCTTGAGCACCCATCATACGGATGTACATCCAGGAGATCGGAAGAATGCTTGCGCTTCCCCAAGGGGCCGCGGAAATTGGTCCGATGCCGCTCTTGTTTCCACCGCCTGTTTCAACAACTGGGTGGCTTGGCAGATACGGAGCCAGATGCTTTTTCACACCGATTGGTCCCATGCCTGGTCCGCCACCGCCGTGTGGAATGCAGAATGTCTTGTGCAAGTTCAGGTGGCAGACGTCTGGACCGAAGTCGCCCGGACGGCAGAGGCCAACCTGAGCGTTCATGTTGGCGCCATCCATGTAAACCTGACCACCGTTGCGATGAACGATGTCGCAGATCTCCGTAATGGCTTCTTCAAACACGCCGTGGGTGGATGGATAGGTCACCATCAGTGCGGAGAGCTGATCCTTATATTGTTCGGCCTTGGCGCGAAGATCGTTTGGATCCACGTTACCCATCGAGTCGCACTCAACGACTACGACCTGCATGCCGGCCATTGCGGCAGAAGCTGGATTTGTTCCGTGCGCGGAGCGTGGGATCAAGCAGACGTTGCGATGTCCTTCGCCGCGGCTTTGATGATAGCGACGAATGACAAGAAGACCTGCGTACTCACCTTGTGATCCTGCATTTGGTTGGAGAGAAACAGCGTCAAAACCCGTGATCTCCTCAAGCATCTTCTCAAGACCGGTGAGCATTTCACGATAGCCCTTGACCTGCTCGGCTGGGGCAAACGGATGGATCTTTCCAAACTCAGGCCAGGTCACTGGGAACATTTCTGCTGTCGCATTGAGCTTCATCGTGCAGGAGCCCAGTGGGATCATCGAGGTCGTCAACGAGAGATCGCGCGCCTCAAGTCTGCGCATATAGCGAAGCATCTCAGTTTCAGAGTGGAAGCGATTGAAGGTCGGATGCGCAAGGTACTCGGAAGTACGCTTGAGTGAAGATGGAATTCCGTTCTTTGCGGCCTTTTCAAGCTCGCCAAGAGTTGCGGTGTTCTTCTTGCCTGCTGCTTGAGCAAAGACGCTCAGAAGCGTTTCGAGATCCTGAGCCGTCGTGGTTTCATCCAGCGAGATGCCAACGCTGTTCGCATCAAACGTGCGAAGGTTCATGCGTTGAGCGCAGGCTGCTGCAATGACTTGATCAGCCGAGAGTCCCTTGAGATTGATCTTAAGGGAATCAAAGTGCGTTTGATTTGCCACTTCAAAACCCAGGCGCTCAAAGCCCGTCTTCAGAACGGCCGTCATCAAAGTGATGCGCTCGGCGATGTCTTTCAGTCCTTGTGGTCCATGATAGACCGCGTACATGCTCGCGATGACTGCGAGAAGAACTTGCGCCGTGCAGATGTTGCTTGTCGCTTTGTCGCGGCGGATGTGCTGCTCGCGGGTTTGAAGAGCCAGGCGCGTTGCAGGCTTTCCGTCGACATCTTTGGAGAGACCTACAATGCGTCCTGGGATCTGGCGCTTGAACTCGTCTTTCGTTGCAAAGAATGCTGCGTGCGGTCCGCCAAATCCCATCGGTACACCAAAGCGTTGCGTGGTTCCGATGGCGATGTCGGCGCCGACTTCAGCTGGAGACTTCAAAAGCGTGAGTCCCAGAATATCAGCAGCGACAACCGCAAGAGCGCCGGCCGCGTGTGCGCGTTCGATCACTGCAGTTGGATCGAGAACGCTTCCATCAGTTGCTGGATACTGAAGAAGAATTCCAAAGATCGGCGTTGCGCTGAAGTCTGCTTTTTCTGCGTTACCGACTACCACGCGAATGCCCAGTGGCTCGGCGCGCGTTTGCAAAACGGAGATCGTTTGCGGATGGCAGAGCTCGGAAACAAAAAAGGCCTTAGCGGCATCGCGACCCTTCGCGGAGAAAGCGAGAGTCATGGCTTCTGCTGCGGCAGTTCCTTCATCGAGCATCGATGCGTTCGCAACGGGAAGTCCCGTGAGGTCGCTGATCATCGTTTGATAATTCAAAAGAGCTTCGAGGCGGCCTTGTGCGATTTCAGCTTGGTAAGGCGTGTACTGCGTGTACCAGCCTGGATTCTCGAGAATGTTTCGCTGAATCACGGGAGGCGTGATGCAATCGGAGTATCCCATTCCAATGTAAGAACGGAACACTTGGTTCTTGTTTGCAATCTCGCGAAGCTCTTGGAGAGCTGCGGTTTCGGTTTTTCCGTTTCCTAGAATGTCTGTGCTCAATGGTTTCTTTAAACGGATCTGCTTCGGAATCGTCTTTTGGATAACATCATCCATGGACTGATTTCCGAGAGTCGCAAGCATTTGCTCAATTTCAGAGCGTCGCGGGCCAATATGACGCCATACGAATGAGTCATTGAAAGAAGATGACGCAGAGAGACCTGCGCTTGGCGAGGCACCGAGCAAGGAGGAACCGTTTTGAGTTTGCATAGTTGTCCTATCTTTACCCAGCGGGGCGTTTTTTTTCAATCGAGACTCTGTACCCGGCGACCAAAGAGGGTTATGGTCCTTAGCTCCCAGTTATGTCGAATCCGTCATTTAACAAAGAATTTCCGCTTGGGTTTCCGCCTGCCTACCCGCCTTCTCATTCAATTGAGGCAAATGAAGGTGCGCAGGCCGCAAATCCCTCCAGTACCGCAAATACGGCGGCGAATTCTGCTATGGCAGTTGATGACTTGGCGCGCATTTTCAATACGGCGCTCGTTGCAACGAAGACTCAGCCGGGACGCGACTTTCAGACGGAACTTTACCAACTCATGGAATCTCCTGCGTTTCGCGCGATCCTGACGGCAATCCGCCAGCACGCACGTCTGCATGGATTATCTGAGAAACATGCGGCTGAGCAGATTATCCGCACTTTCCGCAAAGTCGATGAGCTTTGGAGCAGCTACGTTTTCCAAGAGGGCGTCGATCGCTTGGGTTCTGGCGTCTAAGCTTGATCAGGTTTTGAGAATAAATTCCCAAGGGATTTTGATTTCGCCGTTTGGATCGACAATCCCGTGGGGTGGATTTGGGAATGGTCCTGCCGTGTTAAACGCTTTAACGGCTGCGTCATCCAAGTCTTGTGTGCCGGACTCAGTTAGGACCTGAACCTTAACGATTTCCCCGCCTTGGTTCATAAAAACCATGACCTTGGTGGAATAGTCCATTTGACTCGCAAGCGTGCGGCCACGGCGGTAAAGCGAGTTGATTTGGCCGCGCAGAATCGGTACCCAGGCGCGGTCAAGGCGCTCACGGATTCTTTGATAGTATCCGTAAAAGGCGAATTCTTTGGTGTTGAGGGCGGTAGTCTCGCCGTCCTTCAGTCCTTGGATATAATCTTTTGGAGCTTGATCACCTTTGGCGATCATATCGCTTCGATCTTCACCCTTTGCGCGAGCCTTGGCCATGTCATCCAGCTGTTTTGGTGTTGGAAGAATGGGCAAGCCGAAGCTCTGAAGCGGTAAAGGCGAAGCCTCTTTTGCAAGTTTCTCGCGAGACTTCTCTGCCTTGGTTTTTCCACGCGTGTCTTGCTTTGCCGTCGTGCTTTTGGATTCACCCATTTGAACGAGGTGATCCTTGCTCACGGTTTGGCGATCAACGGTTTGAGTCTGCTCGCCCAAGAAGGCATCGGGCGCAGCCTTGTCAGTTTTTTGACTCTTCGTTGTCTGAACGATTCGCTGACTTGGCTTGATCTCGTCGCGAGCCCTGTTCTTTTTCAACAGTTCTTGTGGAAGAGGCGCGAGATCAATGTACGTAGTGCGCTTAAAAGGGAGCTGAGCCGTTCGCTGTGAGATCAAAACCGCACACAGCAGGAAAAATAGTGCATGTGCGACGATCGAAAGCGAAATTGAACTGCGCAGAAATGAGTACTCCCGTTTAATCCCGTTCATGAGGATAGCAAATCTCCTCATGAAATCTCGGAATTATTCGAGGTCTTCTTTAAAAAAATCGCCGGATTCGTTGTCGCCCGTCGAGTTTTTGTCGCTGCCTGATTGTGCTTTAGGCTCAGTGCCCTCGATGAATGCTTCTTTGATCGCCTTCAAGGAGTTGGGTGGCACAAGTTTGCCACTGTGCTGATCAATGCTTGCGAAAGTGATTCCAGGAGGAACCTGGAAATCGTCTGCGGGATACGCAGACGTCACGCTTCTCATATAGCTCAACCAGAAAGGCAGCGCCGCGCGTGCACCGGTCTCAAGAGGACCGATCGAGCGATGGTTATCGTATCCAACCCAGGTTCCGGTCACGACATACGGCGTGAATCCCATGAACCATGCATCGCTGTATTCACTCGTCGTTCCGGTCTTGCCGGCAGCAGGACGTCCGAGCTGTTGTGCTTCCTGTCCCGTGCCGAACGTCACGACTTCTGTCATGAGGTGAGACATGACGTAAGCCACGCGTGGATCCATGACCTGGTCAGGATCGTCCGCGGGCGGATACGATGGCAACGCGAATGGCTGTTTTCCTTCTGCCGTTGCCGGAACAATGGATACGGCTGGATTTGGTTGGCCATTAGCATTTGCGATAGCTGGAGCCGCGGTCGCCGCAGCGATCTTGGGCGTGCTTGGAAGTGGAACTGGCGCATGCTCTTCCAGAACTTTTCCGTCTCGGTCGGTGATCTTTGTAAAGAAGATTGGCTCAACCTTTCGTCCAAGGCGTGGGAACAAACTATAAACCTTGGTCATCTCAAGAAGCGAGACTGCGGCGCTACCCAATGAGATCGAGAGATCGGCCGGAAGTGTCGCGGTGATGCCCACGCGCTTTGCATAATCGAGCAGGTATGGGATCTGAACCTGCTGCAGGATCTTGATCGTTGGGACGTTACGCGAGTGGATGAGTGCCTGGCGGAAAGTCGTATCACCGTAGAACTTTTCTTCAAAGTTGGCCGGCTTCCATTTTCCTAGATCGCCATCCGAGTAAACGATGGGTGAATCGACGATGATAGATGCTGGCGTGTAGCCCTTTTCGAGCGCGGCCGCATAGAGAATCGGCTTGAAAGACGAGCCCGGTTGGCGCTGTGCCTGAACGGCGCGGTTATACTCGGACTTTCCAAACTCATAACCGCCGTGCATGGCAAGCACGTAACCAGTTTGAGCTTCGATCGAAAGAAGAGCGCCCTGAACCAATGGCTCTTGCTCAAGACCTGCCGTCACGACGCCATCGTGGATGTTCAGGACTTTCACCAGAATCAGGTCGTTTTTCTTCAGCACAGATGAAGGCGCTTTTGGATCTCGCCCAAGCGCAGTTGGATTTTTTGGATCCAACACAAGGCGCGCCCACCGCATCTTATCAAATGGAATGATAGCCTGGACTTTACCAATGCGGACCTCAGCCATTTTGCGAGCGTCATTCACGTCGGTTACGACGGCTTGATATTTTTCTCCGATGGCAAGCAGCTGCTCATCGCTTGAGATGCCCACGACTTTCATCGCGCCGTAAGGATCAAGCTTTCCTTCTGGCGTGAGAATCTGGCTCTCAAGCGCCTTTTGAACAAGCTTGGAGCGAAGCTCTTCAAGAACGGTATCAACTTCTTCAGGCTTCAGTCTTTGAAGCGGGCCACGATACCCGCCGCGCTTATCAACGGACTCAAGACCATCCTCAACGCTCTTTTTAGCTGCGAGCACGGTCTGTGCGGTCGTTGGCAAAAGAATGGTCAGGCCATCTTCGTATAATGCTT
The DNA here is from genome assembly GCA_045805065.1 of Bdellovibrionia bacterium. Lineage (GTDB taxonomy): Bacteria > Bdellovibrionota > UBA1018 > UBA1018 > UBA1018 > CAZCBS01. Next base: position 29,278 of record JBJMMA010000055.1, on the reverse strand, counting down.
TCTCGCCGTACTTCTCCATCACATATTTACGGATGTACTCGGCAAGGTACGGAGCGTACTTGCTGTTCACGTCGGAGCCTTCATAGACGCGAACGGGTTCTGCAATCGCTTCGTTCATCTGCGCGTCAGAAATATAGCCGTTCTCGCGCATGCGGTGAAGAACGTAGACCTGTCTTTCTTTTGCGCGCTTTGGATTTTGAAGCGGGCTGTACTTTCCTGGTGCCTGCGGCATGCCGGCAAGGATTGCGGATTCTGCCAGGCTCAGCTTTTCTGCTGGTTTATGGAAGTAAGTCCGACTTGCGGCTTCAATTCCATAAGCGCCATGGCCCAGATAGATTTCATTCAGATAAAGATACAGAATCTGTTGCTTACTGAGATTCTGCTCCAGCTTTCTTGCCAGAATGACTTCTTTGAATTTACGCGAGAAGGTCTTCTCCGACGATAGGATCAGCGACTTTGTCACCTGCTGCGTGATCGTGCTTCCGCCTTGAACTGTGTGACCGGCTCTCAGGTTTGCGATCGTTGCGCGCATGATTCCCATGATGTCGATGCCGGGATGCTGGAAGAATTTTTCGTCTTCCGCGGAAATGAAGGCGTGAACGACGTTCTGTGGAATCTTGTCATAAGGGAGCAGGTAGCGACGTTCTTTTGTATACTCTGCGATGACAGTCCCCTGCTCGTTGGGCTTTGGGTTGGTGCCAACGGCAATGAGTTGCGTGACCAGAGTTGGGCGATAATCTGCTGGGGTAATGATGCTTGGAAGGTCCCGAGCGAACTTCCAGTAAAGGCCGCCGCCAATCGCCAGAACAACCAGGGTTCCAAAGGCCATGAACAGGAAAAGCTTCCTGAAAAACTCGGCAGTTGCTGTAGGTTTCGTAGTATTGTCTGTAGTCACTGGCTTGTGCCTTCCTGCGAACGGTTGGAGTCTTGAATGCCAACCCAACGTTTAATTTCTGGCAGATGGTCTTCGACCGCTTTCTTTCCACGAAATGCGGCTTCAGTTTTCTTTGAAAAGTCGAGAGGTCCGATGCCATCGAGCTCGGGGCGAATCACTAAATCCGCTGCGGATGGATCGTTTCGGTTCGTGGCCGTGTCAATCAGGATGACTGGGCCTTTTGATTCAGCGCGAGCTTCTGCGCAAAGATAGGCAACGGCGCTTGAATCGCTCGCCCCTTGAGCTGACTGTCCATTGATGGAGACCGGCTCAAAGAAACCAGGACCTGCAACTGCCGCACGAAGAACCGGGACGAGCGCACCCTTGTTCATCAAGGTTGGAGAGTTTTCAGATTTTCTTTGAAGCTCAATTCTCAATGGGATCTTGGCTTGGGCAATGTCGCGCTTTCCGAAGATTCTCTTCAGTTGCTCTTCAAGCTTTTGGGAATCGCCATGCGATTGCTCACCACTCTTGAAAAATCGGCCAATCAACCCATGCTCAGCCGTAAAGGCTTCATCCTTAAGATGGATCAGGCCCCATTCAAACGTGTTGATGTTCGAATCCGCGGCATAGAGCGCTCCCATGAGGCTTCCCATTTCAGCGCCGTAAATGGCCGCAATAGGAATCTTGTTTTCAGCAAGAGCACGAAGCGCTCCCGCATGAGCATAACCACGAGCCATTCCCGGACCAAAGACGAGCGTGATGGGCTTGAGTTGCACAGGCTCCGGACCGTAGGTCATCGGGGGCTGGTTTGCATCAGACGCTTGAGGGCCATAGCCTTCACCGTTACCGGGACTGGCTCCTGACGTATTTCCGGAGTTTTTTCCGCCATCGCCGCCTCGGGACCTTGGGCCTGAGGCACAGCCTGAAGTAACGAGAGCACCGGCAAGTGCAGCGATCATCAATGTGTGTGTAATAAAAGATTTTTTCATGATTAAACGCTTCGCCTCCAGTGGGCGAGGTACTCAATATTTCCTTGGGTTCCCGTAATTGGAGATTCTATCAAGCCAAGGTGGTCCAGGCCAAGCGTTTTACCATATTCAACCAGCCGCTTGATGGATTGCTGTCGGGCCTCGTCAGAGGTCACGATCCCGCCCTTCCCCACGTTTTCTTTTCCGACCTCAAACTGCGGTTTGATCAGGGTGACCCAGTCGGTTTGCTCGTGAGAAAATTGCATGAGGGATGGGAAAATTTTATCCAGCGAAATGAATGAGACATCGATGACAATCAGATCCACCTTCTCGCCGATCACGTCAAATTCGAGGCTTCGCGCGTTGATCTTTTCGCGGACAACGACACGGGGGTCCTGGCGGATCTTCCAGTCCAGCTGGTTGTGACCAACGTCGATGGCATGAACCTTCTTTGCCCCTCGAAGCAGCATGACATGAGTGAAACCGCCGGTAGATGCCCCGACATCAAGTCCGATTCTTCCTTCAACAGGAACATGAAACGCATCGAGCGCAGCCGCCAATTTTATGCCGCCCCTGGACACATAGGGGTGATCCTCACCTCGGATCCGAATTTGCGCGGCCTCGTCGACTTGTTGGCCCGCCTTTGTGACCGGAACATCATCCACCAAAACATTGCCGGACAGAATCAGGCTTTGGGCGCGTTCACGGGTGGGAGCGAGCTGCTTTTCGACTAAAAGGACATCAATCCGTTTTTTCATGGGTTTTTGTTTAACTGAGAAGGCGTTGCATCCGCTCAAGAAGCTTTTTCTTATTCAGGCCTTCTGAATCCTCGAGGCCCGCAGGTGTACCATGAGGAATGAAATGGTCGCCATAAGCAGCGATTTCCCAGACGGCGCTTCTGCCTGAGAGTGCGCTGACCACCGTAGAGCCGAAGCCTCCGTGTGCCACGCCGTCCTCTATGGTCAACAGCGGCACGGCGGGATGCTGTCTAAGGTAAGTCAGAATAGTTTCTGGAACGGGTTTCGCGTCGATGCTCGAAATCAGCGTGATGCTTTCGGCCTTTGGATCCAGTTCCGCGACCGCTTCCTTGGCGCGTACTGCTGACGTACCCAATGCCACGACAATGAGCTTAGGGCCTGTGGGCTTTTGATGCCAGCGCACCGATCCGTCAGAGAGCGGAACAGAAACGGTCTCCGGGCCGCCACCCCGCGGATAACGAATTGCCCATGGTCCGTTTTGATCGTGAGCCGCGCGCTCAAACAAGTAAGCGACATCGGCAAGACACTCGGGAGTACTGACTCGCATCCCGGGAATCATCCCTAAGTAGACCAGATCAAAGGCGCCATGATGCGTCGGCCCATCGGCGCCAACAATGCCTGCGCGATCAATCGCAAATGTGACCGAAAGCTTTTGAATGGCAACGTCGTGAATGATGGAATCGAGTGCGCGCTGGAGAAAGGTGCTGTAAATGCAAACAACAGGCTTCACTCCTTTTGTCGCAAGTCCCGCAGCAAAGGTCACGGCGTGCGGCTCGGCGATTCCAACGTCAAAGAATCGGTCAGGAAACTGATCGGCAAACTTGTTGAGACCAGTCCCCTCTTTCATCGCAGCAGTGATGGCTACGACTTTATCGTTTTTCGCTGCGACAGCACAAAGCGCATCACCTGCGACTTCGCTGTAAGTTTTTTTCTCAGGCACGCTCACTGCGCCCTGAGTCTTTTCTTTCACCGGACCGATGCCGTGATAGGTCGATGGCAACTCTTCTGCTGGCGCATAGCCTTTGCCTTTTTGTGTAATCACATGAAGCGCAATCGGCTTTGATCCGCCGGTTTTTCTGATTCCGTTCAAGGTTCCAAGCAAACCATTGAGATCATGTCCGTCCACTGGACCCCAGTAATCAAAACCAAATAGGCCGAAGTAATCGCTCGTCTGATCGCCTGAGAGAATCGCGGGAACGGCTCCTGAATTTTGAGAGATCGACATCTGGTTGTCGTTGATCACCAGAAGAAATGGGCCTGTCTGCGTTTCGCGGAAATTATTGAGCGCCTCAAAAGAGATTCCTGCGGTCAGGCCTCCGTCTCCAATGACGGCGACGGTCCAGGGAAGCGTTCCTTTTTCTGTTTTGTGGTGTCGCGCTTCCCACGACATTGCGAGAGCCGCGGAGATGGATGTGCTGCTATGGCCTGCGCCAAAGACATCGTGCTCGCTCTCGTCGCGGCTCAGAAATCCCGAGATGCCTCCTGGCGTTCTGAGTGTTGAGAAGCGGTCCCATCGTCCTGTGAGAAGTTTGTGTGCGTAAGCCTGGTGTCCGACGTCCCAGATGATGGGCTCAGTGGGCGATTCAAACGCTGTATGAAGAGCGATCGCAAGTTCGACAGTTCCGAGGCTCGCGCCCAGATGTCCGCCGTTTTTCAAACAAGTCGTCAGGATGACTTGGCGGATCTCTTGCGCCAGAGTTTCAAGATCTTGCAGGGAGAGCTTTCGCAAATCGGCGGAACCTTGAATTGGCTTCATAGGAATATGCGGGGTCAGGACTTGTTTCCGGTGAATGGCTGAGTTTCGATCTGTCCATCTTTCGCGTCGCCCGTGGCTTTCATGAGAATTTCCACACGCTGCTCAGCTGCGCTCAGGTGTTGTTGGCAAAGACGACTCAGCTTGACGCCTTCTTCAAAGTTCTGGAGAGCTTGCTCGAGGCTGAGCTCACCGCCTTCGAGGCGTTTTACGGTAGCTTGGAGTTGCTCCATAGCCGCTTCAAAATCTATCGTCTTATTTGGGTCATTCTTGTCCGTAGCCATATGTTCAGGGTTTACCATTTTCCGTAACTGGGGGCCAAGGCCCGAATTGTGAATAGGCAGATTTAAAGGCTCGGCTAAACTGGCCGATACGACTTGTATATGCATCCATGGCATCGATTCCAGAGGTTGTTTGAGCTTCTCCTTGTGATAAGCGTGCTCGGATTAAACCCAGCCATGGCCAGGACCGGGTGTTCGGGAGATGAGCCGCTTGTCGTTGGGTATGGGGAGAATGCACCGAGCAATGTCGCGCTTGTTGCTCCGTCGTTTTTTGGGGAATGGCGCCTTCCCATCTCAGCCGAGGATCCGGACGTGATGACTTATGCCCGGGTGCGAGTCGATATTTTAAGCGGCCCCGACGGGCACGGTGCTTTTCTTTTGATGAAGTTTTCGTTCCCCGATCCTCAGCCCTGGGGTCTTCCTTTTAGTTTTGAGCGCGTTGAATTCTCTTGGGAAAGTCAGGGTCGGCCACATTCTGTTCAGATGGACTGGTCTGAGGATTGTACCGGACCGGGTCGTAGCATGTTTCCCGGCGATGAATGGTCAGAGCTTCTGGAGCTCTCGAGTGATTCGGGAAATTTGGTTTTTGAACGCCCTGTATTCCGCGTTTGGGGAAGTCGAAATTAGATGTGGCGATCCGGACACAGTCTTATCACCTGTCTAATCCTTAGACAGTCTGAACGCTGACCTGTACGTCTTTTCAATGGCTTAGGCGCGTTATTTTCGGCAAGGCAATTGCTCATGTAGGCGCCTGATGAAGTTCGCCTTAAGAGTAATCTCCTTCGCATTAATGCTTCAAATGATCTGCGCTCAACCTGTGAGCGCAAGCTATGACCGCATGGTCACGTGGTCTGACATGGCTACAGATATTGATATCAGCCAAATTTTGAAGACCCCGTACGCCTCACGCGCAAATCTGTTTGAGTCTAACGTAAGCGCATCTTCCATCGAGGTTGCCCTTCGGGACGCTGACGGAAAAATTGGATCTGAATTCCATATTCCTGCATCGATGAGAGCATCCGTCGAGTTCTGGCTTCGCGTCTATACTCAGTATACCACGCAACAGCAGGTCATCTTCGATGCCCGCCATCCCGAGATCGTTTATGAAGTATTGGACTTTAAGGACATCGCAGATACGTCTCGAAATGCTGTCGTTTACGAGATCCGTCGTGAACACAAGCTCAAGTCCACGCTTCGTGCTTATGCCGCGGCTTTCGACCACCTCAAGTCTCAGACGAAATCCCGAAAGAGTTCAAAGAAAGCCTCAAAAGCTCACAAGCCCTCTCGCGAAGAAGAGAGAATTCTTGCTGCCATCAAAGCCCTCAAGCACAAGCACACGTTCGGCGAGCTGCGCTCCAATTTGCGCTCGCAAAGCGGGCAGCGCGACAACGTGATGAAGGGTCTTCTTGCTGCCGAGGCGTTCCTTCCTCGGATGGAGCAGATTTTCACGTCTGTGGGCGTGCCTCCAGAGCTCACGCGGCTTGCGTTGGTGGAGAGTTCATTTGATCTTCGTGCGTACTCACGTGTTGGCGCTGTGGGAGTCTGGCAGTTCATGCCAAATACGGGTCGCCGCATGCTGACGATCGATCATCAGCGTGGAATTGATGAGCGTCTCTCGCCAATCAAATCAAGCGTCGCTGCTGCGCGACTCTTGCGTGAAAACTATCAGCAGTTCAAGAGCTGGCCACTTGCCGTTACGTCTTACAACCACGGCTTGCGTGGACTTACAAAGTTCCGTCGCTCCAAAGGTGCTCGTGATTTCCGTGAGATTGCTCACCTCTTTGACCCTTGCTCAAGCAAGTCTCCATTGGGCTGGGCCGGACGAAATTATTACGCTGAGTTCCTGGCGATGCTTCACGCAGAGGCATATCACGGGCTCTTTTATGGCGACGTCCCTTCCGTACAGACAAGACCTCTAGCGTATCAGCGCGTAGAGAAGAATAAAACCGCGATGACGATTGCCATGGAAAACGGAATTTCCATTCAGCGATTCCGCCAAAGCAATCCAGACATCCGAAACATCCATGGGAAGATTCCAGTGGGCTTTTGGATCGCTTTGCCGGGCGATGCGGATGACTTTGCGGGTTTGACGCGGCCTAAGAGCTCAAAGAAGCGCATGATCTCCATTGCGCGACTTTCAAAGAAAACTCGGAAAGTTTAGTTAGAACGGGCCTACGATGTTCACGACTGCTGGCGAGACCATCAGCATCTCGGACCAAACGAGATTCTTATCTGCTGGCTTTTCAGAGTCGACGACCTTTGCGATGGCGGGTCCTTCGGGGACCTGCACAGAGACAAAACGTGTGTTCTGAGCGTCGAGCGCCTGGCCCACCTGCATCTGTCCGCCGGACGATAAGGTATAGACTTCAGGTCGAAGTGTCGGATTGGCTGCTAAGGATTGCACAACCGGCGTCAGTCGGCCGCGCGTGCCTGGAGTTGCCGCGATGCTTGGGACCGCTGCGATCATGATCCCGCTATCCGGGCTGATTGCGCCCTCCAGTTGACTCGTCCAGGTTTGAATTGCGCTTGGGCTGAGTCGATAAAGAAGGACTTTTTGAAGCTTGCTTGGAGCAAGCTGATAACGATGCGTGTATCCGCCGTTCGAGTCCGTCTCGATGTAGATTGGGTAATCTCCGACGGTCAGAACGTTTTCGATCCTGAAGCTTCCGTTGCGGCTACTTTCCGTGTGAGTCGACAAGGCTCCCAGAACGCGGACCGTAGCTCCTGCCATCGCGCGCGTTTGTGCGTCGCTTCCATCCAGGATTTTACCCGTCACCGTCGATTTGCGAAGGGTGGTCAGATCGGCAAAGGTTGCGGCACCGCCGACAACTGCAAGGCCAACAGCACCTTCTTCAACGCCGCTTCTGTTTGCCAGGTAAGCTAAGTGAGCGCCAGGCGCGACGTTCAAGAAGGCGAAGTATCTCTCGCCCTCAAGCGTGCTTGGGCTAATGGTCTGATTGCGAGCATTTAAAAAGATGGGGCGTTCAGATCGACCAGAAAGACGAACCGTCCATCCCGAAGGAAGTTTGCCGAACACAATTCCAGCCTCGGACTCAAGAGTTGCACCAGCGAGAGTCGAGAGAAGCTTACTTGTGTTTTTAGAGATCAGAGGAATGCCCACTGCGGAGCGGCGAGCCAGGGTTGGCCAATGGTCTGCTGCCTTGGCAAGTACCCAGCCGGAGTTCTGGGACCCAGCTTCTTTAGATACATAAGATTTCGAACCGCCACTCACCGTGCTGACCCAATCAAACGCTTCAGTCAGAATTGATGCATCGTTTGATACTGCGACAGACTGGGTATTCAAAGCATCAACTGAGTACTCATCTGCGGTGTCTTTCGTAGGCTGAGCACGAACAACATTTTGAACGCGTTGAGTATCCACGGTTGCGAGCAGGGTCGAATCCTCTTTATCAGATGGCTTCGAGGGAGTCGCAACGGTTGGTGCTGGTGCGCGACTTTGAGTAGTCACTGGTGCCGTGCCCTTTTGATCCGAGGCTGCGGCTGCTGGTGATACCCATACCGTTTGAGATCCGCTTGCGACTAAGATCTTACCGGATGATGTTGACTCTGCCTGGCTTGCAGATTCCTTCTTTACATCTTTTTGGGCATCAGTACTTACATCGGCCTGGGGTGAGTAGTCATCGCTCGGTGCAGCCTGAGTGGATTGAATTTGATCTTGAGCTGCACTTTCAAAGCTCTGTTTAGCAATGCTGTAGGAGTTCGTGTCGGCATCCAAGCTCTGGGCTTCTGCAACCGTATCTTGAGTAGTCACGGATGGAACGGACGCAGGGGCTGGAGTTTGAGGTTCCAACACATCTGCATGAGCCACGATCGTTTCATCGTTCACGCTTGGCAAGCTTGGCAGGTCTTGAATCACTTTACGGCGTGGAGCTTTCTTCTTATGAAGATGCCTATGAGAGACGATTGGCTCTGGCGTGACTTCCACTGCGGCAGGTGCCTCGGTCAGCGCGGTGGCCGGAGCCACATCCATTACAGGCTTCGCTGCCTGAGGTCCCATTTGGGCGACAAGCACCTCAGCCATTTGTGGCTGAGTAGTCATCGCAAGCATGAAGTGACCACGAAGTTGCTGATGTAATCCTTGGAAAGTGTTCAGCTCAGATTCGCTCGCCTGAGATGGAGCCTCAACTGGCTGTGCTTTGGTTTCGGCCTTCTTAGCCAGGACAATAGCCTTGGCGTCTGGCTCATGGCGAGGTGGCTTTGCCCGGCGAATGATGGATCCGGCTTTGGCTATCCATTTAGACTTTGCTTTTACCCTAGGACGGGCTGGCGCTTGAACTGCCGGTGCCACATATTCTGGAAGGATCGCCTCACTCAGCAGTGGACCCATGGCTTCTGTGCCGGCATCTAAACGAAGCCGAACTTCGCTCATCCAGTTCCAGGATGCGGTATTAATGGTGATGTCTTGGGTTTGATTGAGACGGTAGACAGAAAAGGCAGACAACGACAATAGCAACGACCCAACCATCAGGCTGAGTCCGCCGGTCGTAAGCGCAATGTTCGAATTCGTTTGTTGGCGAATGTCGTTAAACAGCACGAAAAGCCGAAATCCTTTCTACGCTCTTCTCTCTCTTCACTATAGATTGCTCTATAGGTCTCATCGGGCAAACCTCATCCTGAGGTTAGAGTAACCCGTACGTTTTAACTTATTCTCAAAACGACTACCGCGCAAGCCGGAACGTTTTGCCTATGTGAGGCTCTGGTCCTGGCGTTGCGCGGCATTAATTCTTGTACTGCTAACTACTAATCAGTGGTGATCTTTTGAAGCAACTTGTTGCTGGATCAAGGCCTTCTCCAGGCGGAATTGATAAAGCTTGAAGTTGTGCTCGTCGATGTTTGCCTCTTTCAAGGCATCTTCGGCTTCCTTCTGTGCTTTACGTGCGCCTTCGAGATCGATCTCGTTCTTCAACTCAACTGTTTCAGCAAGAACCGTAAGCTGATCATCGCGGACTTCAAAGAAACCGCCAGCAATCACACCAACGGTAGCGGATCCGTCCGTCGAACGATAAACGAATGCGCCGATGTCCAAGGTTCCAACCATTGGGGCGTGACCAGGCAAAATTTGAATATCGCCTTCGCTGCCCTTGAGTGTCACCTCGCTGACAGAGGCGCCTTCAACAAGGCGCCGTTCTGGTGAAAGAATGCTCAGTTTCAACATGAAAGACCCCGCTTACTTCAGCGTCTTAGCTTTTTCGATCGCGTCTTCGATCGTTCCGACGAGATAGAATGCTTGTTCTGGGAGATCATCGTACTTACCTTCGCAGATTTCACGGAAAGCGCGAATGGTGTCTTCGATCTTCACGAACTTGCCCTTCAAGCCGGTGAACTGTTCAGCAACGAAGAATGGCTGAGACAAGAAACGTTGAATCTTACGTGCGCGAGCAACGGTAAGCTTCTGGTCTTCAGACAATTCGTCCATACCGAGAATTGCGATAATGTCCTGGAGATCCTTGTATTGCTGAAGGATCGCTTGAACCATACGCGCAACACGGTAGTGCTCTTCGCCCACAATGCGTGGATCAAGAACGCGAGACGTAGATGCCAACGGATCCACCGCAGGATAGATGCCGAGCTCGGCGATCTGACGCGAAAGATTGGTCGTTGCGTCCAAGTGCGCGAACGTCGTTGCAGGAGCTGGATCGGTGTAATCGTCGGCAGGAACGTAAATTGCCTGAATCGACGTAATCGAGCCCTTGTTCGTGGATGTAATGCGCTCTTGAAGTTCGCCCATTTCCGTCGACAACGTCGGTTGATATCCGACGGCAGAAGGAATGCGGCCGAGAAGTGCGGACACTTCGGAACCTGCCTGGGTGAAACGGAAGATGTTGTCGACGAACAACAACACGTCTTGGTTTTCTTCGTCGCGGAAATATTCAGCGACCGTGAGTGCGGACAGAGCCACACGAGCGCGAGCTCCTGGTGGTTCGTTCATCTGACCGTAAACAAGTGCGGTCTTATTGATAACTCCGGACTCTTTCATTTCCATCCAGAGATCGTTTCCTTCACGAGTACGCTCACCCACACCTGCGAACACGGAGTAACCGCCGTGCTGAGTTGCGATGTTGTTGATGAGTTCCATGATGAGAACCGTCTTGCCGACGCCTGCGCCGCCGAACAGACCGATCTTTCCACCGCGGGCATAAGGTGCGAGCAAGTCGACGACCTTGATGCCGGTGTAGAAAGGCTGAACCGTAACCGATTGGTCGCGGAAAGCAGGAGCTGGGCGATGAATTGGATAGCTCTTCTTGGTGGTGATTGGACCAGCTTCGTCGACAGGCTCGCCGACGACGTTCATGATGCGGCCCAAGGTTTCAGCGCCAACTGGCATCTGAATTTGGTCACCGGTGTCGAGTGCTGGTTGACCGCGGACGAGACCGTCGGTGCTGTCCATAGCGACGCAACGAACGGTGTTTTCGCCGAGATGCTGAGCAACTTCGAGAACGAGGTTCCACTGTTGGTCGTTGACGGATGGATTGGTCAACTTCACAGCGTGAAAAATTGCGGGAAGACGACCGGAGTCGAATTCCACGTCAACGATAGGACCGATAACCTGCTTGATCCTACCGATGTTCTGAGAACTAGCGGATGCTGACATAATTAATTACTCTCCTTATAATCTCGGACCCGGCTTCGCCTGGCCTGGTCATTAACCTTTTTGCGACTCGCTGCCCGCGATAATTTCCAAAAGCTCTTTCGTGATCCCGGCCTGACGTTGCTTGTTGTATTGCAGCGTCAGCTTGCGAATCATTTCGCCTGCGTTCTTCGTGGCGTTCTCCATGGCCGACATACGAGCGCCGTGCTCGCCAGCTTGGGACTCAAGAAGAAAGCGGAATGCCTGGATACCGAAATTTCTTTCAATTAATTGCTCAAGAAGCTTGGCAGGCTCTGGACGCAGAATGTACATCGGCTGCATCTCTGGAGCGGTTGCATTCTCTTGTTCAACCGTTGCAGGCACAAGAGGCAGGAAGTTTTCGACAACTACTTCCTGGGTAACAGCGTTCTTGAACTGATTGTAGACGATCTTGATCTCATCGAACTCGCCATCAACGTAATGCTTTACCAATGCGTCAGCGATGGACTTTGCTTTTGCAAAGGTAACCTTGGCGCCGATTTCTCCAAAGTTTGTGCCCTTCTCTACAGAGCGTCCCTTGAAGAAGTCGTACCCGCGGCGTCCGACAAACGCGAGCTTGATGGACGCATACTTACTGGTGTTTGCGCTCATCCAACGTTGGGTGGTCTTAATGACGTTTGCGTTAAATGCTCCGCAAAGGCCACGATCAGAGGTGATGAGAACCAGCAATACGCGTTTTCCTTCTCCGGCTGCGGTGTCTTCGTCGCGCGCCATGAGTGGGTGATGGAAATCACCCACTTGGAGAGAGGTTGCGAGCTTGATGAGTTCGCCGATCCGCTGTGCATAAGGACGCTGATTTTGAATCGCGTCCTGAGCACGACGCAACTTCGCGGCGGAGACCATCTTCATGGCCTTCGTCGTTTGCTGCGTATTTTTAACGGATCCAATCCGTTTTTTGAGGTCCTTGATACTAGGCATGGATCACTCGTTATCCTTAGTTTCCTGAAAGTCAGAGGGCCGAAACTTCGACCGGCCCCTGAATCAAATTAGGCCGTGAAAACTCCATCGAACTCACGAAGCGCTGCTTCGAGACGTCCCTTGATGTCAGCATCAATCTGACCCTTGGAGACGATGTCGGTGTAGATCGCAGGATGCTTCTTGGTGATGAAGTCTGCGAGCTGAGCTTCGTATTCTTTCAGCTTGTTCGCTGGGTGCTTGTCCAAGAAGCCGTTAACGCCGGCGTAGATCACCACAACTTGGCGCTCAACTGGCATTGGGACATATTGGTCTTGCTTCAAGATTTCGACGAGACGCTGACCGCGGGCCAGCTGACGCTGCGTAGCTGCGTCGAGGTCGGATCCGAACTGAGCGAATGCCGCCTTTTCGCGGAACTGAGCGAGGTCAAGACGAAGCGTACCAGCAACCTGGCGCATAGCTTTAATCTGAGCGCTACCACCGACGCGGGAGACGGAGAGACCGACGTTAACAGCTGGACGAACGCCAGAATAGAACAAGTCGGTTTCAAGGTAGATCTGACCATCGGTAATCGAAATAACGTTCGTTGGAATATACGCAGACACGTCACCTGCTTGCGTTTCAATAATTGGAAGCGCAGTCAGAGAGCCGCCACCGAGCTTGTCAGAAAGCTTTGCGGCGCGCTCGAGGAGACGAGAGTGCAGATAGAAAACGTCGCCTGGGTAAGCTTCGCGACCTGGAGGACGGCGAAGGAGAAGTGCCAATTGGCGATAAGCTTGAGCTTGCTTGGTCAAGTCATCGTACACGATGAGGGCGTGCTTGCCGTTATCGCGGAACCACTCGCCCATCGTCACGCCGGTATAGGCAGCGAGGAACTGGAGAGGAGCTTGATCGGATGCGGTAGCTGCAACGATGATCGTGTGCTCGAGGGCGCCGTTTTGGCGGAGCTTGTCGACGACTTGAGCAACCGTAGATTGCTTCTGGCCGATAGCGACGTAGATGCAGTAAACGCCGCGTCCCTTTTGATTGATGATCGTGTCGATTGCGACAGCGGTCTTACCGGTTTGGCGGTCACCGATGATCAACTCGCGCTGACCGCGGCCAATTGGAATCATGGCGTCGATCGCTTTGATACCAGTTTGGAGAGGCTCTTTAACGGATTGGCGGGCAACGATGCCCGGGGCCTTGATTTCAACGCGGCGGAATTCCTTTGCGTTGAGGTCGCCCTTGCCGTCGATAGGCATACCGAGCGCGTTTACAACGCGGCCGAGGAGCTGCTCACCGACTGGGACCTGAACGATCTTACCGGTACGGCGAACAGAGGAACCTTCTTTAACCAGGGTGTCGTCGCCGAGAATGGCGATACCGACGCTAGCTTCTTCAAGGTTGAGAACCATTCCAGAGACGCCGCCGCCGAAGTCGACAAGCTCGCCTGCCATGGCCTTCTCAAGGCCGTAAACTTTAGCAACGCCGTCACCAACGGCTACGACGGTACCCGTTTCCGAGACGTCCAACTTCTTTTCGAAGTTAGCGAGCTGGGATTTCAAAATCTGGGTAATTTCTTCAGGACGAATTTGCATAATATCCTCTACTTACTCCAATGTTGCTTTTTAAAGCTTAAAACTTTCTTCCGTTTACTTACGCCGTTACCGACGCTGTAGAAATTTTATCTCTGAGTTGCTCAAGCTGTGCCTTGAGCGTTCCATCGTAAGTCACGCCGCTCACGGTTACGCGAACGCCAGCCAGGAGCGATGGATCGGTAGACACGCGGAACGCGACCTTGCGGCCGAGCTTGCGCGAAAACGCGTCTGCCAAAGAGCGAACATCTGCGTCCGTCATTGGCTCAGCCGAAACGAGCTTTCCTGTGACGCCGCCCTCAGCATTGAGTCTTACGTCAGCGAAAACATCGCGAACTTCGGGCATCATTTCGAGGCGGCCTTTTCCGGCAAGCATCGAAATAAAGTGAGAAACCATTGGTGAGAAGCCCACCTTTGCGGTGACCGCTTGCACCAAGCCCACCTTGTCTTTAGACGTGGTGACTGGGCTAGCGAAAGCAACCTGGGCTTCTTTGCTGGAGCTCATGATGGAGACAAACTGAGTGAGCTGAGCTTCGATCTCATCGCATGCCCGTGCAAGGTCCGCCTGGCTCTTTCCCTCAGCCGCTGCTTCGTACAGGGCTTTTGCATATGCCTTTGCTACGCTCATTGAACAGTCTCCACTTGAGTCGAGAATTCTTTACGGATGCGCGCACGATCATCGCCAGTGAGGCGCTCACGCAGGATCGCTTCGGCGCGCTCGAGAACGCGGCCGCCGATTTCTGAAGCCAGTTGGGTCTTGAGCTCGGCATAAAGAGACTCGGCCCCCCTGCGCGCGTCGCTCGCAATGCCTTGAGACATGCGCTGGGCATCGTTCACCAGGCGCTGCTTTGCAGCTTCAGCGTCTTGAATCGCTTGCTGGCGAAGCGCCGTTGTTTCTGCTTCGATCGCCTTGAGCTTGGAAGAGAACTCGTTGTATTGTTCTTGTGCCTGGCGAAGAAGATCGCGAACGCGAGCAAGCTCATCGCGAAGGCCCGTGTGGCGATCTTCGACAGACTTCTTGATCGGGTGGCGCGTATAATAGACCAGGATCCCGACAAGAATAAGTAGATTGATTGTTGGCGCAAATAGTTCGGACATGCCGGATTCCTTTAGACTTTGCGGGACAGAAGTTTTTCTGAAATGGTTTGCGCAAGAGACTCGACGTCGCTCTGAAGCTGAGCCTTGAGCTTTTCGCGTTGAGCCGAAACAGAGTCTGCTGCTTCTTGCGTAACCTTCTTAGCCTCTTCTCGTGCACGCGCCAGAATTTCGGCTTCTTCTTTTTTGGCTTGTTCGAGAATGGTGTCGTAGTGCTTTTTTGCCGCTGCTCTTTCGGCGCTTAAACGTTGCTTGTACTCTTCAAGCTTTTGTTGCGCGTCGATCATCATCTTTTCTGCCGCTTCGCGATCTTGAACGGTCTTCTTATGGCGTGCCTCGAAAAGTGCGAGGAACGGCTTGAAGTAAAACCGCGAAAGAACGCCGAAAACGACGAAAAAGATCACCAGTTCGGCGAAGAATGTAGAATCAATACCAAGCTGCTCTAGAATAGCGCTCACTGAACTCTCCGTCGCGTCTCGCTACCTAAGATCTTAGTCGTATAGCTGACAGTATCTATACGCTTGATCTTACAGGCCTTCGGACGCGCTTTTCGTTGAGGGAAGTCGCTTCGTGGCTAACATGCATGGGCTTGAGTGGTCAAGCCATTTGGTATTAGGAAATTTTAGGAAACGAGAAAGGACTGGGTGGCAACCTGTGTTGGCGAGTGAACCATCTTACTGCTGCCCTCGAAGATAACGCCTTCATCTACGCTGAGGCTCGGCGTAAGGATGTCGCCGCGGAAAATGGCTGGATGATGGATTTCGACTCGGTGGCGAGCCTTAACGGTACCGTTGACTTCACCGCTGATGACAACCGTACCAGCCTCGATAGTACCGTGGACGCGAGCGCCTTCACCAATAATGAGCGTGTCCGGGGTATAGATTTCCCCGCGGAACGTTCCGCCAATTCGGACGGTACCTTGAAAACATAGCTTTCCTTCAAACTCGCATCCTTGGTCGATAACGCCGGTGACGAGTGATGGTGCTGCTGGAACGCTCAAGTCCTGTTTTTTAGACATAGAATCCTCTCAGCGAACTTCCTGTCCGCTTAGTGGTGAATGTCTATTTATTTTGCATCGCTTCAAGCAAGCGATCAAGCTCTTGCCGCGAAGAATAGTGAATAAGGATTTTTCCGCGCTTTTCATTGCCCTTAAGCTCGACGCGGGTAGACCAGTGACGGGTCAGTTCTTGAGCAAGTGCCATAAAACGGCTCTTGGCTGGCGTCGTGGGCTTGGCGGCCTCGGCGGTTTGAGCGGCTGGCTCGGCGCCCTGCTTCATTTGGGAAACAAGGCTTTCAGCTTCGCGGACGCTCATGTGTTTTTCTACGATCAAGGCGCGCGCGCGCAGACGTTGATCATTGTCTTCCAGGGCGAGCAACGCTTTGCCGTGACCGAAGCTCAGAATTTGACGCTTCAAGTCATCGATAATCGCTTCCGGAAGGCGAAGGAGACGAAGAAAGTTTGATACCGTCGCGCGATCTTTTCCGACGCGCTGCGCCGTTTCTTCTTGGGTCAAATTGAAGTCTTGGATGAGCTGAAAATAAGCCAAAGCCTCATCGATACAATTGAGGTTTTGGCGTTGAATGTTTTCGATCAGCGCAAGCTCCAGCGCTTCGCGGTCCGTGGAACGTCGAATGACGATTGGAACTTGCTTGAGTCCAGCAAGCTTTGCAGCACGGAGACGGCGCTCACCTGCGATCAATTGATATTCGCCGCCTTGTCCTTTGCGGACAACCAGGGGCTGAATAATTCCGTTGCTCTTGATGGATTGTGCAAGTTCTTCGAGAGCGTGGTCGTCGAAGTCTCGGCGGGGCTGGTATTGGTTGACACGGATCTCGTCGACGGCGGCAACGCTGATCCCAGGATGACGGTCATGATTTCCAAGACCGCTCTGAGGCATGACCGGAAGTGCGGGGCCTGCAGATGTTGCCCCGGCTCCTTGTTGTTGGGTTTCGGATGCCTGCGCGTTCGGCGCGACTGGCGGGTGAGCTCCGGCGACGCCAGGAAAGAGCGATGCGAGACCTTTACCTAATGCTGGTTTTTGAGCCACTTCTAAATCTCCTTACTTCAAAATATAAGCGTAGCGGCGGGGCCGCCTCGACTAGTTCTAATCAGCTCGGTCCGCCGGAAGCCGCTGTAAGCTCGGGGTCCTGAGTGTTTTGAGAGCGCTGTTCCTTTGCCATGGGAAGCCCGGCCTGTGGTTGATTGCGCGAGAGAACCTCTTTTGCGAGATTCAGGTACGCAAGGCAGCCCTTGGAATCGATGTCGTAAAGCAAGATCGGCTTTCCAAAGCTCGAGCACTCGCTCAAGCGGACGTTGCGGGGAACAACTGTATCGAAAACTTGCTTTGAGAAATGCTTCCGGACTTCTTTGACCACTTCGTTGGCCAGATTGTTTCGGCCGTCAAACATGGTGAGAAGAATACCTTCTTCAGCAATTCCAGGGTTCAGGCTTTGCTTGATCAGGGAAATCGTGTGGAGAAGCTGGCTCAGTCCTTCGAGTGCGAAGTATTCGCATTGAAGAGGAACAAGGAAGCTATCTGCCGCGGTCATCGAGTTGACCGTAAGAAGCCCGAGAGATGGCGGGCAATCAATGAGAATAAAGTCGTACTGAGCTTTGATTTCAGCAATCGTAGCTTTGAGCTTTTGTTCGCGGGCAAACGCGCTGACAAGTTCGATCTCGGCACCAGTCAGGTCTCCGTTTGCCGGAGCAACAAAGAGGTTGTCGATCTCTGTCGGTCTGATGACCTCGGAGAGCTTCGCTTGGCCGATGAGCGCGTGGTAGATTGTTGGACCGCTTGCAATGGTTTCGCGATCGATCCCAAGCGCGGAGGAAGCATTTCCTTGTGGGTCAAAGTCGATGACCAGCGTTCTGCGCTCTGCTATGGCAAGAGATGCTGCCAAGTTGACTGTTGTTGTAGTTTTACCTACGCCGCCCTTTTGGTTGGCAATCGCAATGACTTTACCCATTTCCGCTGAGGCCCCCTAGATCGGTTGCTGTTTTTTCTGGTCCCACCCATTGGGGGGCGCCTTGTGGATGGCGCCCCCCGATTATGTGGTGTGGTTGGTGGTGGATAGCCAGAAAAACTTTCGCCGCAATCGCGACTACTCTTCCAGGTTAGCCGTGATAAATTGAGTGATCAATACTTTTTTGGGGGTTTTTGACGCTTCTTTACGCTTTTTTGTGTGTTCCACGTGGAACACGCTCGATTTTCACGATGATGCGCTGCTTTTTCTCCGCACCAACAACATATTTGAAGCTATCGACCCATTTCAGTTCGTTGCGATAACGGCCGCTTTGAAACTCGCTCCACTCTTCTTCCCAGCGCGGGCCTTTGAGCAAAACCAGATTGTTCCACGTGGAACATGGACGAATCCAAGTATAAATGCGTTCCACAGGCCCAACCGCGCGAGCAACGATGCTTTTTGGGGCCTCCAACGGGGATACCGCGCCCAAAAACTTCTCCGCACGGCCGGAAAATGCCTCGACCTGCCCGCTCAAACCAAACTTTTCAATCGAACGAGCCAGGAAAGCGGCCTTATGTCCCTCGGAATCGGCTAAAACCCATCGATCGGGTGAAACTAAAGCGGCTAAAAACCCCGGAACACCGCCGCCCGATCCCAAATCCATTGCGGGAAAGTCCACCAGCTTACATTCAAGAAGGGCCTTCACATCTAATACGTGACCCTCAAAGAACTCACGCGCCGCTAAGAGCTTAGTCAGATTTTGGCGCGTACTCTCATCGATTACCCAGTCTCGAAATGCGGTTATCCGCTGATAGGCCTCCGTGGATAATCCCGGCCATTCCTGGGTAAGCATGCTCATAAACTCTTGATCAGCCATCGTCCTACCCTATTTTTCGCTAAGATTAGCCACCGAGCGGCCCTTGGCGCCCTGCATTTTCAGATAAATCATCAAATTTGCTACCGCAGCAGGCGTAACGCCCGGCGTACGAGACACTTGTCCGATGGATTCTGGGCGCGTGAGTTTCAAACGACCCCGGATTTCAGTAGAGAGCCCCGGGACCTGATCAAAGTCGAGATCCAAAGGCACACGCAGCTGCTCATTTTTACGCACGCCTTCCAGAACTTCCATATCCCGACGGATGTAGCCCTCGTACTTCACCTGGATCTCCATCTGCTCCTGAATCTCAGGATCAACAAAAGCTCCAGGGTACCCAAGTTCACACAATACTTTCCAATCCACTTCCGGACGACGGAGCAATACTTCAGCAGAAGTCCGGTCTTTGATTCCGTTCAGGCTCCGCGAAGTGAACCAAGAGTTAAACTCTTCTTTCGGGTAGAAGTAGTGTTCGTTAAGGGCCTTCTTCTGAGAGACGATCTCTTCCCTCTTTTTCTCGACCTTACGGAAATTTTCTTCGCTTAAAAGGCCGGTTTTGTAGCCCATCTCACTCAAACGAAGATCCGCATTGTCCTCACGCAGAAGCAAACGGTACTCAGCACGTGAAGTGAACATCCGGTACGGTTCATCCGTCCCCTTGGTCACCAAGTCATCGATCATCACACCGATGTAGCCATCCAAACGCGACAGAATAAAAGAGTCTTGCTCCTTTGCGCTTAAGGCTGCATTCATTCCCGCAATCAAGCCCTGAGCACCGGCCTCTTCATAGCCAGAAGTACCATTCACCTGCCCACCGAAGAAAAGACCGGGAACATCCTTCGCTTCAAGCGTTGCCTTGAGCTGACGAGCATCGATGCTGTCATATTCAACGGCATATCCGTAACGAATGAACTGAGCGTTCTCAAGACCGGGAATGGAGCGCACAAACGCGTCCTGAACATCACGAGGAAGACTCGTAGAAATCCCATTCACATAGATCTCATCCGTCGTCAGACCCTCAGGCTCCAAGAAGAGCTGGTGACGATCGCGCTCACGGAAACGCTTCACTTTATCTTCGATGGAAGGACAGTAGCGCGGACCAATCCCCTGAATGATGCCCGTAAACATGGGCGACTTATCGAAGTTGCCCTCAATAATCTCGTGCGTCTTATCGTTCGTGTAAGTAATCCAGCAACTCACCTGTGGCAAAAGCGGGAAAGGATTCGTTCTATAAAAGAAAGAGAATGGAATCGGATTCTCATCCCCCGCCTGCTCTTCCGCCTGGCTGTAATCAATACTGTCTTTGTGCAGTCTCGGAGGCGTTCCAGTCTTCAAACGTCCCAAGCGAAAACCCAAGCGCTCTAAACTCGCACTCAGCCCCATAGCAGCCTGATCACCCGCACGACCACCTTGAGTCTGCTCAAAACCCGTATGCATGATGGCGCGCAAAAACGTACCGGAAGTGATCACAACCGAGCGTGCCTTAAGTCTTTCGCCTTGGCGCGTCATAACACCAGCAACCCGACCATTCTCAAATATGATCTCGTGGGCTTCGGCTGGGACGATGCTTAAGTTGCTGATATCAGACAAGTATTCTTGCATCCGCGTGGCATAAAGTGCCTTATCACACTGAGCGCGCGACGAGCGCACAGCCGGGCCTTTACTCGAATTCAAACGCCGATACTGAATCGCGGTCTTGTCTGTATTGATTCCCATGATGCCGCCTAAGGCATCGATTTCCTTGATCAATTGTCCTTTCGCCAGCCCGCCCATAGCAGGATTGCAGGACATGAAACCAATACGAGACGGATCCAAAGTCATCAGCGCCGTACGACAACCCATACGAGCAGCCGCATGCGCAGCCTCAGTGCCCGCATGTCCTCCGCCAATGACAATGACATCCCATTCACGTTCAAAGCTCATAAAAGTGCTAAGCGATTAACACTCTTTGTCACGCCCAGTCAATCGCCTTACGCGTACAGGCTGAACTTCGAACTATTTGAAATTGCCCTGAAATTTCTCTGAAATTATTAAGAAATGGAGCGGGTGAAGGGGCTCGAACCCTCGACCTCAAGCTTGGGAAGCTCGCACTCTAGCCAACTGAGCTACACCCGCCCATAAAAGAGACTAAAGACAGACATAAAACTATCCCAGACCGAGAACGCAATCAAGCGTCCCCCAAGCTAACAAGACGGGCAAACCTTTACCGAACCATCTCCTGAAATACTCTCAGGGCTCGCCTGCGTCGTTTGAGTGCCCGCAGCATGCTCCAAGACCTGCGCAGAGCGGCTGCGGTCTCGATATACGGTAATCCCCTTGCAACCTAAGTCATAGGCCTGAAGGTATGCATTCTCAATATCCGCGGTCGTCGCAGATTCGGGAAGATTCACGGTCTTTGAAACCGCACTATCTGAAAAACGCTGAAAAACAGCCTGCATTTTCACATGCGCATCCACTGGAACTTTCTGCGCGGGAGACCACGCCTTTCCAAGCTCCTTTGAAATTCTCTCATCTGTCATTTCATCGAGCTTCAAAGCACGCCCTCGCAAGGCTCGCTCCACGGCAGGGTGAACCTCAACCAAGCGCTTTCCTGAAAGTACGTTTCTGTAGAAAACACCCGAAAAAATGGGCTCAATTCCACTCGATGCCCCGGCAATAATACTGATCGTCCCCGTCGGAGCCACCGTCGTAACGGTTGCATTTCGAAGTGGCGGATAGCCCAGGCGTTTCCACATGGAACTCTCAAAATTAGGAAAAGCTCCGCGTTCACGCGCGAGCTCCGCGGACGCGGATTTTGCCTCGCGATCCAAAAAGCCCATCACCTTCTCACCAAAATCACGTGCTTCTAGAGAGTCATAAGGCAAACCCAGCATCAGCAACACATCTGCAAACCCCATAATGCCAAGGCCAATTTTGCGGTTTTTCTTCGTGATTTTCTCGCATTCTTCTATCGGGTAAAAATTCAAATCCACGACGTTATCCAGAAAACGGACCGCGACACGGATGTCTTTTTTAAACTCTTCCCATAGAAACCCGCGCTCCTCTGAAAAATACTCGCCCAGGTTCAAGGAGCCTAAATTACAGGACTCATAAGGAAGAAGCGGCTGCTCTCCGCACGGATTCGTGCTCTCCATCTCGCCCTCTTGAGGCGTAGGATTCACGGCATTGATACGATCCAGAAAAACCAATCCTGGATCACCGCACTCCCAGGCAGCTTGAACCATTCGAGACAAAAGCTCCCGCGCGCTCACCTGCCTCACGCCTTCACCCGTCTTAGGGTCTCGCAACCAAAACAGGCCATTTTCACGCACGGCCGTCATGAACTCTCGCGTCGCCCCGACCGAAATATTGAAGTTCAGGATGGACCTTTGGTCACGCTTACAATCGATGAAATCAAAAATATCCGGATGATCCGCCCGTAAAATGGCCATATTTGCGCCACGTCTCGTACCACCCTGCTTAATTGTCTCGGTCGCCGTATCGTAAATTCTAAGAAAAGATATCGGCCCCGACGCCACACCCGACGAGCTTTTAACGATGCTACCAGCGGGACGAAGCTTGGAAAACGAGAAGCCTGTCCCACCCCCCGACTGATGGATCTTGGCTGCATGCTTCAGGGTTGTAAAAATACTATCGAGCGAGTCCTCAATCGGCAAAACAAAACAGGCTGACAGCTGACCACCCGTACGACCAGCATTCATCAATGTTGGGCTGTTCGGCATAAACCGACGCGAGATCATCAAACCATAAAATCGCTCAGCGTAGGCTGCGCGATCACTATTCTCGACAGACGCGACAGCCTCGGCAACTCGACGGAACATCTGCTCCGGAGTCTCGATGATTTCGCCGCTCTCATTTCTCCAAAGATAACGAGAAGATAGGACTGTTTTTGCGTTTTCCGTTAAAACCAGAGGCCGATGAGCCAAAGCCTTTGAAACCATGCCTCTAGTTTAGCGAATTACACAACAGACCACCAGGGCTCATTTCGCGCACAAGTTCTTGTAATTACGAGACAATTCAGGGCGTTCGGCCTGTTTTGAGGGCTGCCCGATTAGAGCTGATTTTGAATCGACTCAACACTATCGCGAAGTGAGGAGTCCGCATCCATATCGGTCTCAATCTTCTTACAAGCATGCATCACGGTGGAGTGATCCTTGCCCCCGAAATAGTGGCCAATCTCTTTGAAACCAAGCCCCGTGTACTTACGAATCAAGTACATCGCAATTTGGCGAGGCAACGCCACGTTCCGAGAACGCGTCGTCGACTTGAGATCCAGAATCTTCACGTGGAAATACTTCGCAACCGCAGCCTGAATCGACTCGATCGTGAAATGCGAGCCTTCCTCAGGCACCACGCTCTTGAGCTCCTGCTTTGCCATCTCAAGCGAAATCTCAGCACCCGTCAGGGACGCTTGGGCCTGAAGACGGATCAAGACGCCTTCCAGCTCACGAACGTTCGTTTTAATGTAAGACGCAAGGAAGTTTGCGACATCATCCGGAAGATAGATATCGTCGCGCTCTGCTTTCGCTCGCAAAATCGCGATACGTGTCTCGATTTCCGGCGGAGCGATATCCACCACAAGACCCCACTCAAAACGCGTCCGAATGCGCTCTTCGAGCTTCTCGATTTCTTTAGGCGGACGATCGCAGGTAACCACGATCTGGCGCTTAGAACTGTGAAGCGCATTAAAGGTATGGAAAAACTCTTCTTCGCTCGATGTTTTCCCGGCAATGAACTGAATATCGTCGATCAAAATCAGGTCGTAGCTGTCGCGATATTTTGCACGAAACTGCGACATTCTCCGATGCTGAAGTGAGTCGACGAGTTCATTTACGAATCTCTCCGCGGAAAGATAAGCCACCCGAGCATTTCTGCGATTTGCTAAAAGGTGATTACCGATCGCATGCAATAGATGCGTCTTTCCCAAGCCCGGAGGACTATACATGAACAAAGGATTGTACTGGCGTGCCGGATGCTCAGCTACAGCCACGGCAGAGGCATGCGCAAACTGATTACTGGCTCCGACCACAAACGTATCAAATGTATAACGAGGCTCCAGGTGCTGTTCAGCCTCAACAACGATACGCGAGCCAGGACTCAGAATCGCGCCGTTCCCCGTGTTTGAAATTGGGCTCGCGGACTTTGAGGACAGATTTGAGCCCAAGCTGTTGAGAAGCCCCGATGGAGGAGACAAAAATGATGTTGCATGAGCAGCAGGCGCTGGTTCTTCTAACGCAAAGTCTGGCTCACTCTCGTGCTCTGGCGCCTCTTCAGCGCCTTCCTTAACGGTCAGAACCACTTCACAAGAAGAGCCCGTGACCTGCGCGAAAGCAGTCTCAATCGGCCTCTTATAATGATCCCGAACCCACTGCGCCGAAAAATCATTTGGCGCGGCCAAGCGGATTCGAAGCCCATTTTCAGCGCTTTCTGTACCAATCATCTCCAATGGCTGAATCCAAGCCTGGAGTTGATTGAGCACAATAGACTGCTCCAACATATGGTACGCAGCCTGCCAGATCTCTGGCCACTTACTGATATCTGAAACTTCGCTCAAACCACTTCGCATAGTTATTATCAACGTAGCGGCAGGGCCGCCTCGATTCTTTAGGGAGACGAAAGCCATAGCATGGGCAGTTAGCCCCGGCAATCTGCATAGAGAACGAAATCATCAGAAACGTAGCGGCAGGCCGCCTCGATATCTACGCAAAGAAGTGAATTGAGAACCGTTCTTGACAACTGTTGCTGCGTTGTATATCAATCGGGGACAAAATTTTTAGCCTATATTGACTAGGCATGGCTAAGACCAATTCAAAGCCAGCCCCAAGTCGTGCTACAGAGGATTTATGAAAAGGACTTACCAACCAAGCCGTACAAAACGCCGCCGCCGTCACGGATTCCGTGCTCGCATGGCCACTGCCAATGGACAAAAGGTGCTCAAGCGCCGTCGCGCAAAAGGCCGTAAGCGCCTGACTGCGAAAGTCGCTGGCAAATAAGGCTTGTCTGGGCCTGATGTTTAGGCCTGCAGATGCCCACCAAAAATCCACAATCTTTTGGATATGCGCTCCGGCTCCACTATCCGTGGCAGTACAAGCGCTTCTTTTCCAATAGTCAGGTTATCCGGCTATCGGAGTGCACGATCTTTCGTGTTCCAAACGATTTAAATCACTTCAGACTAGGCATTACTTTAAAAGCCCGAGGTTCGTCCGTCGAGCGCAACCGTACGAAGCGCCAGATCCGCGAACAGTTCCGCTTGCTTCGGCCGATCCTCGGAAGCTTTGATTATAATGTCGTCGTTCCAGGCCATAAGAAACTTGCCTATCCGTACCCCGAGAAACTGGGCCGCTCAATTCAATCTGAGCTTCCACGGGCTCTTGAAAACCGGTAAGGCTTTTTCATCATGCATTGGTCTCGTATTCCCTTCCTTATTTATAAGGTGCTCATCTCACCGGTACTTCATCTGCTCGCCGGGTTGGGCCTGGGATGCCGATACGAACCGAGCTGCAGCCAATATATGGCCGAAGCAGTTAAAACCCATGGTTTGACGAAGGGATTCCCGATGGGAATTCGTCGTCTGCTGCGTTGTCATCCTTTTTCGTCCACGCCCTACCACGACCCTGTGGTAAGAAAGACGAACTCATCATTATAAAATTTGGGAAATAAACTGAATGGACCGTCGAACACTCCTTGCGATCATTCTTTGCTTCGGAATCTTTTTAGCCTGGCAAAAACTCTACATTGAACCTCACATGCCAAAGCAGGCTCCAACAACGGCTCAAACTCAGCCGCTGTCCACGGACTCCACCAGCGCAACGACTGGATCCGGTGCTCAACAGTCTCCAGTTGCGCAAACGCAAGCTGCTGCACCTCAAACCAAAAAGCCCGCTCAAACCGAATCCCTCATTTCTGGAACTGGCGACGCGATTCTCGCAGACAGCGGCAAATGGATTCGCAGCTGGAACCTCAAAGAATATTACCGCGGCCTAAGTGTTGATACCGGTGCTGTTGATGTCCAGGCTGTTACCAATCAACCCGAGCAAATCGAACTCGCCTTTGATGATCCATCACTTGCCTACCTCACCGGCGTTCAAGGTGATTTCAAAAAGACCCAAGATGGCGTCGTCTGGACTTACGAAGACGCCAACGTCAAAATGGAGCGCCGCTTTACCGCTACCACCGGCCAAAACTTCCTGGGCGTGGACGTCAACGTTCAATTCAAGAATCAGCATCCTCGTTATGCCTTCATTTCACTTTCCGGAATGAAGCATAAGGAAAAAGATCCTGAAGAGCGTGATCGCCAGCTCCTCTATTTCACCAACGACTCCATCGAGCGTGTTGCGCTCGGCAGCGAGATTCCTCTTCGTGAAGTAGGCACAGCTGTGAAATTTATCGGTGTTCAAAGCCGCTACTTCCTCTTCTCCTTGGTGAACAATTCTCCAATCGAAGCAAAAGCCCTGATCCAGCCTACGGCTGCAGGCGCTGGCCGCGTGAACCTGGTTTATCCAATCACGTCCAACTCGGTTTCCATTCCTTTGAAGGCTTACTTTGGACCAAAAGCGCTTCCAATCCTTCGCTCGGTGGACCCAACTCTGGATCATACGGTTGACTTCGGATGGTTCACGCCGATTGCTTATCCGCTTCTTTCGATCCTCCGCTGGTTCTATCAATTTGTGCACAACTACGGCGTTGCGATCATTCTTTTGACCGTCCTCTTGAAGCTGATCACTTACCCGCTCACTTACAAGAGCATGAAGAGCATGAAGCAAATGTCTCGACTTCAGCCGGAGCTCCAAAAGATCCGCGACCGCCATGCGGACGATAAGGAAGCTCAAAACCGCGCGGTGCTCGAGTTCATGAGAAGCAATGGCTACAATCCAGCGGCAGGCTGTCTGCCGATGTTGATTCAAATGCCGATCTTTTTCGCGCTCTACCGCGTTCTTTATAGCTCCATTGAGCTTTATCACGCGCCATTTGCGATCTGGATCAAGGACCTCTCGGCGCACGATCCGTTCTACGTCACGCCCGTGCTGATGTCGGTAACCATGTTCATGCAGCAAAAGCTCTCACCCAGCACGGCAACCGATCCTGTTCAGCAAAAAATGATGATGATGATGCCGCTGATCTTCGGTGCGTTCATGCTCTCGCTTCCATCGGGACTGACGCTCTATATGCTGGTCAACGCACTGGTCAGCATCATTCAGCAGCTGATCATGAACAAGAAATTGAATATTGGTCATGGCCCGGCAGTTGCCGCGAGTTCAAGATAAGTCAGGGTATCTTTCCGAAGATACCGTTGCAGCACTTGCTTCCGCCCCAGGCGGAGCGGTTGCCGTTTTGCGCATCAGTGGGCCTCAGGCATTTTATGTCTTAGGCCAGATCACGCCTGACTCAACCGCGATCAAGTCAGAACCAAGAAAGCTCTGCCGCGTGCGCCTCATTGATCCTGAGGCGCCCGTCGGCTCAGCAGAAATGGATGATGCGCTTTCAGTCCGTTTTGTAGCGCCCGCAAGCTTTACAGGCGAAGACGTTGTTGAGCTTCACCTTCATGGTGGAAGCTATATTGCTGCACGCGTGCTCGATGTCTTGGCAAAACTGGGAGTTCGCCAGGCATTGCCCGGAGAGTTCAGCTTTCGGGCCGTCAGAAACGGCAAGATGACTCTCTCGCAGGCAACGGCAGTTTCGGACCTCATTGCGGCATCCAATCATGGCGCCGTATCCCTTGCCCTGGAGAAGCTCTCGGGAAGCCAAAACCGGCTCATCACGGATCTCGCACAAAACCTGAGGCACCTTGCCGTTTTAGGTGAGGTGGGAATCGACTTTGCTGACCAAGACGTCGACGAGGTAAGTCTCCCGCAGCTTAAGAAACGTCTCGAAATCATTATCTCGGCCCTTGAGCGACTTCAACAGAGCTACAAGCGCGGGGCGATGATCCAAGACGGGATTCCGGTCGCATTCTCAGGTGTTCCAAATGCAGGAAAATCAAGCTTCTTTAACGCGCTTTTAGGCGAAGATCGCTCAATTGTTTCCGATATTCCCGGAACCACTCGCGATGTTGTTCGTGAGAAAATCACATTAAGCGGCTCACGCAATACCGTAACGCTTCGACTGGAAGACACAGCTGGCCTGCGCACAACGGACAACGAAATTGAGCGCATGGGAATTGACCGAAGCATTAAATCGGCAAAAGACGCTGATCTCGTGCTTTTCCTGGTGGATTCTACAGCCCCGCTTGCAGCTGCTTTGGAGCAGTGGAAAATTCTAGAATCCCCAAAACAAAAGGCTCTTGGGATTCTCACCAAAACAGACCTTTTACCGCAGGGTCCCCTCACCTCACTCATAAGTGAGTGCCAAACCACATTTGGAATCTCCCGCTGGGTTGCCACCTCAGCAATGACCGGCCACGGCATTACCTCTGCCGTCGAAGCGATCACCGAATTCGCAGGTCAATGGCTCAAGCGCGATCCAGGCGAAGTCGTCCTGACTCGATTGAACGAAGCACAGGCCGCCGCGGAGGCTTTAGAGCATCTTCAACGCGCCCGTGACGCAACCGAGCTCGATCTTTTTGCTGCGGATGTTCGACAGGCCCTGACATCCATGGGGCCGCTCATCGGAGAGACGCTCCCAGACGATATTTTAGGGAAAATTTTCTCTGAATTTTGTATTGGTAAGTAACTTTATTTACGAACTCCAACGGAGGAATCTTTCATGATTACAAGAATTGGCGTACTCGGCGCAGGACAAATGGGCGCAGGCATTGCGCAGACGGCAGCACAAGCTGGTTTTCAGGTCGACTTTGCCGACCAAACCCGTGAATTTGCCGAAAAAGGCAAAGCCAAGATCGCAGGCCAGCTCAAGAAGCTCGTTGAGAAGGGCAAGATGAGCGAAGGCGAAGTCCAAAAGATCCTCGATGCGATCAACGTTGTCGATGGCATCCAAGGCCTCAACAAGGCCCAGCTCGTTGTTGAAGCAGCAACCGAGAACCCTGAGCTCAAGTTCAAGCTCTTCCGTCAACTCGATGAGATCTGCGCTCCAGACGCTCTTCTCGCATCCAACACTTCTTCCATCAGCATCACATCGATTGCTGCAAAAACGAAGCGCCCGGAAAAAGTCGCCGGCATGCACTTCATGAACCCAGTTCCTGTGATGAAGCTTGTCGAAGGCATTCGCGGCCTTCAAACTTCGGATGAAACTTTCAAAGCCGTTCGCGCTGCTGCCGAAAAAATGGGCAAGACTTTCGTTGAAGCAAAAGATCAGCCTGGCTTTGCTGTGAATCGCATTCTGATGCCAATGATCAATGAAGCTGTCACGGCCCTCCATGAAGGCGTGGCTTCGGTTGAGGATATCGACACAGCCATGAAGCTTGGAACGAATCAGCCGATGGGCCCATTGACCCTGGCTGACTTCATCGGCCTCGACACCTGCCTTGCCATCATGGAAGTTCTCCACGACGGCCTCGGCGATTCAAAATACCGCCCTTCCCCGCTCCTGAAGCAGTATGTCGCAGCAGGATGGTTGGGCAAGAAGACCGGACGAGGATTCTACAAATATGACGCTTAATCATCTTCTCGTT
>JBJMMA010000054.1:0-6506 GCA_045805065.1 Bdellovibrionia bacterium | reverse complement strand
GCTTCGGATTCTGAGTCCCTTCTCATTGGCAGGACCACAACCAAAACAAGCGCTCTTTGGCGAATACTTCTCTTGAAGCGCATCTTCTAAAATTTCAGAAATATTGGACATCAGATCTCCTTCGGGCGACTCGATGATTCGGCCCAACTCATGTTCTTGCCCCAGTCCACTCGCATGCCCGCCGAGCAGGAAAACAAAGGTCGGCACCTTGCGAATATCATGCTTCTCCAGAATGCATTGAGAGCCGGGAAGCTTCTTGTTCCGATCCAGCGCAAAAATCCGGATCTGCGCGGGAGCCACTCCTGCTGCCTCCATGATTTTAATAAACGGGGGCAAATGCTCGTAAGTGTCGGGACACCAGGTACCGATGAAGGCGAGAACCTGCGCGCCGGGGCGCTGCATCTGATGACGAATCGTCTCGAGCTTGGCACCCTTTTCAACAGAATGCGCCGCGTAGTTTTTATCAAACCAATCTAATCCGGCTTCTTTAAGACTCTGCCTAAGACTTTCAATGCTGATTTCGCCCTGCATAAGACTCTTCCTTATTAGAAATATGCTACAACAGGCGTATGCAATCCCATCTTCCGGTTGAGTTCAACGGTTATCTTATCTTTATCCTGGCATTGATCTTTGTCAGCTACGCGCTCGATATGATCGCGGATAGCCTCAATGCCGCTCAGATGAGTCCTGAACTTCCGGATGAGTTTCGTGGAATTTATGATGCAGAGAAATATGGAACAGCCATTCGCTATCAGAAGGATTCGTTTCGCTTTGAAGCGGTCACTAAAACCTTCTGGCTCATCGTTGGAACGGCTTTCATCCTGATCGGCGGTTTTCAAATGGCCGATCTCTTTGCCCGTAGCTTTAACTTGGGTGAAATTTGGACGGGCCTGATCTTCATTGGATCGCTCTCGCTTCTCCGCACCATCGTGGGTATGCCCTTCTCTGTTTACGACACCTTTGTGCTCGAGCAGAAGTACGGTTTTAACCGTACGACTCCCAAAGTGTTTGTGGCCGACCTTTTCAAAGGTCTTGTTTTGTCGGCAGTCTTGGGTGGGCCGATCCTGGCCGCTGTTATCTGGTTTTTTGTGAAGTCCGGCCCCTCTGGCTGGCTTTACGCTTGGATTGCATTCACCGTTATTCAGCTTTTTTTAATGTTCCTGGCTCCTGCGGTCATCATGCCACTCTTCAATAAGTTTGACCCATTGCCTGAGGGTGAGCTCAAGGAAGAGATTGAGCGTTTTGCGCAAAAGCAGAACTTCAAGCTTCAGGGAATCTTCAAGATGGACAGCTCCCGCCGCTCGACCAAATCCAACGCCTTCTTCACAGGCTTTGGAAAGTTCAGAAGACTGGTTCTATTTGATACGCTGATTGAAAAGCACAGCCGCGATGAGCTGGTCGCGGTTCTTGCGCATGAAATTGGCCACTTCAAGGAAAAGCACATTCTCAAAATGATCGTCGTTTCGATCATCACCACAGGCGTGATGTTTTACGTGTTGGGTGTCTTCTTGAATAACCCAGGACTCTTTGCGGCGTTTGGAATGAATCATCTGAGCGTCTACGCAAGTCTTGTCTTCGTGGCGTTTCTTTTCTCGCCGGTCATGCGTTTTCTCTCGGTCTTTACTCACCTGCTCTCAAGAAAGCATGAATTTGAAGCGGATGCTTATGCCGTCAGGACTTACGGAAAGTCCGACGAGCTCATCTCAGCGCTGAAGAAACTCAGCATCGATAATATGTCAAATCTGACGCCTCATCCGTTGAAAGTGATGCTCGATTACACGCATCCCCCGATCCTTCAACGGATCGAGGCGCTTCGCGCTCATCGCCAAAATTAACGTAGTAAAAAGCTGAATCTGAGCTTTGTTAATGACCTACGGCCTACTTCGCAGTCTTTCGTAAAGTGCGATCAACCTCTACAAATACGCGGTAATAATTTTCCGCCAGCTTTTGAATCGGGCTCTTAGGATCAGTCTTAGTGCCAAAACCAAAGGGACAACCCAAGCCTGTTTGCCCGGGAGTCCACTTATCATCCATACCGCGCCTGCTCGTCAGCTGGTCAATTGCCGACTTACGGATATTGGAAAGTGAATTCTTCAATCCTTCGCTTAACTTGATATTGCCACTATCTTCGACCAGAGGATGCTGAAAGTAAGCGCCATGGAGCGTGAGAGGTCCGGTCGTACCCATTGAGACTCTTTGCACATAGTCGTTTAGAGTGCCGTTTTGCTTTCCAGGTGCAGGGAAGATGATGTCGTGTAACGCCTTTCGATAATCGGCGCTGCTTTCAAGCTTTTTCGGAAGCAATTGAGTGATCGCCTGCTGGAGGGACAAAATTCCTTCGATCATCGCATTGGTTGCGGCGGCACTTCCGCTATCTTTCCCGCGAGCGATATACGATTTAAAAACGGACTCGTGCTTCTGAGTGATCTCAGCGCCTAGATCCGATCGCTCGAGCGCTTTTTCCATCAGAATCTTTGTCGTAGCTTGGAGAGTATGAGCAAACTCAGAACCATATTCTCCGATTGGGGTCACGGTTGAGTAGAGAAACCATGCTACAGACCTTTCATTTTCGGCGCTTCCCCGTCCAAGCTTGTCCCAGGCTCCGGCGTGCCCTTCAACGGGAAAGGTGATCAAAAACTCTTTGTAACGGCCTTGGAAAGATTCGACCTCTTTGCCCATCGTAGATGCAAGATGATAGGACGAGCCGTTTCGCTTGAAAGTGCTCTTCATCAACAACTCAAGCCTCTTCCATGGACCCGATGGCGAATACTCCAGATGCGGTACTTCAGGAATGTCCTCCTGATTGTACTTGAGCACGAATTTGCGGTTTGTTGTCTGCAATTGAGCAAGCTTGTGATCTATCGCAGTTTTGTCGAGCTGACTGAAATCGTTCAAGGTTGCTGAAAATAAAGGATCCAAAGAACTCCGGATCTCACTCATCACCGCCATGCGCTCGTTAGCAAGTACATAGTGCCTCTGAACGAGAGAGGCTTTCAACTTAGCTCCAAAGCCCTCAGGAACAGAAAGGCCATGTTTTTGAGAGAGTGCCTTGAGTACATCTTCTACAGACGCACGGTCCTTTCCGAGAAGATCACGAACGGTTGCACTATATTCTTCAATATGCACAATGGTTCCATCACTGGCATACGGGAGCATGTAGACTTCGGGCGGGTTTTTAGTTTTCACAACGAGAGCGCGAAGCCCTGGATGCTCAATGAACGCAACGTTCGGATTTGCATCGCTGAGAATCTTAAGAGTCTCTTTTAAATCTGCCGCCTTTGAAGCTATGGAAGTACTCAGTACAGTCGAGATGCAATTCGCCACTGCACTTTTACCTGGCAAGCTGACCTCATTTGCGTAAACCGAAAATGATATGACTGCATTCAGATAGATCAGTAAGTCAGCGAAAGAATCGCGTGTTCGCGGCAGCATTTATCAATTATCAACCCTATCCAGATAAAAACCTACTCTGGAAATGAGCCATAAACTTGATCAGTTAAATAATGGTTCACTACCAGTCCATGCGGTCCTGATCTTCGTCAAAGAAAGAAGCTGTCGGGCCATCTTTGGGTGATGTCGCAAGCCACACAATCGTCTGAACGCCCTGCTCAGGCGAAAGAGGCGCGCTCTCGCCTCCCATATCCGTCTTTGCCCAACCGGGGCTGACGGAGTTGACCTTGATTCCCTGATCCGAAAGTTCCGCAGCAAGAATCCGTGTGACAGCGTTGATGGCAGCCTTTGAAATGCGGTACGAATGCCAGCCGCCTCCCATATCACTGAGCTGCCCCATGCCACTGGAGAGATTGATGATGTGTCCACCATCATTCATGTAAGGAGCAATCTTTTCGGAAAGCTCAAGCGGACCATAGACATTGGTTTCCATCGTCTCGCGCAAGCTCTCGCGATAATCTTTCGACGGATCATTTTCCTCGTCGCTACCGAACATGATTCCCGCGTTATTCACCAGGACATCGATCTTTCGTCCGTCGCTTTTGAGCTGCCGCACGAACTGATCAATGCTCTCTGAGCGCGAAACATCCAGTGCGCGGAAGACAACGTTCAATCCTTCATCCGCAAGCTTTTGCGCGGCATCTCTCCCCTGCCCTTCATTTCGAGCGGTCAGAATGACAGAAAAGCCCTTTCGCCCGAGCTGACGACATGCTTCAAACCCGAGGCCTCGGTTTCCGCCGGTCACAATCGCCCAGCCACGGTTTTCATTTTTCTGGCGTGAAGAATCAGACATGTCATCTCCTTAAATATTGCAGCAGGGCGGCAGGGCCGCGTGGACAAAATTTAGAATTGGCGAACTGCAACTTTTGCGCAAGTTCGATAAACGTGCGAGAATCCTTCCATGACCGATGATACCCTGCAGCTAGCCAAGCTGATCCAAGCTCATCAAATCGTGATTGCCTCAGCAGAGTCCTGCACGGGTGGTAAAATCGCAGACTTCATCACGGACGTTTCAGGGGTCTCTGAAAACTTCTGGGGAAGCTGGGTGGTCTACGACAACACCGCAAAGATCGAACTCGGCGTTCCATCTGAAATCATTTCGCAGCATGGCGCGGTATCGAGCCAGACTGCGGTCAGCATGGCTGAAAGCGGCCTGAAAAAACTCTCGTCCGTTCTGTCCCGGCCCGCAGCTCAAATGCTCGGCGTTACTTCCACGCGCAAAAAGCTCGCGGTCGTTTCAACGACTGGCGTCGCAGGCCCAACCGGCGGAACTGCGACTCACCCTGTGGGCTTATGCTTTGTAGGCGTGGCGATCAGTACTCAGGGAGCCGCACCCACCACGCGATTTCTAAAAATTGAGGCGCCTACGGGCCTCTCCCGCACCGAGAACAAAAGCTACTTCACCCAAAGAGCGATTGAATTCTTACTTCAGTGTCTTTCTGAATAAGATAAAATCGCCAAACTCCGATCGCTGGTAAGAATAGTCAGCGTTTAAATTCTGGATCATCGACTGAACCTTCTCAGGCGAGAGTGGCCAGAGATCGAGCCTTGGATTGATCACATACTGATCCATTGCTTGAGTGATGCAAGCGTCGCTCAAAAGCTCCGCACGCTCGGGATAGCCCAGATGAGGAAAGATCACTCCTTGAGCACAAATGGATTGAGCTGGATCCACCTGAGCCCGAAGCATTGAGAAATTTTCGTTCCTTTGTTTCAGCTCAGCAAAGCACAGGAAATGCCGAGGATACCAGGCAGGAAGTGATGTCAGGACGGCAAAGAGAATGATCGCCGAACGATACTGCTGAGAAATTCTCTTTTTCCCTAGTACCAAAACAAAGCCTGCGAACACCCAGGGTAGATAAGGCGCTGAATAATAGGTTGCAAGCCCGCTCATCACGCGCGATTCGGCGATCGAATGAATCAAGACAAAGGGAGCAACGGCTACCAGAAAGAAGGGCTCAATGAGCGGCAAAAACAGAACATGGAATAGTTTCTTGAGCCACGCCCCTTTCAGCACATCGAGCACGACTTCGTTCCAGTGCTGAAGCATTCCCAAGACTGCGGCACCGACCGTGTTTCCGTACTTTGATGCCGTTCCAGCCAGGTGATATTGTCCGGAAAGCGAGTTGGCCGGGATGACCCATTTGATATTCACAGCAAACACCAGGACCGACGTGGCGATCATCGCAATAGCCTGCAAGGGCCTCATCCGGCGGGTGACAAGCGCTCCCAAGGCTGCAGCCGAAAGATAAATCGCCCCATCTTCTTTCACGGAGAGAATGAGCGCAGCCACTACCCAAAGGCTTTTCCAGCGCTTCGTCTCAACGAGGTAAACAAACCAGAGAAAAAGCGGAACGTAAAACGCCTCAGGATGGAACTGATAGTCCAGAATCTTGATCAGAAACGGCGAGCAGAAAAAAGCCAGGAGCACCCCGAACTGATGCCAGGGACGATCGAGCATCCTTCGGGCAAGTAAAACCAGAGGGATCGCTGCCGACCAAAGCGCCACCGCGTGAAGCGTGACAAAGAAGAGCGGATGATTGAACAGGCGATGAAACGGATAAAAAAGAAAAAGAATGGGTGTCGAGTGAATCCCAAAGTGATCGCAGTTTCCACACGCCGCCGACATCATGAAGTGCCCACGCGCCGTATTGGGAATCATCTGGTCAAAGATGGAGAAGTCGACAGCCGGAAGCGAGAACGAGAAGTATTGGAGCCAGGCGAGAGACACCATTCCCAAAAGCGCGATCGCCAGAAGGCCTACCAGGCCCCGAAAGCTCCCAAATCTCATGATCATATGCAGGGAAGGTACAGGGGCACCGGGTAAAAAAAAAGGGAAGCCTTTCGGCTTCCCTTTTCCGTTCTTACGGCGGCAGGGAGATCTCTTACGAGACCGTCACCTCCGCCGTGGAACTGTTATAATGGTCTATTACCACAGCACCACCCCCTTTCAGGCCCGTCTAGAGCCTACTCCTCCATTATAAGCAAATTGGGACCAAAGAATCAAGAAAGTAGGTCCATTTTGACACCACTTTTTCCAAATAGACTCCAGTACT
>JBJMMA010000053.1:0-6253 GCA_045805065.1 Bdellovibrionia bacterium | reverse complement strand
TATGAAACCTTGGGGTGCACTTGTTCTGATCTTAAGTCTTTTGAGCTTAAGCTCCTGCATGACCACTCGGCGCCATCCCTGCCTTGAAGGAGGGGAACCTCCGCGGGATGTGCCTTTCAATGGCGATCGCAAATGTATGCAAAAGCGCGGGCCAGATGGAAAGTACGTGAACAACGGACTTTATCGGGAATGGCATCCGAACGGTAAGCTCGCGCTCGAAGGCTTCTACAAGATGGGAAAAAAAGATGGCCAGTGGACCGAATACGATCCCACTGGCCACAAAGTTTCCACCAAGTACTTTGAAGAAGGCGAAGAGGCGCCCCTAAAAAAGCCCTAAGGTCTAAGCCTTAAGCCTGCTTCCAGTAACCCTTCTCAGCCATGTCGTCGAAGACTTCAAACAGGATCGCAACAGCGTTATCGATGGTTTGCTCATCGATCGTCATTGCGGTCTGAATGCGGAAGCTTGGATCATAGGACATGGTCAGGAGGCCGCGCTTGAGGCACTCCATGAACACGCGCTGAGAAGCGGTCTTGGCGACCGGTTCCTTGGTCTTCTTGTCTTTGACCATTTCGATGGCCAGGAAAAGTCCTGCGCCGCGGACTTCGCCGATGAACGGATAGCGATCTTCCATTGGCTTGAGCTTCTTGAGGAAGTATTCGCCCATGCGAGCGGAGTTCTCAACAAGACCCTCTTCATCGATGATTCGAAGTGCGGTTGCAGCTGCTGCAGAAACGAGAGGGTTTCCGCCGTAGCTGGATGAGGATCCTGATGGATTTGCCCAAGGCTTGGCTTGCGCAACGTCTTCGCGCGCGATGAGTCCGGAGATCGGAACGCCGCCGCCGAATTGCTTGCCGATCGTGACGATGTCAGCCTTCACGCCCGAGTGCTCAGCGCCCCAGTACTTGCCGGTGCGGCCAAAGCCCGTGATCATTTCGTCAACGATGAGGAGAGCGCCGATTTCGTCTGCGATGGAGCGAAGAGCTGGCAGGAAGTCCTTATGCGGAATGATGTTGCCTGCGGAGCCTTGCATTGGCTCAACGATCATCGCAGCAACAGCTCCTGCCGTGTTCTTCTTGATCTGATTGCGAGCGATGTCGGCGCAAGCCACACCGCAGGAATCCGGATTGAGCTTGAGTGGGCAGCGGTAGCAAGCTGCGTACGGAGCGATGTGGGAGCCTGGAACCATAGGTCCAAGCTTGTGCTTGAAATCAGAGCCCATGAGCGAAAGAACGCCCATGGTTTTACCGTGAAATCCGCCCCAGAAAGAAACGAACTCGTATTTACCGGTGTAGCACTTTGCCAAGCGCAGTGCTGACTCAACAGCTTCGGCGCCGCCCGAGTAAAGTTGCACGCGATGAACATCAGGAGCCGGGCGATGAGCGGCGATTCGCTCAACGAGCTCCACGCGAGGCTCGGAGGTGAAGCTTCCGACGGAAACTTTGTCGACCTGCTCGTGCATCGCTTTGACGTATTTTGGATGGCTGTGGCCCAGTCCATTCACACCGATGCCGCCGATGATGTCGAGGAAAGTGTTTCCATCGACGTCGGTAATGGCGCTGCCGGAAGCCTTGTCCATCACGATGCCTGCCATCAGGGCAAAGCGCTGAAGGCCAGGAGCGACGTGCTTTTCTTCACGCTCGCGAAGGGCGTTGCTCTTTGGGCCCGGAACTTCGGTTGCGAGAGATGGTTTTTGGTTCGTTGGAGCTGAAATTTTTCTTTCCATTTTTTTATATCCTCACCGAAAAACGTAATGGCGCTGCATGGGAAAATTGAACGCCCAGCCCACCATAAACGAAATCACAACAACCGAGACGGAGTAGTGCACATGCAGAGACTCCGTCATCAGATAAACACCACCACTGTTCAAAAGAAGACTTCCACCTGACACCAGGGCATAGCGCTTCGCTTGATTCGACCAATGTTGATCGGTCGCTAAGAAGCTCCACTGACGGTTCATCACAAAATTGGTGACCGCACCTGCCAATGCACCGGCTGCCGTTGCTGCAACGTACCAAACATGGCAGACCTCGGCCAGAAAGAAGAGCAGCACGAAATCAATCAATGTTGCGGCCGCAGAAGCCACCTGGGATCTACTAAAAGACCCAAGGAGCGAGCGACGAGGCGGGTTGGAGCTCATGAAGTCCTTATACTGGCTTTTTAGTAATGACTCACGACAATATTTCGGTCTAAAACTGTAATCCTATGTCGTCGTCCCCATCCGTTCCTACATCTGGCCCTCTCGCTCAAATCGCTTCAAAGTCACGCACTTGGATCAGTGCCTGGGCGAAAGACTGGCCGATCTGGTGGAGCGAGCAGAGTGCCTTCTCCAAATGGGCTCCGATCGTCTTTTTCGTGATCTATTGGGCGGTCCTTTATTCCCTGAACAGCTTGCACAGCGATCACATCGCAAGCGGCGTGGCTTTCAATCTGATGAGCTATACGGGACGCGGCCCTAGAAAGCTCCGGGCTTTTCTGTTCCCGCTCATTCTGACGGGGATCATTTACGACAGCCAAAGATTCTACTCCGACTATATCCGCGGGCCGATCCACGTTCAGGAGCCTTACAACTTTGATAAGAAGGTTTTTGGAATCCATACCGATCAAGGCGTTCTGACCCCCAATGAATATTGGCAGCTTCACACGCATTGGTTTCTGGACCTGATCACGGGATTTGCGTACCTGGTTTTCATCGCGATTTTCGTTTTCTCCTCTGCCGCTTTCCGCTTCTGGTACAGCCGCAAGGGAACCAAGAAAATGTCCGCTCAGGAGATCCTCGTTCGCGCTCCTGCGATGATGTGGGGCTTTTTCTGGGTCAACATGATTGGTTACTCGACCTATTACTGGTTTGCGGCAGCTCCACCTTGGTACGTCGCTAAGTACGGCCTGGGTCCTGCGAGAATGGATGTCGGCCCGAGCCAGGCAGGTTGCGTGCGCTTTGACCAGCTCCTGGGGACGCACTTCTTCAGCGATTTCTATGGCCGCTCTGCTGACGTGTTTGGAGCGATTCCATCGCTTCACGTTTCGTATCCATTGATTGCGGCGATCTTTGCGTTCCGCTTTGGCGCGCTTCAGATTCCAACGACTCTGTTTTATCTTCTGATGTGTTTTTCAGCGGTTTATCTGAACCACCATTACATCTTGGATATTCTCTGGGGATCATCCTACGCGGTGATCATCGCAACGCTGGTGGATGCGTTTTATCTCAAGCGGTTTCGCGAGCAGCGGGCAAAGGTCTAATCTCTGGGGCTCTCTTGGAGAGCGCCACGAGAAGACCCGCAAAAATCAAAAGACTTGAGAAAAGCGTCCGTGCCGTCGGAGGCTGATCGAGCCACGCCCAAGCAAGCGCAGCAGTCACCACAGGCTGAACGTACGTAAAGATTGCTACGGAGCTTGGCGGCGCCTGAGCCAGCGTCCAGACCGTGAGAAAATAGGTCAGAAGCGTTCCGCCCAATACTGTAAAGACCATGCAACCTAAAAGGGTAGGCGTAAGCGCTGGCCCTTGGGATGTGTAAAGAAAATGGCTGTAATCCGGCAGCGCCAAAAGCGTCAGCCCGATGCTGCCATAAATGAACATCCAGGCCGTGGTCCAAAGCCTGTCGTGCGATTGGGAAAATTTCTTTCCGTACGAAAAGAAAAGGGCCGTGCTCAGGCAGCTCACGATCACAAGCGCGTCGCCCAGGACGGTCTGATCAGAAAGCGTGAGCTGTTCGATCTTTCTGAGGATCAAAACTCCCGCAAGCGCGAGAGTAAATCCCACGCCTCGTCGGGCAGTAAACTGCTCTTGTCCACGCAAAGTAACAATGATCAGCGTGAAGATCGGAATCAGAGTGCTGATGACGGAACTGTTTGTAGCCGTTGTGTAATGGAGTCCCAGTAAAAGCGCGCCTTGATTGATCACGGCTCCTAAAAGCGCAAAGGGGATAAGAGGCAGAAAAAATCTAAGTCCCCCTTCTGGATGCTTTCGCTTGAGCGCAAGACAGGCTCCGACCATGAAGACCGAGGCCAGGATGATTCTCAGACTTGCCCAGAGAAGAGGAGGGAGCGCTCCCACCACGATCTTAGCCGTGACAAAGTTGATTCCAAAGAGAACTTGGATAGCAATCAGAGCCGGAATCAAAAGCCTGTTTTTGCCCATTTAAAGAGCATACAGACCGAGGGGCTTTGTCTCAAGTATTTGAAGACTTCGCAAGCGATGGAGCTTTGACGGAGACAATGACAGGCTGATCACTCAAGGCCTTCTTGCCATCCGCGTTTTTGGCCATGATCTGAGCGCCGTACTTTGTGGTCTCACCACTAACCGCCATCATCTCAAGCGCGTGCGAGTCAAGTTGCACTTCCCAGGTGTTTCCTGAGACCTTGTTCATGGGCACGGTGAGGGGAACGTTATCAAACTGAAGCATGACTTCCGTGACTTCTGAGTGCAGGTCCTGGATGTCAGCCTGAACCTTCGGAACTCGGATCGGCTGCAGGTCGCGATTCAGTTCAATTGTGCCTGGCTCGGTGCGCATGGTCAGAATGATCGGCGATCCTGGATCGGATTGCGGCTTTGGCGCGGGGCCACTGGAGCATGCGGTGGTGATCAGTAATAGGGCAACGCTAAGAAGAGGGAGTCTCGTTGATCTCATTCGAGGATTGAGATTGCAACGCAGGTACCAGGCTGCCAGAGCGTCCCTCCTTGAGTTCAATCCATTTAGAGAAGTATTTGGTGCTCCGCATGCTTTGATGATGCAAGATCTGGCCGATGAAATTGCGCTCTCGCCGCATCTTAATGTTTTGATGTAACGCGGTGAACGATTCTGATAGCCGCTTGGAGTTGACGCCGTAGTCAAAGTACTCGCGCAGCACGGCGTAGCCTCGCTCGCGAGCATGGGTCCATTCAATTGCATCCGTGTAAAGACGCGCGGCAGCTTCTGAGAACTCTTCAGCAGAATGGGTGATGGCTCCCCCGAAAACAGGAGGAGACGGATTTAAGAACATGCCCTCCGCACCAATCGGAGTCGTGATGACAGGAAGTCCAGCGCGCCAGCCATCCGAAATCTTTCCTTTGATTCCCGCGCCAAAGCGAAGCGGCGCAAGATTGATCCGGTACTGTTTGAGTGTTTCATGCACATTAGAAGCAGGACCTTTGACGATGAACCCTTCAGCAGGATTGCTTAAGTTCATTGCGTCTTTGGATGGATAAGCTCCATAGACATGAAGCTCCGCTTTTTCGCCTTTGGCTTTGAGCTTTTTTCGAATGAGCGGCCAAAGTTCGGACTTCAGCCAGCGAGTTCCATCCGCGTTGGGTGGATGACGAAAGTTTCCGATGACTGCAAAATTTGCGCGCTCTTCAAAGCCCGAGGTTTCGGGAATGTCTCGGTAGCAAAACCGGAAAGGCTCCAGAAGGTCCGAGTCTACACGAAAGCGATTTTTTAAAAGATCCATTTCATGATCGGACAAAATCAGGGTGAGATCGGATCGGTAAATGGACGCAATCTCCCGGCATGCGTCTTCCGTCGCAAGCTCGATCTGATCGTTGAAGATCTCACTGAGTGATTTTCCTTCAGACAAAGCTTTCTGTCTCGCGCGTCTCAAGAAGTGGAGATCCACCGTGTCGAGTACTCGAATCGTTGAGGGCGAATACTCGTGGAGTCTCCATCCAAATTGTTCTTCGATGATAAATCGGTCCAGGATCGCGAGATCAAACTGGGCTTCAGCCACCCAGGTGTCAAAGCCTGAGTCATTGATGGCGACCGGCTGGACTTCAATCCCTTGATTCTTCAAGCGATCTGAGAATTCGTTTTCGCGTGAGGGGGAGGCCAGCGTAATTGCATAGCCTGCGTCTTTCAGTGCATCGATGATGTTGAGCACGCGCCAGCCCGCCGCTGAGCTTTCAGGTTCAGGCCAAACGATTGCGATAATGAGAGCTTTTTGACGCCGCGTCATAGTTGCGGTTTAGCGTGTGCAAAGCCACTAAGTAAAGAGGAAAAGGGTCCAAAGGAGTGAACCATGCCAGGCGAGCTAAGGCTTTTTTTCGCAGTCGATCTTGAGGAAGTGGTCCGGACGCAAGTCGCGCGTGAAAGCGCCGGAATACGCGGTGCGGTGCGCCGCTTCAATTAAAGCCACCATCGAACTCGATCCCTCGTCTTACTTCCCGATCGCCCTCGAAGGCGAAGTCGTCGAGTCGGGGTGCGACGGCGAATTCATCCCCGTGGTCCATTACGAATCCGTCTCCCGCCAGCCCATGACGAGTCAGTTCCGCAAGGGCGCTAC
>JBJMMA010000052.1:0-13533 GCA_045805065.1 Bdellovibrionia bacterium | reverse complement strand
TCGGACATCAAGGAAGACCCTTCCTCAACCGATGCTCAGGTCGAAGCTGCTCAAAAGCGACTCGATGATGCGGTTGCAGCCGTGGATCATGATACGGAAGCAACTCAGCTTGGGCGCATGGGTTGGTGGACGATTGAATACGGCCTGTTAGGAGATGAGAAAGAAGCCAAGATCTATGGCGCGGGACTTTTGTCCTCCGTGGCCGAGAGCTACAATTGTCTCAACCCTGAAGTTAAAAAAGTTCCGTTCAGCGTTGATTGCGTGGATGTCACTTACGACATCACCAAGCCACAGCCTCAGCTTTTCGTCGCACGCGACTTTGATGCCTTGGTGAAAGGCCTTGATGATCTGGCAGAGCGCCTGGCTTATCGCCGTGGCGGCGTTGAAGGTCTTGAAAAAGCACGCAAGGCCGCGGTTCCTACGACTACGGTTCTTGAAACGGGCCTTCAGATCAGCGGAACTCTGGCTCGCTATCGTCAAGCTGCAAGCGGTGCCGTGATTTATCTTCACTTCCAAGGCCCGACTCAGCTCTGTTACGAAAACCGCGAGCTCGAAGGGCAGGGCCCTGTGCATCACCGCGAGGGCTTCGGCACTGCGCTGGGTTTTGTGAAAAGTTTTGGGCGCACGCCTGCAGAATTGAATGCGGCAGATCTTGAAAAGCTTGGACTCAAGTCAGGCTCCAAGGGCCGCATGGAGTTTGAATCAGGCGTCGTCGTCGAAGGCGAACTTGTCTCGCGTCTTGAGCGTGATGGAAAAAATTTGATTCTCACTTTCCGCAATTGTTCCGTAAAGCTCGGCACTGAAGTGCTCTTTGATCCATCCTGGGGCACCTACGACATGGCTTGCGGTTCAAAAGTGGTATCTGTTTTTGGAGGCGCTGCGGATCGAAGCCGCTACCTCGCTGCGACGGGAGGCTTTGGTCAGCCTCCAGCCAAACCCAAGACCAATCTGACCGAATCCAATCGCGCGCTCAATGAGCTCTATGCTCAAGTGCGCGCACTTCGCGATCAAGCTCAGTCTGTTGCATCAGCTAATGAACAGAGCTCAGCGTCTCAGACCGAGATGTCAGGCAAGCTTGCAAAGATTCATGATGAGCTCGAGAAAAATTACCGTTCGGATTGGCTCCTTCGTTATGAGCTTTTGGAGCTCGATCATCAGTATCAACTCAAGAGCACCTGGGCCGACACCGTACGGGCGCGCCTTGCTGAAATTTCCCGCACTGCCAAAGACAAGGCAGATATGATTTCGCGAGGATTGGAGCTGCTATGAATCAGATCTGGATCGGACTTGGTGCGATTTTCGCCTTTTTAAGCGTAGGTTGTGGCGCCTTTGGTGCGCATGGGCTTGAGTCAAAGCTTGAGCCCAGAATGCTCGCCGTTTGGGAGACGGCCGCCCGATATCAGATGTATCATGCACTCGCCTTGATTGGACTTGGCCTTTGGGTAGGACAACGGCTGCAGCAAACGGGTTCAGAATCGATTCCAGCTTCAGTCAACGTTACAGGCTGGGCATTTACGATAGGTATTGTTCTATTCAGCGGAAGCTTATATGCCTTGGCTTTGAGTGGTATCAAAGTTTTAGGGGCGATTACTCCAC
This sequence comes from Bdellovibrionia bacterium, assembly GCA_045805065.1. Lineage (GTDB taxonomy): Bacteria > Bdellovibrionota > UBA1018 > UBA1018 > UBA1018 > CAZCBS01. The sequence continues at coordinate 11,937 of JBJMMA010000052.1, read as the reverse complement.
TGGGAGGAATGGCCTTTCTCATCGGCTGGATCGCTTTTGCAGTAGCGGCTTTCAAGAGCTAATGAGCGTAGTAAAGCTAAAATAGAATCAGAGAAGTTTTAATAGGTCTGTTTTAATAGGTTTGAAGGAGGCATAGATTATGTCTACAACCGAAGAAGTTCCAAATAGCACGCCTCTTCAAGTCATTGCCAATGTCTCACGCATCGTGACTCGTGTTGTAGACCGGATCACCGGAGATCGCGCTGAGTATCCGCTTCTTGTTGCTGCCGCTTGCGTTGAGGCACTCAAGCTTCACGGAATTGAATCTCGCGTCATGTACGGCGAAGTCGCCTGGATTGAAGTCATGCCTGATCATTCACTCGCATGGGCAGGATGCTGGGGCGGAAATTTTCACTTCTGGGTTGCCACTCAGTACGGCGAAGTCGTTGATCTCAACACAAGCGTTGCCCATCGCACTCGCGCCCATAAGACTCCGCATCTGCAGGCTCAGTTCTCGCCTCCGATGCTTTGGTCAGCGGAGATCCCTAAGTTTTATCGCTACATTCCCGAAGGCGTGGCTGAACTTGAGCTGACGGAAGACAACGATAAGAAGCGCTTTGAGAGCGTGCTGCGGGAAATCAATGAGAAGTGCGGCCCTGATCAGATCGCTAAAGAAGAGCAAGAGTTTCCAAACGAAGCGATCCTCTGCCCAGGACGCAAATTGCTCGATGATTCTCAGGGAACATTTAAGCAGTTTGATCGCGCATTGAGTGTGCGTGGTATTCCTCAAGCGCCAATCTAATTGGCGCATTATTTAATTAGCCTCTCTGTGACTAACCCTTGATGTGTTGAAACGATGTGTTGAAACGATTTGCTGAAACACTCTGAACCTATCAACTGAGTCATTTTACCGCGCTCAGTGATTTCACGCGCGTATATACACGCGCGTACTGTAAAGCCTTAATGAGAATAGCCTAATTGAGACGCGCGTACTCTATGTCAGTTCGCCTCTCATTCTTTTGCATAAAGCTTTTGCTTAAAGACTTCAGGCTTTGAGACTTTGTTGAATAAGGCTCAAGACAAAACCTTATCTTGCTGCACCGCTTCTTCGCGCGAAGAAACACTGCGGCAAAGTCCGAACTTCGAATAATAGTCCGACTTCAGAACAAGCAATCGCGATAAAAGCGCTCAGATAAGCCTAAACTTTGCTTTCACCTGCCAAGCTTAAAACCGGCTCGACTGATACGATATGAAACCTACTCGAGTTAGACCATCCGAGGCGTACTTCTTCACTGATTAGTAGGCACAATCACCTGCTGCTGAGGCGATACAATGTTGTAAGTCGCCGTAGCCATAGCAACAGGATCCTTCTCACCCTTCCGGTAGACAAATCCATGGATCACGCTCAGGCGCTTCCCTTTGAACACAACTTCAGTCTCGGCCACAAGATGATCTTTCAATTCAAGCGGTCTGAAGTAGTTCACCTTGAGCTCAACGGTTGAGCAAAAATCACGCGGGGCTAAAAGCGGGAACAAAGCCGCACCACACGCAAAATCAAAAAACGCGGAGATCACTCCCCCGTGAACTCGGCCTGCTGGAGAGAGATGCTCATAGCGGATCTTGAGCTCAGTCGTTGCGGTACGCTTCTTGGGATTGATTGCCGTCACTTCGTAACCCAGCAGCTCGCCGAAGACATCCGGATGCTGATAGTTTTCCAGACGATGAATTTTTCCACTTACTTTGGCCGCAGGAGCGGTCACTTTACTTTTTTTGGCTGCGCCGACTTTTGTTTTCTTTTTCATAAAAGATCTCTCAGGTGAAAAGTTTCGGCTGTTCCCAGCGCTTATAGCGAGTCAGTAGCAAAAGCCCAGGGATCATCGCAAGAATGGAGACTAAGTAAAACATCTCCCAGCCCAGATTTTTTGCCATCCAGCCGGTTGGAGCCCCACCGAGCACGCGCGTGATCGCAAAGAGGCTTGAAAGCAGCGCGTATTGCGTGGCCGTATAGCGCTTGTCGCAAACGCTCATGATGAAGGCTGAAAAGACCGCCGTGCCCATTCCGGTGAAAAAGTTTTCAGCGGCAATAGCGGTCACCATCATCGGATAATGGTGGCCCAGGCGAGCCAAAATCATGAAACATCCGCCCGATATGCCCTGAGCAATTCCAAAAATCCAGAGCGCGCGTCGAAGCCCCAGTCGCACGGTAGCGGCTCCGCCCATCACCGTTCCAACAAGCGTTGCAATCAAACCAAATCCCTTGGTCACAGCGCCAATATCGGTTTTACTAAAGCCCAGTTCGAGCATGAATGGGGTCATCATGGCAAACGCGATCACCGAATCGAGCTTGTAGAACACCATGAAAGCCAGAACCTCAAATGCGCCTTTGCGCTTGAAGAATTCCTTGAACGGTAAAACAACCGCATCACCCATCGACTTGGGCGCGATCATGGTAGTGCGTGGCTCAGGGGCAAGCAAAGTCGTGACGAGTCCCACGCCAATGGTCGCAGCCATCACGAGATAAACCATTCGCCAGCTCATATGGTCGGCCAGGATCAGCGCGACTCCTCCCGAGACAAGCATCGCGACTCGATACCCTAAAATGTAAACTGATGCGCCGGGAGCGATTTCATCTTTCTCGAGAACATCCGTACGGTAGGCGTCCACGACGACATCCTGGCTGGCGCTGAAGAACGCTACGAACACGGCAATCACGGCGGTGATACCTGGCGCGTGCACAGGATCAGAGAAACCCATTGCGATGATGCTTAAGATCAACAGCATCTGACAGACCGCGATCCATCCGCGCCGCCGTCCTAAAAAGGGCGGCACAAAACGATCCATCAAAGGGGACCAAAGAAATTTGACCGTATAGGGCCAGGCGACCAGAGAAAAGAGTCCGATGACCGTGAGATCCACCTTCTCGCTTGCCATCCAGGCCTGCAATGTCGCTCCCGTCAAAGCGAGGGGCACGCCTGATGCGAATCCTAAAAGAAGCACAGCAGCAATGCGACGATTCCCAAAGGCCTTAATGAGCGATGTCATGTTAAAAAAGTATCACAAATTTGCGCCTGTCACGAAACTTGGTTAAGACCATAGCTATGAGCAAACACTCCTCACAGCGAGCAGCCCTGTCCTCTGACCTTCTTCCTCTTCGCGAAACCCTGGTCGAGATCTTTCCGATTCTGGAATCAGAGCCGGGTTGGTATGGCTCCATCTTCTTTGAGCGCAAATCATCCAAGAGTTTTTCAGCCAATCTCAAGCAAACGCAGCTTGCGGATAACGTCAGCTCGGGCGTCGTTCTGAGAATCTATGATGGCTACACTCTTTTTGAGCAAGCCACGGACGATCTGGATGCACAATCCCTGAAACAGTTTGCCACGGAGTTCGCTCAACGCGTAAAAACGACGCCTCATCCACAAGGCGCGACTCGCAGGGTGTACCAAACGCCAAGCTGGAAAGATCGCCTCTCGGCAAAAGGTCTTGAGAAGGAGCTCATCGAGCAGGTTCCGGCAAACCCGACTTCCAGAACTCCCGTTCATTTCGGGGTCAAGTTTGAGAAGAATCCTACTCAAGTCAGCGCGGCGCAGACCCTGGACAATCTCAAGCATCTGATTGGGCAATGTCAAAAGCTGGCGCCTCAAGCAGGACTCAGCGATGAGGATCTGACATTTATTGCCGCAAGACAGAGTTACGCGAACGAGGAAGCGATCTTTATCGATCGTGAAACGTTGATGTCGCAAACGCTGAATCGTCTGGCCGTCACGCTGATCACGATGTCAGGAGCTAATCGCACCTATCTTCGTGTCGGCGGACTCGGCGGTCTTGAAGCCATCGAGATCAAAGACTCGGAAATCGAAGATCTGCTCAAGGACCTCAGAGCTCTGAAGAACGCTGAAAGACTTCAGCCTGGAAAATACCGTGTTCTTTTCAGTCCGGCGCTCTCGGGCGTTCTCGCCCATGAAGCCTTCGGACACTCACAAGAAGGCGACACCTGCGCCCGTGGCAGAAGCAAGGCTTGGGAGCTTCATAAGAGCGGCGAGAAAGTCGGCAACGAGCTTGCAACCATTCTCAACAATCCTGCAATTTATGAGACCGGTGGAAAGCCTTACGCTGCCTGGGGAAGCTACTTCTTTGATGAAGAAGGCTGGCTTGCACAAGAGCAAGTGCTGCTGGATCGCGGAATGCTGAACGCACCCATGACTAATCTCACTTCCGCCATTCGCCTGGGCGTTCCTCGCACGGCGAACGGAAAGCGCGAAAGCTGGGCTAACGGCGTCTACACGCGCCAGACCAATACTTACTTCAGCGCAGGCGACCGCACTTTAGATCAACTCATGTCAGAGCTTGGCGATGGTTTTCTTGCCACGCACGCAGCAGGAGGGATGGAAGACCCTAAAGGCATGGGCATCCAGGTGGGCATCGCTTACCTTCAAGAGGTGAAAGGCGGCAAGCTCACAGGGCGCGTTTTCAAGGGGCCTGCAGGCGGTGATATTCAGCTCACAGGCTATACGCCGGATGTTTTGAACTCGATTGTCGCGAAGTCAAAAATCGAGTGCGACACAAACAGCCCCGATCAGGCAAAGCATCCGTGGAACGATGCCGGTGGATGCGGCAAGTATCATAAAGAGGTTGTTTTTGCCGGATGCGGTGGCCCTTACATGTTACTCGATCAAGTGATCTTAGGATAATAACCATGGCAGCATCAAAAAACTGGAATCTCGATCAGCTAAAAGCAGAACTCAACGCTCGCTGTAAATCAGGCGACCTGAAGGCATGGACAGTCACTCAGGAGCATGTTCATCGCCGCGAGCGCTATTTCATGCTCGATGGCAGCGCCTTGATCACCGATCAAGACCGCAATGTTCACTCTCAGAACATCCAGCTCAAACTTTTTGTTCCTATCGGAAAACCTGGCCGCCAGGGAGAGATCGCAAAGAAGCTTTTTCCTTCGATTTCACTGAAAGATCAGCTCGACTCCGCCATTGAGGCTGCAAGACATACGGATCACCAGGCTTGGGAACTGCCTACTGAGATCCCAACAAAGCTTCCACAACTTGCCACAGCAGACCCGCGCATGGCAGAGGACCTGGAAGGTGTGGTCGGAAAACTTACGAACGATATTTCAACCGCTGTCGCCAAAAAGCGCGACACGACCTTCAATTCAGCCGAGCTCTTCCTCTCACTTCATGATGCGGAAATACATCTGAGCAATGGCTTGATCCATCGTTCATCGCAAAGCCGTATCTACACCGAGGCTGCCTACTCTTATCAACGCCGCGGATCGGATGGAAAGCTTCAATCAGATGAATATCTCAATACACGCTGGGCTGTGTCTCTGGATGACATGCCCATTGAAAAGCATTTTGATGAGACCTCGGATCGCGCCCGTCACTCTTTGGACGTCGTGAAGCCTGCGACCGGAAAATATCCGGTCATCGTGGATGCTGAAGTGCTGGCAACCTTGTTTCATGCGCAGCTCTCCCAGCTCTCGAGCTCAAACTCTTACCATGGCCTTCCGTTTGTTAAGCCAGGAGATGAGCTTGTTCAAAGCGCCCGCGGAGACCTGATTACGCTGACGCTTGATCCTTCGCTGGATTATGGCGCGGATACAACTGCGGTTTCTGAGCAGGGACTGCCGCAATCTCCATTCCGCCTGGTGGATAAAAACCGGGTCATCGCAACCTCAACCGACAAACGCTTCTCAGATTATCTTAAAACGCCTGTGACAACCGTCAGAGGCAATCTGGTTGTGGACGCGGGCTCGCTCTCGCATCAAGAGCTGACAAAGCAGGCTCCTCGCGTGCTTGAGATTCTTCAGTTCTCAGGGCTTTTTGCTGACCCGAATAGCGGAACTTACAGCAGCGAAATCCGGCTTGCCCGCTTGTATGATAATGAAAGCGGTAAAGTCACCTACATCAAGGGCGGATCGCTCTCTGGCTCGTTTTCAGAGAATTTCAAAAATGCGCGACTCTCCAAAGAACGAATCAAGCGCGCGCATTTCTCATCGAACAGCGCCAGTGGCGAAGGCTACTATGGGCCTGAGTACGCACTTTTAGGCGATGTTTCGATTGTAGGCTGATCCGCTTAAGATCGTTCAGTAGAAAATTCTGAAAATTCTGAAAATTCTAATGAAGCGTTGGGTTGGTAGATTCTTCTTCGTAGAAGTGTCTAAGCCCATCACGTCGATTCAGCCAAAGCATGACAAATCCGACAGTGGCAACACCTAAGCCGCCAGCAATGAGCACACCATAGTTGGATTGCACCCAGTCAATAGCCGTTCGCAATGATCGGCGCGACTCGGCGATAGAGTTCTCAAGATCCTCTTTTCTCACGCCACTGATTTCTTCAATGCCAGCTCGCAATGGAGCATCAGTGCTCTTTGGATCCTGTTGTCCCGGCTTGTTTGCAGAATTATTTGAAAAACCACGTCCTTCAGCCATTCGTTTATTCCTCCAAGTCCTAAAGAGCAGCAAAGACCATACCCCTAAAAATCAAGTAGGCCGTTCCATTAAGCCGCTCGTGCCATGGGGCGAAGCGCTTGCATCATGAAAAGTGAAAACAAAAAGTGAAACCACGCTTCACCCTCTTTCTTCTTATGAAAACAAGAATCATCACAATCAACCTGGCGGGCACTAAAGACGATTGGTTTGGCAAACGACGGGACCTGATGGTCCGAAGTCTGGCGGCTTATAAACCTGATATTGTCTGCGTTCAGGAAACGACCCTCACGCGTGGATACGTCGTATACGATCAAGCCCGAGACATTGGCGAGGCAATCGGATTACCGGTTACGGCATTTGCCCCTTACGGGAATTCCATTGAGATCATGAGTAGTGAGCAAGGGGGTGTTGCCATTCTTTCTCGCTGGCCAATGATCCGGGTTAGAAACCGAAGACTTCCCGCTGCTCACGAAAATCCTCCCGATGCTCGAGTCGCATTGTTTGCCACCTTTCAAACTCCTGGAGGCGAACTTAAGGTCGTGACGACTCATCTTTCCTGGGAGCCTGACAGTACTCAGATGCGAATGATGCAGATGGGCTTGATCTTGGATGATCTATTTCAAAGCCAACCCGTTGAGCCTTATACCAAGCTTGTGTTGACAGGAGACCTAAACGCCGTCGAAACAGAACCGGTCGTTACATTGATTAATGAATGCCTCAGAGACAGCTTTCGTCATCACAATCCTGATGACAAGGGCTATACCTGGGCCACGCGCAATCCTCTGACTGGGCGCTTTCCAATTGCAGACCGAAGACTCGATTATATTTTTTGCCCGACAGGCGCAGAAATCAGCAAAGCCGAGCTCATCTTGAACGATGAAAAAATCGGCTTTGCATCAGATCACTTTGGTGTGCTTGCAGATATCAAGTGGCCTGAGACCAAAAAAGAGGCCAAACAAGCTGCCGCTTAGTGCGAGACCGGAGGATTATTTTCGTCCGGAGCCACGCCTTGAGCGACTTGCTGAACTTGAATCGCATCGAAATCAAGAATCGCTTCACCGATCTTCTTATTGGCTTGATCCAGCCAGGAGATCACAAAGCGATGCTTGCCCCAGGCTTGAACAGGAAATCCGCCATAACGGAAGACGGCTTTCATTCTTCTTTGTTCAGCTGGAACGCGAAGATCGCCGTTTCCAATCATCTGCTGCTTTCCATCCGGAAGCAGAAGGTGAATCATCAGCTTACCGGCAAAATCGCCAGGAATGGTTTTCTCAAGCGCGATCGAGATCACCATGGATTGCAGCTGGATTGGAAGTTGTGGAACACGAATCTCTTCAACGATGTCAAAGACGGAAAGACTGCCCGTCTGTTGATCTACGGAAGCACCCATCGACAATGCGGCAAATTGAAGTTTTAAGCTCATGTCGAGAAGTTATCTCAACCTTTGCGTTTGCGCGAGAAAAACTCAGAGAGGATTGCGCCGCATTCATGACTTTTAACCTGCGTAACAGGAAAGCGATGATTGAACCGCTTGTCTTGATGCAGTTCGTAACCCAAGCTGAGCGCACCGCCCTTGGGATCGCGCGCGCCGTAAATCACTGCAGTGAGTCGTGATTGCTGACAGGCAGCCAGGCACATGGGGCATGGCTCCAAGGTCACATAGAGTGTACAACCGGAGAGCCTCCAGCTATCGAGCTTCTTCGCCGCGCTCTGTATCGCGAGGACTTCCGCGTGTGCCACCGGATTTTGATCTTGCTCGCGAAGGTTGTATCCTTCACCCACCACGTTGCCTTGGGCATCAATGATCACGGCGCCCACAGGAACCTCATCTTCACTTGCAGCTTTGCGCGCAAGCTCCAGGGCCTTCTCAAGCCATTTCAAATGAGATGCATCGGACGAGTCACTTGCGGCGCACATGAGGGCTTATCCGACAACTTCTTTAACGCGGGCTTGCTTGGCTTTTCTGCCAGCCTTCATTTTGACAGGCGTATTCTCAAGCTCTTGCAGGCGTTTAACAAACTCTTCCTGATTCAAAAGATAACGGGAGCGCTTGTAGAAATCCGAGATGCGCTTGAGCCTGCGGGTGATGATCTTGAGCGCGCGGCGCTGTTCACGGTCCAGCTCCATGAATTTGATTCCAATTCCTTTAGGATGGGTCACCGTGCTTTGAGTTCGCCACACCACCGTGCCCTCGCATCGGACTGTGACTTGAAAGATGGTGAAGTTCACCATGACTTTCTCGTCCTGCTTCAGATCGGAGCGAAGCTTCATAAAGCATCCGCCCATGGAAAGATCGAGAATATCTCCCGCTAAAAACGGACCGTCGGCGCGCTCCATCTTGGCAGGAACAGACAATCGGTAGCGCGGATCGCTTTCCCACCAGCGAATGTTTGGAAAGAAGTAAGGCACCCGCACTTCACGTGCGACGCGGTAAACGATCAAGCCCAGGATGGCGATCGAGAAAATGAAGCTCAATGCCTTGTGATGAGTCTCACCGTACTCGTTCACCATCACGGCGTTCTGATAAGCGATCAGAAGATTGACGCCCACGAAGACGTACCAGCCCCAACGTTTCATCTCCCAAAGGCTGTAGCCAACGGTGATCGCAAGAGCCGAAAGAATATAATACCAGGGCGAGAGCAGAACTCGTACACACGCGCGCGCTGGAATATCAAAGAGCATAGCACACGAGAGGATGTAGGCCATTGGAAAGGCCATGTAGAAGAGAGCGACTGCTTTTAAATATCGTGAGGTATGCTGTTTCACATCAATTCCGAATTTGCTGCGTGTTTGTACACTTTTATCGGAATTTTATGAACAGAGACTAAGAAAAAAACATGAAATTCTTCAATCAAACGGCATCCAATCCCCAAATCCAAAGAGGGATCGGTACAGTCAGCTGCCGCTTGCCCCCCTGACGGGTCTCTTGTGAGGCTGATTCGAGATGAGGTCCTAGAACCAGGCGGGCGATCTGAGCAGAATCAAGCTGCAGGCTCCCCTGCTCGCTAGTCACCAGAAATCCGCTGCCCTGCGCATGAGCGGAGAAATCAGAGTTTGGGTAGAATGCCTTCACCAATAGCTCGGGTTGAAGCACTCGAGCCAGGCAAAGAAACTCTGGTTGAGCCTGTTGAGCCCTGAATCCAAAACGCTCCAGAATCCATGGAGCGCCTAAAAGCGTCAGACCTGACCTTTGTTTTCTAAGCCAACCCAACAATGAGCGGAGAGCGGCAGGCTCTCCTCCCCACTCATGAACAATGCCCTGAAGATCTATACCCCGGCCCACTGCCACATAAGCGTCACAGTTTTGGCCGTCGCCGACCCAGAACCATTCAACCGAGCGATGAGCTGCCATCCAGCGCTCATCCGTGTCCGCTAAGGCGAGCCCGCCCTCCCGGCTTTTCATTCTCTGAAAGATGGAGCGATCCCATCCCGTTTGAACAGAATTGGCTTCCGTTTCGGAAAGCTCGAGTGAGTCGAGCGGAACCATGACTTGCGCGCCGCAAAGCTCAAAGCCCAGGCGATTATAAAGTGAGTACTCTGAACCCCACAGAAAAACCGCGCTTGCGCCTCGGGCCCCAGCCCACTCTGTCGCCAATGACACAAGGCCTGACGCCAAACCTGCGCCTCGATAAGTTTCGTGCGTCGCGACTGCTCCGATGAGTGCCACGGGAAGTCCGCCACTTGGCGTCTTTAAACGCGCCATGCGTACGCCGGCACACGCGGCCAGCTCCTGGCGGCCAGAAGAAAAAGCGCCGATGCGCACGGTTTCTTCGCTGGAAGGCACGATGCTTTCATCCCAAATCGGAAAATCCCCAAGGAAAGCATGATCCTCTGGCACCTGAAATGAATGATTAAGAAGCGCGGCAAGTGCGCGTCGCGATTGAGGACCGCTGATTAAGTCGACTTCTAACTGCGCGTTTTCGCGGTCTTTCAATTCCATAGGTATAATTTAAGCAGATTATTAAGAGATTAAAAACCCTGCAGAAAATGCCGATACGTGGATGTGACCCGGACAGGCCTTAGCCCGTCCTATATGCTAAAGGAGGACACACTAGTGTCAAAGAAGAAGAATAAATTCGATCTCACCCATTTGGTTCATGACGGCTCTTTAAAGGATGGCCAAGTGTTGTTCTTTGTCAGCGATCCAAAGAAGACCTGCAAAATTACTAAGCAGCCTAATGGCGAGTTTAAAGTGATCGTAGGTACAGGCGCAGGCGCTGAGACGATGACCGTTCACGCATTTGCTCAAAAATGCCTGGGAATGGATCCTCCAGATCATGCATCCAAGTGGTTCCGCACCGAGAGCGGAAAAACCCTTTACGATCTCTGGCACGCGAACGATTACGCTGAAGCTGCGTAATTTTGACAGCATTGCCTGAAACTTGAGAACGAGCCGGTCTCCCGAACCATAACGGGTCTCCGGCTCGTTTCACTTTTAAAGCTTAAAGTCCCGGCAAGCGTTCGAAGGAAGCCGGCTTTTTCGGAAAGCCCGGTAAAACTGGTCATAAAGGTGGCGCTCCACTTTATACACGCCACCAAGAAGCTTGTAGTACTCGTCCGAGGTCGAGCGGAGCAGCCTGATCAAATCTTGTTTTCGCTTGGACACTTGAGGATTTTGAGTACTTCCCGCTGCCTCAAGGCGACCTATCTCATTCAGCCAGGAAACACGCTTCTCCTGAAGCTCGGCAAAACGATCGTACGAGAGAATCGTGAACGAAAGGGCCTTTTTCGCCTGCTCCTGGAAGAAGTCTGTCAGCGCCTTTCCCAAACGGGTGGTTGGGATTGTCTGCAGCGGACTCAGATCTGATTTCCAGAAATCAGGATCATCAGAGAAGAAGATCTGGTCCCAATAGTCCCGAAACGCGAGATGTTCCCAGGAAGAGATCTCGGGCAGGTCATTGCCATAGTGCATCTCACTCACCAGATTTCCGACATTCGTGGGCAAATCACTCATATGAGGAAAGATGCTTTGAAGATTTCTCCGCGCCTTAAGGAAGACGTCCTCGAGATTAGCGTCTTTTGATTCGGCCAGAGCGTTTCTAAACTCGTGCGGAAAGTCGTGCTCCGAAAACAAAGGAAGCGAGCTTACGACGAGGCTGGCGCTGCGGGAGTAATTGAAACGGTTTTGCGCCGAAATCACGCAGACTCCCGTCGAAGACAGATCCAGCGAGTTTCCCGAGTAACAGGACTCATCAATGACTGCGACCTTTGCCCCGACCAGCGTAAAAGACTCGAGCTTTTTATCGATTGCACTCACATCAATTTTCGAGTCATCGCCAAAGGCCACGAGATGCGCTGATTTTCCCGGCTTTCTCATGGCTCCATGGCCGTTGAGAACGATGATCAACCGATCATCCTTATTAAGCGTGAGAGACTGGATGGCGGAGTACAGTCGAAACCCAACGCCTTGAGTTTTCCGTCTCGAGTCGCGATTGATCCAGGTGGTCTCATATCCGAAATCCCTGAGCTGCTGTACAAGCTTTCCGGATTCGGTAACAAGGGAGTTTCTGAGCATCTC
>JBJMMA010000051.1:0-28462 GCA_045805065.1 Bdellovibrionia bacterium | reverse complement strand
GGTGGCGGTTTCGGTGGTGGCGGCGAAGGCGGCGGACGCGGTGATCGCGGACGCGGCAGAGACCATAACCGCGGCAAAGATCGTGACCGTGGTCGTCGCGGAGGCGGCGACGGTGACGAGTGGTGAGCCGGAGCCGTGTCTGGTTTAGTTAATTAAAAAGGCCCGCGCGGGTTGTCCTGCGCGGGCCTTTTGCTTTTAAAGCTCAAACAGGCACAAACGCCGGGATTTACTGATGAGTTTGATAAAACTCGCGAATCGCTTTTTGCGCTTCTCCGTTGATCTGATCCGCGCGACCTGTTGCTCGCCCAATTGCACCTGACAAGCCACCGCCAAACTGAATTTCCATATTGGCAGCATTGATGATTGCGCTCGCGCCATGGACATTAAAATCAGTAATCGATCCAGGAGTAACCTGAGCAAGCTGAGGCGACACTTCGCTTGCATGGCGCTTCAGCGCATTTTGAAAAAGCGTCGTATCCTCAGCTCCAAAAGTGACAAAGCGTAGCTCAAGGTTTCCACGAGACTTCAAGGCCGCATCGACAATCTGATTAGCGAGTTCTTGAGCCGGGATTCCAATGCTATCGATAAAAATCTTGCCACCAATGAAAGGGACAGCAACGCGTTGATGTCCATTGCGACGAGCCAGCTCAAGCGAATTGTGAACCGAGTTGACGACGCCATCGAGGTTAGGCCCAAACTTTGGTCCTGACTTCGTCATGCTTCCGCTTGCAGCATGGATGATATTGCGAATGCCCTGCGCTTCAAGCAACCCAGCGCTCGTCATCACCGCGGATCCTCGCGGCATCATTCCTGCGGCTTTGACTTCACTATCGATCGTCAGCTTTTCCGCAGAAGCAACAGCAGCATGGGTCATCATAGGCTTGAGAGCTTCCTTCTGAACAGCGGGTTGGGCATGCGACTCAGCGGCAGGCTTGGAAAAGAAAGAACTGAACCGAGCACGAAGCGAGTCCTTAACGCACGGATCCGCGGCCAAAGCGGATTGGACCATTCCGCCTGCCAAAACCAGAGCAATTCCAAATAGAAGACGGCACATTGGCACGCGCACTCACCCTATCCTTTCCTAGTGGACCCTTATCAGCATCGCCTGTTTAAACGATTGAGGGAACCCTAATTATTTAAGTCAGCAGAATCCTAACCGTTTTTTAGTTGATCTAAAGAATCTTATATAAAATTCCGATAGTTATTGCATGAGCGTCCGTGTCGCAAAACAGGTGAAGCAAGGTGTAGTACTCGCACTTATCATTAGTTCGTTGGGACTCGGTCTCAATCCGCTGTGGATCACGCCAGCCAGAGCGATGAATCCGGTCAGCGCGACTGAGGATGCCGAGAATCAAAAGCTCGTCGACGCGATCAAAAAGATCACAGATGAGTTGAGAGCGACACTCCCCCAAAACAGCTTCGGGGTCGCGCTACCCAAAATCCAGCATCCACACGAAGTCACCTCCGCGATCGATCGTCTCGAAACAATTCTTCACTCAGCCCAGGGCAAAGCCTTCAACCGACCCGAGGAAGCAAGACTTACCGTTCTTACGGCGCTCGAGCTTCTTTACAAAGGTCGTGGAGCAACGAATCGCGGAGACGGCACCGGTTGGTATCTCGCCAATCGCACCGGCGATACGGGCCTATATGAGATCCGCGAGATTCTTAACCGCGGACTCCTGGACACTCAAGGCAAGCAGCAGTTTGCTGAGTTTGTTCAAAAGTACGACCACACTGATCCAAGCACAAAAACCAAGGTGGGCTTTCCTCCCCAGTTTAACTTGATCGATGACAGCCTCAAATCGGCTGTTGCTACTGATACATTGCGCGCTCCAGCCGGCCCGGCCTTCACGGCAAGGCCCCCTGCGCTGACCGCGACCGGACAGATTGCAGCCGAAAAGCACAAGACCGTTCGCGAGCTTTTGGATGAGCAGGTGAAAGCCGGAAAAGTCAGCGGCGACGACGCTAATGATTTGATGAAGTTCGTCAACTCCGCTGAAAGCAATCATTACGACAAATCCGTCACTACTCATAACGATCCAAATAAGAGCTTCATCAAATACTTTGGCCGCGAGGTCGAATCCCAAGAAATGATCGATGCCCTCACGCGCGTCGAAAAAGGCCACGTTCTTTTAACCGGGAAAGCTGGCGTCGGTAAAACTACTATCTTAAAACTACTATCGGATAAGTTTGTTCAAGGAACGCAAGGGATTCATGACGAGAAGCCTCCTATCATCCTCGAGCTTCCTATCACGACAGTGACCAATCCTTCGGACCCAAGTGCGCCAAAAAACGTCGTTGCCAATGCGAAGGCACTTTCCAAAGCCTTGGACCGTCGTGTGATTCTCTATGTCGACGAAGCTCACATTTCCACTGCGATGACCCGCAATGCCTTGAAGGGCTATCTCACTGAGATGCAACATGGATTGGGAGATGACCCTAAGGTCAATATGATCTTTTCAACCACGTCAGCCGAAGCGCGTGACTTCTTCAAAGACAGCGCGTTCAGCCGCCGCTTCTCTGAAATTCACGTTCCAGAGTTTGGCCGTGACGATACGATCAAGCTCATCAAGCAAAGCAACGTTCCGCTTTGGCAGAAAGCCCATAAAAAGAATGGCGCCAGTTTCTCGAGCATTGATGATGACGCCTTTGACTATGCTTACCGCTTTGCAGCTTCTGAGCAGCCTCACGCCGGAAATCCAACCGGAACCAAGGAACTCCTTGAGGGCGCGCTTTCTCGCAAACTGAACGCGCTTGCTACTCAGGGAAGAAAGGGCGACTTCAATCTCACTGCGGATGATGTCCGCGAATATATCGCGTCTAAGCTCAAGACTCCCCTGATCCCAGGCGATCCAAAGTTTAACGATAACTTCAATAAGCAGTGGACCGACTTCCGCGAAGACTACGGCGGAAACGACGGAGCAATGACTGAGATGAAGCAGATCTTAAAAGATCACTTCGGCTCATCTCATAAGGGCAAGATGACAGCCGTTGTGGCCTTCGGCCCTCCAGGGGGCGGTAAGAGCTATGGGGCCGAGTCGGTGGCTAAGCATTTCTTTAACAACGCGATGCTGACCATCAACGGCGCCGAATTTAAGAACGGCGGTCTTGAGCTCAATAAACTGATTGGTTCCCCTGTCGGAACCGTAGGCTCTGAGCAACAAAGATCCATTCTTACGAAATTCATCCAAGAGCACCCGGCAGGCGGCGTGATCAAAATCGAGGAGGCTGACTACCTTCATCACGATGTGGTCCAGCTTTTGACCAATATGATCACGGACAAGAAGTTTACCGATGGTCTTGGCAAAGAATACGATGCGAGTAAGTTTGTCATTTGGCAGAATACCAATATCGGCCAAGATTTGATGATCCCGACCAACGCTGCCAACAAGATGACTTGGGAGCAATACAATACTCGCCGAGCTAATCTCACTGAAACAATACTGATCGATGGCAAGCCTGTCGAGCGCGTCAAGCCTGATCAAATGTCGGCTCTCTTTGATCGCTATGTTGGCGAGATCGTAGAAAAGAGCAATCCAGGCGGCGACACAAGCTCCATTGCTCAAGAAGCCAATAAGCAAAAACGGCGTTACAAAGGCATTTACATCCTTCCTCCGAACAAAGAGGAAGTCATGGAAGCCGCTCAACGCAAAGCTAAGAAGTTCATCAAAGATGCCAAGCTCGACTACGGCGTGAATTTTGAAATCTCGCCCGAGGCAGTGAACAAAGCACTGAACATTGATCACTACCAGTTTGAAAAAGGCTACAGCTACGCTGAAGAACAGCTCCAGGAAAAGATCTTCAGCAAGCTCACCCCTTACTTTGGTGATCGCGGAAAAACGTTTAAAGCGCATATCGAAGATACACATATTGAGTATGATGGCCGTCAACTTCCCGCTCAAAATCTGATCGTGGACAGCTCAGACGGAAAATCTGAGAAATTCGCACTGGGTGCGCTGATCAACGAAGAGAAGAATCCTTGGGGCAGCAATCCTGTAACGATGAAGCGGATTGATAATTTCCAGGAAGAGATGAGCAAACATGTCAAAGGTAACCAGGACGTGTTGGCCGATATGGCAAGCGTGCTGAAGAGCAAATCCGTCGATTGGAACGACAAAGCAGTCTTCACTCTCTTAGGCACTTCCGGCAACGGGAAAACTGAAACCTTCAAAGCCATGGCAAAAGTTCTCTATGGTGACGAGAAGGCCATGTTCAAAATCACTGGCGTCGATCATCCATGGGATTTGAGTGACTATCTTCGCCCTCCAACGGGTATCTCCGGATCAAACAAAGAAACCGACTTTGAGCGCTGGTTCAAGAGCCGCAAGTCCGCTGGAGGCGGGATCATTCTCTTTGACGAATTGATGTCTGAAATCGGTAAGAGCTCAGGCACGTCAGTCGAAGGCCAAAAAGGCGGAAAAATCGCTGTCCTTCAAGAGCTCTATGAGCTCTTGGACGAGCAGAAACTCAAGATTAACGGAAAATACGAGGATGCTCGCGGCTTTGTCGTGGGCATCACCGGCAACAGTCTTCAAGAGATGTTCTCAGGGCTGGATGACAATCCAGAAACTGAATCTTTGGTGAAGAAGATTCGCGAAAAACTCACTCGCTCTGAAATCGTCCAGAACCTTGAAAGACAAGGTCTTGATGCTCCAAAGATTGCGCGCTTGGGTCACATCTATGTCATGGGCCCACAGCCTCGCGAAGTATCGCTGGGAGTTGGCGGCATCAAGATCAAGAAAGCCATCGATGAGATCAGAAAAGCTGCTAACAATCCAAATCTTGAAATCATCATCCCAGAAAACGCCACGGAGTCCGTTGTTAATCGCCTGAGTACGGTGAAGCTTGGAATGCGCGAGGTGGATGAGGGCTTCAATGCCATGATGTTCCGCCCGCTTAAAACCATGATGGCGGATATTCAACGCATCAAGGGCCATCGCATCCAAAAGATTGAGATGAAGATCCCGGATGGCGAGCATCCTCAATGGTTCGTCGATGGCGAGGAAGTCATCCTTGAAGGCAAGAAACTTCCCGGCGGTGGCGAGAAACGCACCTGGGAATTCAAAAAGCATGCATCAGCGGATGGCATCAACCGCACTCCTTCCGTTCATGACCTCAAGTCCGTTGAGAAGATGAAGTATACGCCCGAGCTTCTGCATGAAGTCGCGGTCCACGAGGTCTACGGACACTGGATGACCAATGCGATGCTCAATCGCCAGAACGGCGCGGACTTTGTGAGCCTGATCCCAGGCCCAGGTTACTTAGGATATGTCCGTCCTAAGGCGCAAGAAGTGGCCGATGTGCAAAACCTTTCGAGTGTTCTTAAGCGAATGGTTGAGCTCTCCGCAGGCCATCGCGCAGTCTTCTACCACGGAAGCTACGCCACGGGCGGTGGCAATGACGGTAGCGCTCGCGGTGCAGGCAAAGAAGCAGCCGATGATTTAGGCAAAATTGAAAAATTGAAGAACATGCTCATCAATAACGGCCTGTTCCCAGGCGTGAGAGAAGGAAGCTCTGCTCAAGAGAAAGCGATCGCGAGCGAGATCATCGATAAAGTCGTGGATAGCATGGCTGATGAAGTGATCCATAAAGGCATCGAGTCCAAAGAGTTCGAGCCTGTCTTCAATAAGGTCATGAAGGACCGTTATCTGACCAAGGAAGACCTCGACGCCTTGATCAAGAAGGTCGACTACGATAAGTTTGGCTACAAAGGCAAAGATGGCCTCTTTATGGAAACTCTCTCTGCCTCCATCGCAAAAGAGCTCGATGCATTGAAAGGCACTCCTCACTTTGAGCAAGCCAAGAAACTCTCCAGCGGTCTTCTTGCAAGAACGTTTGACGAGTCGATGACTCGCGCCAAAGGCAATCCTGCCGCGACCGCTGAGCTTGATGAAATCAAATCAGCCGTGGTGTCCAAAGTGAAGGAAGGCACAGCTCATCCAAGAATGGAACTCAAGTGCATTAAGCGCCATATCGAAGAGTCGTTATTCTAGCTCATAAGCCATTTCCGCCGGAGGAAGTCCGATGCTGAAAATTGCACGAACAGTTAGAGCATCAGCCCTTCTTCTTTGGCTTTTCACTACCCTATCCGCCTTTGCTCAATCTCCCGACAAGCTCATGTCGAAGGAGGAGTTCTCCGCCTTGACAGGCGAGCTGAGTCAAAAGGTGTCTCTCTTCAAAGACGCTTGGAAAGAAAATCCTCAGGCCGAATTCTTTGGTGGCACATCGCGCGACTTCATCTACTGGGTAAAACGTCAGTTCATCGGCGTCGATACGCCCGAGCAGGCCAAGAAAAAGATCGAAGAGCTTCGTTCCCGAGCGATCATTCAGCCGAAAGAATTTCTGAGCATGGACTCGGATGTGGACATCGTGAGTGACCGAGAGCTTGCACTCAACAAAGACATCTATGGTCTAACCAAGATTGACTACATCAAAAGCGAGCGATTTAATCCATCCAGCGCGATGGGCAAGAGCGAGATCGATCAAGGTTACCTGCCCGTTGAAAAAATTCGGATTGGATCAAAGGGTATCATTCAAAACAGGACATTCGGTGACGGAATGGACGAAATCTTTCATGGTCGCCCCACGTTGCATGTAACTCCGAAAGAAGTATTCGAAACGACCCATTACGCAAAACAAAAAGCAAATCATCAAATTCTGCTGGCGCTGAGATATTTAAGAACTCTCTCAATCGATTATTACAACAGCTACGGCCAGAATCGACCTGATCCAAAAAATGCTTTCACATTCGATCATGAGTCCGAAACGGCTGCGAAGAAGATCATCGCGCAGGCTAAGGATGAGCTAGCTCCTTATTTTGCCAACCCACAATTCAAGAAATACTTTAACGATACTGTAGCGAAAAGTTTTCGTTCCTACATCAATCCCACGGCCACTTACCTTCTGTACAAGCACTTTGACATGAACAATGTGCTTAACCGATACGAAGATGCCGCGCCCATCAATCAATACCTCTTTGCGACCTATCGCGATCCTGCCACTGTCGCGGAGAACATGAAGCATTATCAAACCGATCCTGAAAAACTTTATTCTCCCACTTCGCAAGAATTTCCCGATGGAAAACTCTATCACGGGACAAGAACAGAAGAGTTTTTCAGATCGAATCTATTCAGCGGAGTTTTCCCGTCAGAAGCTGGATCGGCAGGCTCAGGACTTTACTCAGTCAGGCGCGACAATTTGGCACTTGCCATCAGATCTGCTGGAACAGTGGACCGGGTCGTTGAGTTTGAAGTCAAACCAACGGCAAAAGTCATCGACGTTACCCGCGGAGAAGGGGCGCGCGTTTTTAAAGAGTTTCTAAGTCGCAGTAATCATCAACTCAAAGGTTTTTACGAAAAGCTTGAAACAGGCAAGGATCCCTACTCGGAATTCGCTCATGCTTTTGATGCTGATATTCTATGTTACCCTTATGTATCCCATGCTTACGTCGTCAAAAACAGCGCCGTTTTATCTAATCCCAAAGGCCACACTCGAAACCTGATCCCGTTAAACGAGCTCATTACTCTCGCAAGAAAAGCAGCCACGTTTGAGGATCTGAAGCAGCTCAATCAAGCTGTACGACTCAATGTTTCCGCGCCAGAAGAAATTCGAGAAATTTGGAACAATGTCCCAACCATTGATAATTTTATCCCTTTTTCCGTACTCGAAAATTCATTTAAAGATGCGCATTACATTCCTGATGGATTGAAGGAGAAGTTGTACTCTTTAATGATTGATCTTCAATTGCTTTCGGAAGCTCCAAAACCGGACCGTGCTGAGGTCACTGCGTTTCAGAAAAGATTCGCGGACGCAGTGCAACCGCTCAAGCTTCTTTCTGAGCATCAGCGCGAACTCGCCTTAAAGAATATCGCCGAAGGTCTCCTTCACTTAGGTTCCGATCGAGTCCAATCCATCGAACCATTTTTATCGAAAGTAATGAATGACCCCGCCTTAACCAAAGAACAGATTGCGCTCCGACTTAAAACGCTTCGTGCACGGCTAGCCATGGTCGCGTTGCATGGAACAGTGGCTCTCGTCACTCGGAATGAGCCTCAACTTATGTTCCAAAGCCAGCTTGCGTTCCTAATGGGCGATGCGCTGCTTGCGATGGTATTATCCGATCCGGAGGATATGAAACCTGCCAAAGACAGGCTTGAAAAAATCAAAGAGGAAAAGCAGTTTAACAAGCTCGTAAATAATTTGGTCAACATCGTCCGCGAAGAACGAATGAAACTGCAATCTCCTCTCCGCGCCAATTGCGCTCCATCTCTCATAGCCAGATTAAAGACGCTTCTTCGGTAGCTGAAATTAAGCTTCCTGAATCACTTTTAAAAGAAGCGGCTTCGAAAAGTCAGCTTAACTCTTCCCGCCATGGAATCCTCGATGCATCCCCCATTCAAATCGTCGATTTCTTTGTACAAGCGAGCCAATTCTGACTCTTCACAATGGAGAAGGAGAGAACCCATGAAAAAAGCTTTCGGGCTGTTCGCAGCCGGAGTCACAAGTCTTAGTATTTTCGGGGCAATCGCAGTTTACGGACAAGGAGGAGGCTCATCTAACCCTGGGGCTTCAGCAAGTCCTGGTGTCCTTTATCCCTGCCCAGCCACAACAAGCTCGCCTGGTGCGACCGCTTCACCCGGAGCGACTGCATCTCCGGGCACTACACCACAATGCGTGACTGTTGCGATCCCACAAGGCGCAATTGGGATGGGCCCAGCTGCTTACGGAGTTAACCCGCTTGTCATTCCTGCGGGAACGACCGTCACCTGGGTGAACAATGACAACGCTCCACATACGGTGACCGCAGATGACGGAAGCTTTGACTCAGGCACGCTCCAGCCGGGACAAAGCTACACGAGAACTTTCGATGGAAGCGTCTCAGGAAATATCCCTTACCATTGCACAATCCATGGAGCAGCCAGCATGTCAGGCGCGCTGCAAGTCGGTGGTGCCGCTGGAGCATCGCCCGGAGTGAGTGCTTCGCCTTCGGCCTCACCTTCTCAATCTGCAGGAATCGCCGGTGGTACCGTGCCAGTAAGCACGGGTGGAGGAGTTTATAGTTATACCACCAGCAACACCCGGTAATGCGGCTTAAGTCTTAAAAGTACGGCCCGTTCATTCGCTTCACTCAGTGGTAGTGACAGGAGCAAATGAGCGGGCCTTTTCATTTTCCGCAAGACGCCGCCCTTTCAATAGAACCAGAAGAACCGGACCGCATCGTAAATCTTAAAGCCTACCGATTTGCCTCACCCAGCCATGGAACCTTCGATGCATTCCGAGCATAAAACGTCGACAAAGTTGGACTGGCGAACCGGTCATTACTCTTGAGAATCGAGAAGGAGACAACCCATGAAAAAAGCTTTCGGGCTGTTTGCAGCCGGAGTCGCAAGCTTAAGCGTCTTTGGCGCAATTGCAGTTTACGGACAAAATGGTGGCACATCTAATCCAGGGGCTTCAGCAAGTCCTGGCGTCCTTTATCCCTGCCCATTAACGTCGAGTTCGCCTGGCGCAACCGCGTCTCCGGGTGCGACGGCCTCACCTGGCGCAACAGCGTCGCCTGAAGCAACCGCTTCACCTGGAGCTACACCAACGTCCACGGCATCACCTGGAACCGTTCCACAATGCGTGACGGTAGCGATCCCACAAGGTTCTATTGGAATGGGCCCAGCCGCTTACGGAGTTAACCCGCTTGTCATTCCTGCGGGAACGACCGTCACCTGGGTGAATAATGATAACGCTCCACATACGGTGACCGCAGATGATGGCAGCTTTGACTCGGGCACGTTGCAGCCTGGACAAAGCTACACCAGAACCTTCGATGGAAGCGTCTCGGGAATCATCGCCTACCACTGCGCAATTCACGGAGCAGCCAGCATGTCAGGCGCGCTGCAAGTGGGTAGCTCTGCTGGAACCGCGGCTACGCCAACGGCAACTCCGACACAATCAGCTGGTATCGGAGGCGGAGGAATCATTGGAGGAGGAGTTATTGGAGGAGGCGTAGCAGGTGGAATTTCTCCGGCCACATCTCCTAGCTCAGCAGCTGGAGTAGCTGGCGGCACAAACGTCCAGCAGAGCGCTGGAACTGCAGGAACCACCACTTCAGGAGGCAGCTACTAACCCTCGGGTGCCCGCCTGATCAGGCGCTCATCTCCTCATTGCACTGAGGCTGCACCCGGAATATCGAGCGATAAGCTTGGTATTTCGGGTGTGGCCTTTTAGGCTTTCAAAGGTCCAACCGACTCGGTATATCGTCGCTACAGATGAAATCGCTCTACGTCCATTTTCCATTCTGCGAAGCCAAGTGCCATTACTGCGATTTCTATTCGCTGGGTCGTGAAAAAACCAAAGCAGGCGATGCCGACGCTTTTGAAAAAGCACTGAAAGCAGAATGCGAGCAGATGGGACCTCTGCTTTCGCCCGAGCTTGAAACCATTTTCTTTGGTGGCGGAACACCCAGCATGACGCCGCCTGATTCAATGAAGCGCGCGCTTGAGCCACTCTGGAAACATACTCGCATCACCGAGAAAACCGAATGGACGATGGAAGCCAATCCTTCCTCCATCGAGCGCGAGAAGATGAAAGAGTACCGCGAGTTTGGACTCAATCGCGTGAGCATGGGCGTTCAAGCGATGCGCGAGGATCTGCTGAAAAACCTCGGGCGCGTTCACTCGCGCGATGCGGTCTTGCGCGCACTGGATGCGGTGTTTGGCGCAGGATTTGAGAATGTGTCTGTCGATCTTCTCTGCGGCGTTCCCAATCAAGGCTTGAAAGATATCGAAGAAGCCATGAACCAGCTCACCTCTTTTCCGATCAAGCATCTGAGCTGTTACTTGCTGACCCTCCCCCCGCATCATCCGATGTACAAGGATCTACCGAACGAAGACACGCAGCTGGAGCATCTTCTTTTCATCGATCGTTTCATGCAGGAGAAGGGCTTTGAGCATTACGAGATCTCCAATTTCGCAAAGCCTGGATTTCAGGCGCAGCATAATCTTCGCTATTGGAAGGGTGATTCCTACCTGGGCTTGGGACCATCGGCTCACTCTTTTAACTCTCAAACGAGCAAACGTTGGAAGAACTTCTCTTCTCTTCATAAGTACGCCCGTAGCCTGGCGCAAAACGAGAGCGTAGTAGAATGGACCGAAGAACTCACCGAAGAGCAAAAGCATCTCGAATCCTGGATGCTGGCGCTTAGGCTATCCGATGGTTTTCCAGCGGATTGGCTGAACACCCCGACGCGTAAGGCCAAGGCTCGGGCTCTCGAAGCAGCAGGCCTATTAGAAATCCATCCAAATAAAGTGAATTACTTCAGGCTTACAGCCCGCGGCTTTTCCCTTTCAGATCAAGTCGTTACATCCCTTGCTTAATTTTACCGATCCGATTTGACTCTAGCCGTTTCGTAACCATATTAAGTTGCGGCTCACTCAGATTGGCCTATGCCCTCGCAAGCGCGAGCGTTGCAGGATCTTCTCAAGGATATTTTTGAAGATTTTGGTGAGCACTTTTAAGCATCGAAAGGATTTTTTTAATGGAACCCAACGAACATGAATCTGCGGAGCGATCCGCCGAACGCGCGGCCGAACCATTTGAAAACGGCGGCTCCCAACAAAACCAAGCCAACGGTGGCACAAACGGTCATAGTAACAGCCAGGCTGACCAGCGCACCCAAGAGCTTGAAGCTCAGGTAAAAGAGAAAGACGCAAAGTATCTTTATCTCTACGCTGAGTTTGAAAATTACAAAAAGCGTTCGTTCAAAGAGCTTCAAGATGCACGCAAATTTGGCTGGGAAAACGTCGGCCGCGATCTTCTTCAAGTTCTCGACAACTTGGAGCGCGCCATGGCCCACACTCCTGAAGGCACCGACAAGAATCTCGTGATCGGCCTTCAGATGGTCATTCAACAATTCAAGCAAACCTTGCAACGCAACGGCGTTGAAGAAGTTCCAACGGTTGGAAAAGCTTTCGACCCGAACCTCATGGAAGGTATGGGACAAGAGCCATCGAACCAGCCTGCTGGAACCGTGACTTCGGAGCAGCTTAAAGGTTACACGATTCATGGCCGCCTCTTGCGTCCTGCGCGCGTGATGGTGAGCAGCGGAATTTCTGCTAGCTGATATTTGACAAAACGATTTTCAGACCAATTTTTAAGTAAAGAAAGGCAACTATATGGGTAAAATCATTGGAATTGACTTGGGCACAACGAACTCCTGCGTCTCCGTTCTTGAAGGCGGCGAGCCGAAGGTAATCCCAAATGCTGAAGGCGCGAATACGACTCCTTCGGTCGTGGGCTTCAGCCCATCTGGAGAAAAGCTGGTTGGCCAAGCTGCAAAGCGCCAAGCCATCACCAATCCAGAAAAGACGATTCACGAAGCCAAGCGTTTGATTGGACGCAAGTTCAACTCCCGCGAAGTTCAAGAATTCATCAAGGTCGCCCCATTCAAGATCATCGAAGCTAAGAACGGTGATGCTTGGGTGAAGGTCGATGACCGCGAATATTCTCCACAAGAAATCTCCGCGCTCGTTCTTCAGAAGATGAAGAAGACCGCTGAAGACTATCTGGGCGAACCTGTCACCGAAGCTGTCGTGACGGTTCCCGCTTACTTCAACGATGCTCAACGCCAAGCAACGAAAGACGCTGGCCGCATCGCAGGTCTCGAAGTCAAGCGCATCATCAACGAACCAACGTCTGCAGCCCTCGCTTACGGCCTCGACAAGCAAGGCAAGAACCACACGGTTGCAGTCTTCGACTTGGGCGGCGGTACGTTCGATATCTCGATCCTTGAGCTCGGCGATGGCGTCTTCGAAGTGAAGGCAACCAACGGCGACACTTTCCTGGGCGGCGGTAACTTCGACCAACGCATCATCGACTGGATCGCTGATGAGTTCAAAAAGGAAAGCAGCATCGACCTCCGCAAGGACAAGATGGCTCTCCAACGCTTGAAAGAAGCCGCTGAAAAAGCAAAGCATGAGCTCTCGAGCTCCATGGAAACCGACATCAATCTTCCGTTCATCACGGCAGACGCTTCGGGTCCTAAGCACTTGAACCTCAAGCTTTCCCGCGCAAAACTTGAAGCTCTGGTTGCTGACCTCATCGAAAAGATGGTCGGCCCATCTGAAACCTGCATGAAGGACGCTGGCGTCACCCGTGACAAGATCGACGAGGTCATTCTCGTCGGCGGTATGACCCGTATGCCTCGCGTTCAGCAGAAGGTGAAGGAAATCTTCGGTAAAGAACCACACCGCGGCGTGAACCCAGACGAAGTGGTCGCAGTCGGTGCAGCAATCCAAGGCGGCGTCCTCAAGGGCGACGTGAAGGACGTGTTGCTCCTCGACGTCACCCCACTCTCTCTCGGTATCGAAACCCTGGGCGGCGTGTTCACCAAGCTCATCGAGAAGAACACCACGATTCCTACCAAGAAATCACAAACCTTCTCGACGGCTGCTGACAACCAAAGCGCTGTGACGATTCACGTACTCCAAGGCGAGCGCGAGTTCGCTGAGTACAACAAGTCTCTCGGACGCTTTGACCTCGTCGGCATCCCACCTGCTCCACGCGGCGTGCCTCAAGTCGAAGTCACCTTTGACATCGACGCAAACGGCATCGTTCACGTCGGCGCTAAGGACCTCGGAACCGGAAAAGAACAATCGATCCGCATCACGGCATCGAGCGGTCTCTCCGAAGAAGAGATCAAGCGCATGCAGAAGGAAGCCGAAGCTCATCGCGAAGAAGACGAAAAGCGCAAAGAGCTCGTCAATGCTCGCAACACCCTGGACGGCTTGATCTACACGATCGAAAAGACCCTCAAGGAAAACGGCGAGAAGATCGAAGCCGACACCAAGAAGAACGTCGAAGAAGCTCTCGTTGAAGCTCGCAAGCATCTCGAAAGCAAAGACGTGGCTGAACTCCAGAAGGCAACCGAGCAACTCACGGCTGCTTCGAACAAGATGGCTGAGCAAATGTACCGCACGGCAGGCGCCGGCGCTGCAGGCGCTCAACCTGGTACTGGAAACGGCGGTCCTGAAGCCCACACCGCTGGTGCTCAAGGCGCACAAGCCGGCGGCGATAAAAAATCTGATGATGTGATTGATGCGGACTTCAAAGAAGTCTAATCTCTTCCCATTCTAAGATTGATCGATCGTTAACAAGCCCCTCACTGCTCTAACCAGCGCTGAGGGGCTTGTTGCGATCTAAAGTGCCTGGCCTCGAAGAGGCCTAAGTTTACGAAAAAGAGAATCCATGGCGACTAAGAGAGATTACTACGAAGTTCTAGGCGTGGCCCGCGGCGCCCAAACCGAAGAGATCAAGAAGGCTTACCGTAAGCTTGCTGTGCAGTTTCATCCGGACAAAAACCCGGGCGATAAAGTAGCTGAGGAAAAGTTCAAAGAGGTCTCAGAAGCTTACGAAGTTCTCTCAGACGCTCAAAAGCGCCAAATGTACGACCAGTTCGGACACGCCGCAAACGCAGGCGGAGCGGGTGGCGGATTTGGCGGTTTCGGTGGATTTGAACAAGGATTTGGCGGCGCCAACATCAACGATATCTTCGGTGATATCTTTGGTGACCTCTTTGGCGCGGCCGGGGGTGCTGCAGGAGCTCGTGGACGCGGCGGTCGCCGTCGCGGAGGACGCCCGGGCGCTGACCTGAGAACCAACATCGATATTACTTTTGAAGAAGCGGCTTTTGGTACGGAGAAAGTCATCACTGTTCCCCGCCATGTCGCTTGCGAAACCTGCGAAGGCTCAGGCGCAAAGCCTGGCACGCAGCCAGAAAGTTGCCGCCAATGCGGTGGCCGCGGCGAAGTCCAATACCAACAAGGCTTCTTTGCGATCTCGCGCCCATGCCCTGCATGTAATGGCGCAGGACAAACGATTCCAAACCCATGCTCGGATTGCCGGGGCTCGGGACAGATCCAAAAGCGCAGTCAGATTGCCGTAAAGATCCCTGCTGGGGTGGATACGGGTCAACGATTGAAGCTGACCGGTGAAGGCGAAGCGGGCGAGCGTGGCGCAATGCCTGGCGATCTCTACGTCGTCATCAATATCCTTCCTCACGAGTTCTTTACCCGGGATGAATTTGACGTGATCTGCGAAGTGCCGATCACCTTCACTCAGGCCGCGTTGGGTGCCGAAATCGAAGTTCCAACGATCGAAGGCAAGGTGAAGCTCAAAGTTCCTGCCGGAACCCAGTCTCATAAGTCCTTCCGTCTTAAGAACAAGGGCCTGTCGAAGCTCGGTTCTTACGGCCGCGGCGACCAGCTTGTCCGCGTAATTGTTGAGGTTCCTACCAAACTCAACAGCGCACAGAAGGACCTTTTAAAGCAGTTTGAGGACAGCGGAGCCGATGGCGCCCATCCGATGCATCATAGCTTCTTTGAAAAGGTGAAAAACCTTTTCGACTAAGCGCGTTCCGTCTAAAATGAACCCCATGACCTCACGCATTTCCAATCGCCTCGTTCAAACGGGGATCGGGACTCTTTTTGCGCTCACCACCGCTTGTGCCACGGACTCTGTTCAGCAACGTCCTGAACAGCCTGTGGAGAAAGCGGCGCCTGCGATCGTCAGCAAGCGCACCCTGATCTCAGCTGCGGCAAATCCAGAGAGCGCGCCGCTGAACGCCAGCAGCGCCGAAACCTCTCCTGATCTGCGTGAGTACAATGAGGTTCATAAACTTTATTCCAATCAAGCCTTCAATGCAGCGCTCACGCGTCTTGAAGGCTTTGAGAGCCGCTTTCCAAAGAGCTATCTGCTCTCGCAAGTCGCCAATATGCGCGGACTTTGCCTGCTCCTCACTCACCGTCCGGATCAGGCGATTGAGCAGTTTCAAAGAGCGATTCGTCTCAACACTTCCAATCCGGGCTTTACGCCTTATCTCACCTACAATCTTGCCAAGGCTCAGTTTGATGCAGGCCAGATTGATGCCTCCGAACAATCGGCAAACCAGGTGGATTTTGCGAAGCTCGATAACGACAACAAGCTCAAGTTCCGCTTTCTGAAAGCAGGCATCTACAGCAAGCGCAAGTTTGACTACGAAGCCGCACGCGAGATCCTGAGCATCAGCCGCGAAGTCAACCCACTCACGCCTGAGCTCAGAAAAGTTATCGAGACCTCGCTCGACAATTCCCTGAAAGAGATCGTCGGAACGCAGCAGCTTGCCGACCTTTATCGTGAGAATGAGGCCTCTCCTCTTGCGGATGGCCTTTTGTTCCGCCTGGGCTCCAAGGAAAAGCATCTGGGACTTGACGGAAAGGCCGAGGGTCATCTTCGCCTTCTGGTCGCAAGATTTCCAAACAGTCCTTATGCCAACGAAGCTCGTGAGCTTCTGAAAAGCAACGTCGATACGGCACTCGATCGCAAGACGATCGGCGTGCTCCTGCCGCTCAAAGGAAAGTTCGCGCGCTTTGGCCAACGCAACCTTCAAGCCATCGAACAGGCTTTCGGGATCTTTGATCTTGAGTCCCCAGATACGGGAATTCAGCTTGCGGTTGAAGACAGCGGCGATGAGCCCGCTCAAACCATCAAAGCTTTGAACCGTCTGGTCTCCAAGCACCATGTGGCAGCAGTCATTGGCCCCCTTCTCAGCAAGGGCATTGATCAGGTCACGCGTCGTGCTGCAGAACTCGGTGTTCCTCTGATTTCTCTCTCCCGTCACGAAGGCGTGGCTGACAACTACGTTGTCCAAGCCGGCATCACTCTTCAGATGCAGACCTATGAGATCGCGCGCTATGCGATTCAAAATCGCGGGCTTCGCCGCTTTGCGATTCTCTCCCCTAAAGGACAAGTGGGCGATGAAAGCGCTCAGTATTTCTGGGATGCGGTGGAGAGCCTGGGTGGTCAGATCGTAGGCATTGAGAGCTATTCTCCGACTGAAACCGATTTCCGCGAAGTCGTCGACAAGCTCTCCGGTCTCTACTACACCGAGGCTCGCCAGAACGAGCTTGATGAGCTTGCTCGTCAGCGTCAGGTCAATCAGATCAAAAAGAGAAACCGCAAAACCGAGCAGTATTTCAGCCTGCCACCGATCGTCGACTATGATGCGGTCTTTATCGCAGACGACGCCAAGATCAGCGGTCAGATCCTTCCAACGTTTGCTTATCGCGACGTTGAGCATGTCCAGTTCCTCGGCACTTCGACTTGGAACTCACCTGAGCTCGCTTCGCGCGCGGAAAAGAACGCTGAAGGCGCTCTCTTTGTGGATGCTTTCTTTCCAGGAAGCCAGTCCGAGCGCGTCCGCAAGTTCATGGATCAGTTCAAGACCCAGTTTGGAAGCGATCCAAACGGAATGGACGCGATGGCTTATGACGCAGGCTTGGTTGTCCTCAGAGCAATGGAATCCGCTGGTTCCAACTACTCTCGCGCAGATCTTCTCGATAAGATCCGCGACACCAAGAACATCAAAGGCGTGACCGGAAACATCTCGTTCAAAGACGGGCAGCTGGTTCGCAATCTTCGGGTTTTGTCCGTTCAAGGCGGGCAGATCATCGAAGAAACCAAGTAAGCATTCAGAGAGTCGAAAAATACAAAAAGCTCAAAACCCTCGTTGCGACTTCCTGTCGCATTCCTTTTGGCCCATCCTGGGCCGGAACGACTCGGGCTTTGAGCTTTTTGTATTTTTAGAGTCTCTGATTGCTTCCGGTTTTACCTTTTTTTAAGGTCTTGCATTCGATCGAGAGCAAAACCGAGCCCATATAAGGCCACATCAAAAATCAGGGTGGCGATCACAATTCCAAAGTCCGTCGGCCCCGAGTAAGCGGCATTGCTCAAAGCAAAACCCAGAGACTTCAAAATCGGTGTAACGATGAGCGAGGGAATCATCGCAACCGATAGAAGATTAGTCACCCAAACTGGTAACAAACCACCCAAACCCGAGAGCAGACTCCAGGACATCGCCATCCAAAGAGTAAAGAGGCAAGGCAGGACCCAACACAGAGGCTTTTTCCTTCGAATCACTTTGAGCATCTTTCTCATTATGACACAGCGAATTTCTCGCGCCTAAGTTCAAATCGATCTCGCCCCAATCGTCAAAACCCTAACGCTCCCTACACGACCAAACCTTTCGAACAAATCACAGTCATTGAAATGAAAATAAACAGGACATATTAAAAACCGAGTCGTGCCGGCTCAGGATGAGCCATCAGGCATGCGACAGGAAGTCGCAACGAGGCTTCTTTGATAAAAAGAGTTTTTAGCTCTCTGTGATTTATCTTTATGACCTTTCAAGAAGCACCTTTAATTATGCGCCCGACACAGCTCGGCTGCGCCTGTCTTGAATGCCGCAGAAGTCAGTTGCTCATTCTTCAAGTTCTTTACGCACTCGATCTGAGCGTCGGTGTCAATTCTCTGGGCGAATTCTACCGAAGAAGCATCGATCGGAACCCCTCTGGCATGCAGCAATTGAAGCGCCTTCATTGGATAGTAGTTGTTGATCTTATTGCAAAACGACTCTGCCCGACGCTGATTATACAAAAGGCAAGACGTGGTGAGATAATACACACAAAGCTCAGGACTCTTTCCGTTCAGGTCCAAGGTATCTAAATCCAATACCTTCGTATTCGACGTGCAACTGTTCAGACCTTGAATAGCCTTCTCATAGAGGTACCAGCCGGCTCCAGCTGCGACGATTGTCAAGTTGCGGGCGCTGTATCGTCCGTCAATAATCACGTCTTTAGCCAGGGCATCGATGATGCAGCCAGCAACTTTAGAGCGCTTCAACGCAGAAGTCTTAGACTTTCGTATAAATGCGATATTTAACAAATACTCGGGAGTAGGACTTCTTACAACTGGATCCAAAATGGCATCCACGTCCTCGGCCTTTGCTCCCCGGAGCATCTTCTCCATCGCTGCAGCAATCTCAGCAATGGAATTAACGCTTAACTTGAACCTTGTGAGATCATCAATGGTCAAACCCTTTACTCGTGGCTCGAGAAATAAATAGTGTCTCCATCCGTCAGCGTTTGGCCGATTCAGATAATAGCCATTCCTTGCAAGCGTTTTGGTGAGACCCACGGAGTCCAGCGCCTGGATCGTTTTTTTTCTATTTTCGCCTGTCGACAAGTACAGCTTATAAAGGGACTTTTGGAGCCAATAATTATTCGCTTTAATCAGATTCTCTTCGGACTTCACTGCGGCCTTCATTGCTCTCAAGGTTTCATCATCTAAGGTGACGGAAGGCAGATCCCTGGAAAATCTCAATGCCCGCAAAACCAGGGCAGATTTATAATTATCTTTAAGCTGGATCGCGCTGGCGCCTCTGAACTTCTGGAAAACCTCTTCAGGCGCATCTACGAAGTTGAGTTTCCCCTGATAAAAAGCGGCAAGCCCTCCCAGGGGATCGTCAATATGAGTCGGACTCACTCGAATTTTCTCAATCCCTGGGCCTCCTGCCTCAATGCTCGCATCATAAAATGTGCGAGTCAGGACATCCCAATCCCCATACGCCGGAAAATTGGACTTAAACCAGTTCGCGTCCACTCGATCATGATAGATATCTTTATCAGCCCAAACCGAGATCAGCTGATCCACGTTTGGAACCCGGAGCGCTCTCACCTGAGCGACACTTTTATTTCTGAGTTGATACTCCAGCCACCTCAAAAGGCCCCTGAGCCCTCCTCCTCCAAAGTAGACCGGCTCATCGCCCTTCACTTGCCACCGCCAGAGAAGATTCAGATCTGGAACTTTAGCGACGCTCTCGCGAACCAGACTTTGAAACTCTTCGTAAGTCGCATTTTTTACTGGCGCGCAATCAGCGCCAGCAGAGGCGAGTAAAAGCAGGAGCGGTAAAAGCACCGTGCATAAGAAAACTTGCCTGAGGCATCTTAAAGTTCGCAATCGACTTCCCTAAAGATAGGTTGTGGAGCGCACACCAATATTCCTTAGATTATGGAATCCTCCATCGCCCGCCGTCAAAGCCAAAGAAACCGTCAAAAACCCGGCGAAACTGAAAACCGTCTTAAGACTGTTGAGCAAATCACATTCATTGAAATGAAATTGAACAGGGCATGTTAAAAGACCTCGTTGCGACTTCCTGTCGCATTCCCATTCGGCATCCTGCCTGGGAACGACTCGGCTTTTAACATGCCCTGTTCAATTTCATTTCAATGACTGTGATTGGTTAGGCAAGTACTGCCGATTGGCAAGTCCCGGCGCCACCATCATACTAGTGAAAGGACCGGTGTCCACCCTGAGCAGGAAGTTCAGGAGAAGTATCAGGAGGATTGAAGCTTGGGTCTGCGTTTTGACCCCGTTGGCGGGGGCATGTTCAAACAGGCGGTCAAGACAATCGTCGAGGCCGAAGGCGAGCCAATCAAAAAGCTCGAAGCTCGCAAGGGCAAGGAGAACACGCGCCTAAAACTCTTCAATGAATTCCGCTCCAAGTTCGGTGGCCTTGAAAAAGCCGTCGATGAGATCTCCGCTTTCAAGCGCTTGCGTGAACTTAAAGTCAATCTCGGTGACGGGGCTCCGCAAGTGGACGTTACGGTCGATAAAGACCGCGCAAGCCCAGGTACCTACGAAATCAGCGTCAATGAACTTGCTGCCCGGACTTCGGTCATTTCCAACGCATTTGAAAATCCAGACAAGCCCATCATGGGAATGGGTTTCATCACTCTCGACATGCCGGATGGCGATACAAAAGAAGTATACGTCGAGGAAGATGCATCCAGCCTTCGTGGCATCGCGCGCATCATCAATGAGCAAGCGGACTTCCCTGTTCGCGCGGCCGTGGTAAAGGACGCCTCCAACGAAGACAAGCCCTGGAAACTCATCATGACTGCCAAAAAGGAAGGCCAGGCTAATAACGTCAAGTTCCCTGACTTTTACTTTCTGGATGGGGAAGAAGATTTCTTCCTGGACGACACGCGTGACGCGAAAAACGCTTCATTGAAAGTGGATGGATTTCCGATCGAGCAGGACAGCAACGACATTCAGGACTTTCTGCCCGGCGTGAACCTGCATCTCAAGCAAGCCAAGCCTGATCAGCCCTTCACCATGACGATCACCGAGGACTTCCAAAAGATCTCCGGCAAGGTGAAGAACTTCGTCGAACAGGTGAACGTGATTTTGAAGTTCATCAACGATCAGAACAAGATCGATAAGGACTCGGATACCAGCACCACTTTCGCAGGTGATAGCGGGCTTCAGACGATCGAATATCGTCTTCGCAACTTGATGCATGAAGGCTTCGCCGTTGGTAAGCCAGACGACGAGAACTTCAAGATCTACTTCATGCACGACCTTGGCATTGAGTTCGACAAATCAGGCGCCCTCACCTTCAAGGAAGATAAGTTCCAGAAGTTCATGGAAAAGGACTTTGAAGGCCTTTCCGAGATTTTCACAGGTTCTTTCGGCCTGGGCTATCAGATGAAATCCCTTCTCGCCGGCTACACGCAAAGCGGGAACGGAATGCTTGCTCAACGCGAGAACTCTCTCAAGTCTCGCATCAAGGGCATTGATGACCAGATCGATATGAAACAGCGAAACCTGGAGCGTCGTCAGCAATCGCTGACCGAGCAGTTCTCACGTCTTGAGGCTTCGCTGGGTGCCATGCAAAGACAGCAACAATACTTGAGCGCAACCCTCCCGGGTGGGGGCGGTGGCGGTAATCTCGTTCAATCGTTATTAGGCGGATAACAGACTAACCAGCAAGGGACCTTAAGTCATGAACTACGGCGCAAATCAATACAAGCAAATGGCAGTCAAAACCGCTAACCGCGGCCAAATCCTCATTATGCTGTACGAGGCTGCGATCACGAACGTCAAAAAAGCGGCGGACGCGATCGATCGCAAGGATATTCCCGCCAAAGGAATGGCGATTGGCAAGGCTCATGACATTATCAACGAGCTCGCCAACACTTTAGATTTTGAAGTGGGCGGCGATATTGCTCAGAACTTAGAACGGCTCTATAATTTTATGACGGAGACGTTGGTGAAGGCCAACCTTGAGAATAACAAGCAACATCTCGAGACCGTGCAGAAGCTGATGGAGACGCTCCTTTCAGGATGGAAGGAAGCGGTCAAACAGGTGAATCAGTCGAGTCACTCTAAAGGATAATGTCTCACATGGACGTGATCAAAGTGCTCCAAAGCAAGAATCGATGCCTCGAGAAACTTCTCGAGCTATCGAACGTTTTCCTCGCGAAGGAAAGCTCGGAGCAATCTCCTGAGAACTTTCACGCCGAGCTCGACTCTTTCATCCGCGAGCGCGACGCGATTCTTAAAGTCCTCGATCTCTATGATCGCAAAGTCACCGAAGTCATCCGCGCTCTCCCACTTTCGGGACGGACGCCTGAGCTGATTTCCAACGTACAGGCGGTCTTGAACGAAAAAGATCGTCTGATCCAATCGATCATCCTCAAGGATAACGAGCTCACTCAGCGCATCGAAGATCGCAAGAGAAAGCTCCAGGAGGATTTGATCGCCTCTCGCAAGAGCCACGAACTGGCTGGCAAGTTCAAAAGCACTTGGGTGAGTGAACCCGGAGAAGGATTCGATACGACTTTATGAAGAATTCCAATCCAACAGACTTTCTGAAGAAGACCCTTATCAACAAAACAGACACTGTTGCTGATGATGACTTTGATATCGTCGATGTCGTGCCGATTCCGATGCATGGCGATCGCATGGTCCGTCTGCGCACTCTGGAAGAAGCTCTCAACGACTTCGACCCAAACACCGACGCTCTGGACGATTCGGCCGGCAACCCGGTCATGGGGTATTTTGTTCAGGTCAAACCTCGCACAAGTCGCCCTGCCTCAAAGAAAGAAACCGCTGCTGATTTTTTTGCTGATGCCGGCTTTGAACCTTCCATCCAAGTTCAGCCCGCCAGCGCTACGACATTCGATGAGCCGGTCATCACTAAAGCCCAGCCTGCGCAAAAGGCTCCGGCAGTGGCTGATGGGATTTATCTTTCGGATGGAAAGCTCAATCTCCCTTTTCTTCTTCAATCCGCCGACGTCCTTTACTCTTCGGGCGATTACGCGCTGGCTCGTAATATTTACAAGGCCATCGGATCCTCAGGAGACAAAACCTCTGTGGCTCTCTTCGGTCTCGCCCGCTGCTATGAAGCTGAAGGAAAGCTCGAAGAAGCGCGGATCAATTTCGAAGAATCCATTGCTTATCATCCAACGCCGGATGCTTATAAAGCCCTCACCTCTCTTTTGATTCGTCAGAAGAAAGATCAACAGGCTGCAGAAGTCATCGAGCGTGCGCTTCATCATCGCCAGCTCGATACGGCAACTCGTTATGAGTTCCATAAAACGGCAGGAAACTGCTGGGGACGCCTGGGTAATCTCAAAGAAGCCGAGCGCCATTATCGCAAAGCGCTTGAAGTACAGCCTCATGCGGATGAGATTTGCACGAATTTAGGCGCTCTCTATCTTCAGGACAATCGCATTCCAGAAGCAGAGCGCCACTTCAACGATGCCCTGGCTTCAAATCCAAAGAGTCATCAGGCACTTTGCGGGCTGGGCTCCTGTGCCCTTGCCGAAGGGAACAAGTTTGCCGCTCACGCGTGGTTTGCACGCGCTCTTCAGATCGAGATCAAGAATCCAACCGCGATCTTCCATCTTGTGAAGTGCGCCTATGAGATCAAGAACTACGGAGTCGCGGCCAAGCTCCTGGAAGATTACATCCAGGTCGCCCCGATCAATATTCACCTGCTCTACAGCCTTGCGGGACTGCAGTTTCATCTTGGACGTGCATCGGACGCGCGCCAGACCTGCCTCCGCATTCAACAGCTCAATCCCGAGCACAACGGCGCTCGGGAACTTCTGCGAAGACTTGAGGAAGGATTCCATCAGGACCCAGCATGAAGAGATGCCGCAACAGCCAGAAATCAGGAGGATCGATGGCTACAGATATGAACAGACTTCAGGGAGTGATCGAAGAAAATCCACGCGTGCCTGCGCTTCAGGACGATGCCGACGGCGCTGTGGAAAGACTGGTCGTGGGCTTCTTGCGCGCCCTTCTCGACGAGCAAAAGCCAGCTCCAGCGCCTATTCCCCTTCCCGCGACTGGAAACGAAATCCCATCCTTTCTGCAACTTCGTTCTCCATTAGTTAAGGAGTCCGTGTGAACAAAACACCTGCCAAGCCGATTCGTTGTTTAATCATTCAGCTCACCCGGCTTGGTGATACGCTGCAAAGCCTGATGGCTCTGCGGGCGGCTCAGCAGCTTTATCCGCAGCTTGAGATCCACTTTGTGGTTCGCGAGCGTTTCGCCGAGGCCGCAAAACGCGTTCCTTGGCTGAAAAGCGTCGTGACCTTCCCTTCAGACGAGATTCTCACGCCCGTCCTGAATGGAAATGGATCCGAGAAAGAAGCGCTTCAAAAGATCGCAGGATGGGTTCGTCCCCTGGTTCAGGAACCCTGGGATCTCGTTCTGAACTGGTCTTACTCTGAAGCAAGCAGCTATCTGACAGGACTGATCCCGGCTCGCGTGAAGCTCGGTTACACCCGGGGCACTGACGTGGGTCTTTCCAACCGGGACGGTTGGAGTCACTACATTCAAGCTGTGGTTCAGGGCGGGATTCATCAAAACATTCATCTGACGGACGTTTTGACGACCCAGCTTTTGACCGCTCTTCAGATCCACGCGGGCGAGCCAGCAGATAACGGCGATGCTCCCGTGACTTCGAAGAGTTTCTTTAATCTCTCCGCCTCTGTGAAAGTCGATCAGGATCTTGGAAATCGCTGGCGCGATCGCTCCAAGAAATGGATCGCGATCCAGCTGGGCGCGGGAAAAGAAGAAAAGACCTGGGAGCCTGAAAACTGGGCTTACCTCATTTCAAACATCATTAAAAATCATCCTGAATACGGAGTCTTTCTCCTGGGCGGGACAGAAGATCAGGAGCGCGCGAACCGCCTGATCCTCACTCTGCAACGCCAGGGAGCTCACGCAGGATCGATTCTGTCACTCGTAGGTCGCAGTGACTTTGATCTCTGGGCTTCGGCCGTAAGCCGCTCACAATGGTTGATTGCAGCAGACACTGCCGCAGTTCACCTGGCGAGCGTTTTGGGCACTCGCGTATTGAATCTCTCTTTCGGTGGCGTTCGCTGGAACGAGACCGGTCCTTACGGAAACGGTCACTACGTCGTAGCCTCAAATCTGCCATGTGAAGCCTGCGAAGTTCCGAACTCCGCGGCAAAGCATGTGTGCAAGTCTCAGCTGACGCCAGACTTGGTGTACGCAACCTGGAGCTATGCGATTCAGGACTCCGTTTTTCGTCGCCAGCTCACGTTCGAGCAACATATGCAAAAGCAGGGACTTGGGGCTCGCTCACGCGATGTCCGCGCTTTCCGCTCTCGCATCCGTGGCGGAAGCGATGGCGGTGGCGTTGTGTATGAAGCTATCAGCCCGCATGCACTCAAGCTCAATGACTGGACTTCCATGGTCATGGGGCATATTGCTCGCGCCTGGTATTGCGGCTGGGTCCCTCCTCTGGGCCAGGAATTGACTCGCAATGCGATCACGCCTCAGCTCATTCAAAGCCTGAGACAGCTTCAAGAAGCAGCCGAAGTTCTCTCCAAGATCTGTGATGAGGCGACTCGTACGGCAATTCATCTCAATCGCCATTCATCCAAGCTCAAATCGCAGAAGATCATGCGTATCCGTGATCGTGAGCAGATCCAGGAGATGTCGCAAAAGCTTCAGGAGCTGGATTCGCTGATTGAAAGACTGGGTCAAACGCAGCCTTCACTGGCCGCGTTCTCCCAAATGTCCAAAGTGCTGATGCACAACCTGATGGGCGAGCAGATCTCCGACCTCGGTCGCGAGACGGCTGAATGTTACCGCCAACTGCTTGAGGGTGTCGGGATCCTTCGTGAATGGATCAAGTTCACCATCAACCTGGCACGTCCAGTAGCCCTTCGTTCCGAGCCATTGGCTTTAGTCTCACCTCCAGTTCCGCCACTGAATTAATAGGCAAGCTCAGGTGTTGAAAGGAAATCGATCATGAAAGCTGAACTTCTACTCAGTGTAAACGGCATCCAGAAAGAAACACCCATCGACGCTGAGAGGTCGCTAGGCGATCTGCTCGAAGTCCTCCGTAACCAGTACAGCTCGGAGTCATGCTGCATCTCAGCGATCCGAATTGACGATCAGGAGATCTCAGAGCGCGAAGAAGCGGCCTACGCTCTTCTCCCTCTTACTGATCTTCAAAAGATCGAAATCACGACCACTCATCCAAGAGAGCTTGCTGAAGATACCTTGGATAGTCTGATGGTTTTCACGGATCACTTAGCACGTCTTGCGATCGAAGCCGGCGAGCTCTTCAAAAAGGGCGAACACCCTTCATTTGAACTCGCTAAGTTCTTTGACGGAATGCAAACCTTCAGTGACGCCGTCGAAAGCTCCAAGCAAGTGATCAAGCCAGGCCATATCGAAGGCTTGCACGTTCTTCAGGTCGATCTCCTCTCGCTCATGCAAGACACGATCGACGCTTATCACGAGAACGACTCAGCCTATCTCGCTGACCTCTTGGTAAGGCATATCCCGGAGAACATGACTCGCTGGCGCGAAACCGGCATTCCTGCCCTGATGCGCTCCCGCGACTCGTAAAATATGAAGCTTCGCCCACTACTACCCTACTTAGGGCTGTTTGCGACCGCAGCATTAGCTGCTGACACGACTCCCTTTGGAATGGCGGAGCTTCAAAAACTGATTGAGTCAAAAGACATCCGCTCCATTGAAGCTCTCCTTCCCGCTTTGCCTAAAGAGCTTCGAGACAACTTCGTTCTCATGCGCCACAGCGGAAGCGTCCAAGCGGCGACGCCAGAAAACCCGCGGGCGATTCTCTTTGGCAATACCGGGAAACTAGTTCTCAGCTTCACTGGAAACGATTCCATGAGGGGCGGAAAAAACATTGAGATCCTGGAGCTCGATGAGTCTTCGTCCCATCCTCACTTCGTCGTCCATGAAATCCAATTTGCTGGCAATGGAGCTCGTCCTCATTTTTCAGATTCGAACGATGCGAAGAAATGCCAGCAATGTCACGGCGACCCGATCAAGCCACTTTGGGGCAGCTACAATTCAGTGCAGGGTGCCTACGGTCCAGCGGTCTCCGAAATGAAGAAAGACTCGCCGGATCGAGACCCGTTTCTGAGCTTCAAAAAAACCGCGCTCACTCACCCTCGTTACGGTCATCTCGCCTGGGATCCGAAGAACGAGTACTCGCCCTTTGTCGGCGAAGACACTGAGCCAAAGTTATCCGCTCTCCCCAACTCGCGTTTCTCGGTACTCATGAGTGTCAATCTCGCCAAGCAACAAGCAGATCGAGCTGCGGAGAGTTCCCTCTTCAAGCGGTACCCGTTTACCGTGGCAGCGACTCAGTTCTGCTTTCTTCCCGACGACACGGCCAGTGCCTTTTACAAAGTAATGAAATCCCAGGGCAGCGCTCCTAATCAATCCCGCGCAAAATCCGACTACTCGGATGATGAAGGGAATTACAGTGAGGAGCCGACATTTTTTCATCCCATTCCTGGTGACAAGGAGAGAGCCGCTGCATTCTTTCCAAGCGAGATTCGCACTGCATTGGGCCTGAGAAAAGACGATCTGACACTCGAAATCCCGAATAATACGGAACATATTGTCAATGAATCGGGGATATTCCAAACGACCAAGGATCTGTTTTTTCAGCAACTCGTAGCCAAGGCACTTGAGCTGAAGCCTTCAGGACAAGTGCAGCAAGAGCTGATCAAAGCTCGGGACGATGTCGCGTTTAAAGTCGCTCGACTTGATGTTGTAGGCCCAGACAACACTGTACCTTTCAAAAACTTCTTCAATGTGCCGGAATTGGCGAACTACCTTGAGAAGACGGGAATCGTCTACGCATTCCATCTTGAGGTAGGCGATGAAAAACGGAAAGATATTTGCAAACCACTTTTAAAACTCGCGGTTCAAGAGATGTCAGCAGTCGCTAGTGCTCTCGCTTCGGCTAGCGACTGTGACTCAACTACCTCCCATGCTCCGCTGGCTCCACAAACCCGCGCTGAAGTTAAAACCCTGCAGTCCACACTCCAAAATCATATTGCAGAGAGAGGCACAGCCATCCTGAACAAAGCGGGATGTATTTCGTGCCACGATCCTTCGGGGCCATTCAAGATTGGACCACCCATTCCGTATTCTGACCCAAGCAAACTTCGTCAGGCGCTCTGGGTGAAAAATGATTCCGGAAAGCCTTTGATCGATCGAATTCGCGAGCGGATCTCACCTCAATTTCCGATCGAGAAGCGCATGCCTCTCGGCAGAGAAAAGCTAAGCGACGATGATCGCAGCGCTCTCGAAGAGTATCTCGAAAGCCTGAAATAAAAGGTGCCGGAAGCTCCACTGGAGCTTCTCGGCCTTTCTGTATTGAAGGCTAAACGGGCTATTTTTTACAACGATAGCTCATAAACGAACTGCTGCTCCATTGTCCCATCCTTGAGACGCTCTTCGGCTTCACCGGTCTTTGTGAATCCACTGCGCTCTAACAATT
>JBJMMA010000050.1:0-8603 GCA_045805065.1 Bdellovibrionia bacterium | reverse complement strand
TGCAGCTCCAGCTCTGGATGAGAAAGGAGCAGAGT
Organism: Bdellovibrionia bacterium; assembly: GCA_045805065.1. Classification (GTDB taxonomy): domain Bacteria; phylum Bdellovibrionota; class UBA1018; order UBA1018; family UBA1018; genus CAZCBS01. The sequence goes on along the minus strand of JBJMMA010000050.1, from coordinate 8,568 downwards.
TCAACGACGTCCATGTTCACCTGACGAACTATATTCAGGAAGGTACTGACGTCCGGGCTTTCCTGAATGTAATGGGAAAGAATGTGGGGCGAGCCACTCTCTTCGGAATTCCACTTCAGCAAACCTGGTCGTATCGAATGTCCGGCGATTTCGCGCCCACCTATTATCTCGAGACCGATGCGCCGCTTTATTACTACTCTTTCACTGATGCCTTCATTGCACTGGCGTACAAATCCCTCACGCCAAAGGATCAAGCGCGTTTTGATCCGATGATTACCGGCTTCAATCCGGCGGACATGTACGCGGTGGACCATATTCGCCGCGTGCTGCAGGCTTTTCCTGGCGTTTTTTCCGGAATCGGCGAGTTCACGATTCATAAGGAATTCGTGGCGGCAAAGGTTGCAGGAGATAAAGCAAGCCTCATGGATCCCGCGGTGGATCGCATTCTCGATTTCGCCGGGGAAGTCGGGCTCGTTGCATTGATTCACAACGACATGGACGTGCCGTTTGCAAAACATGGGAACGCGCCGGTCTATGCGCAGACGGTAGATCAGGCCTCGACTCAGCCAAACCCAGGTCTGCCAGTTTACTATGATCAGATGAAAGCGCTGCTAAAGCGTCATCCGCACACCACGATCATCTGGGCTCACACAGGACTGGGTCGCGTCGTTCGACCTTTTCTTGGACATGCCAAGTTGCTTGAGAGCATTCTAAAGGACCCGGCTTTCAAGAATGTCTATTTCGATATCTCGTGGGACGAGGTGGCCAAATATATTGTCGCATCGCCTGAGTCGATCAAAATATCCGCGGATCTCATCAACCGCTATCCTGATCGCTTTTTGTTCGGCACGGATGAAGTGGCCCCAACGGATCCGACAAAATATTTGAAAGTATTTTATCAGTACGATCCTCTTTGGAAACTTCTCAGCAAAGACGCAAGTCTGAAAGTCCGCAAATCCAATTACGAGCGAGTCTTCGACACTGCTCGACGTCGAGTCAGGAACTGGGAGAGTGCCCACGTCAAATAAGCCGCATGGTCTGTGCTTTGCAGGCCGCTTGCTCGCACCATCGTTTTTTTTCTCCTGGTACACCCCCACATCAGAAATAAAAAGGATTTAGCGATCATGCTGAGACATAACCGCCTGAAGCATTTCATGGTGTTCGCGTTAAGTAGCGCGACGCTCTCTCCCCTTTTTGCACATGCCGAAGACACAGGGCCAAGCTTTGAAGTTTATGGCTTTGCGATGGTGGATTACGTTCAGGACTTTAAACGGGTCAATCCAGCCTGGGAGGACACGCTTCGTCCGTCAAAGATTCCAACGGTGGCTGGACAATATGGCAGTGATGGCCAAGCAACGATTACCCCGAAACAAAGTAGATTGGGTGTGCAGGGCAACATTCCCGTTGAAGGACAGCCCCTCTTTACCAAGTTTGAATTTGACTGGTTTGGTGTCGGGGCGGACGAAGGAAAAGTAACGCCGCGCTTGCGACATGCTTATGGACAGTGGGGGCAATGGCTTGCAGGCCAGACCCACAGCTTGTTCATGGACATCGACGTGTTTCCAAACGTAACTGATTACTGGGGACCTGCGGGCATGGTCTTCCTTCGAAACCCTCAGATCCGATGGACACCGATGAGTGGGGACAGGAGTTTTGCCATTGCCATTGAGAGACCGACCAATGACCTTGACCCAGGAGTTCTTCGCGAGGTCGATCCAGCGTTCGGTGCAAATGTTCAGGTCGATGAGAAGCTGCCAGACCTGACGGCACAGTTTCGACAGAAAACAGGCTTTGGACATGTTCAACTTGCCGGAATCCTAAGACGCCTTGGCTATGACACCACGGGAAACTTCGACAGCTCTCCCAAAGGCAAAACCGTGGGCTGGGGTTTTGATCTTTCATCCAGTATCGCCCTTCGGGATTACGACAAAATTCTTTTGTCAGGCGTATACGGACGCGGCGTTGCCAGTTACATGAACGACGGAGGCACTGACCTCGCTCCAGACGGCACTCTGGGTGCTCCGCAAGCTTCTGCCGTTCCGCTGTTTGGACTGATGGCGTATTACGAGCATCCTTGGAGTGAGCACTGGAACAGCACGATCGGATACAGCAGAACACAGGTTGAGAATCGAAGCCTTCAGGCTGGAGGCGCATTCCACTCGGGTGAGTATGCGTCCGCGAACATTCTCTATCTGCCTTCCAAGTCCATCTTGATGGGTGCGGAGTTTCTCTGGGGACGTCGCAAAGATAACGACGGCAACCAGGGCAATGATGTTCGAACCCAAATCTCCTTCAAATACAGCTTCTCCAGCAAAGACCTGCTGAGCAAATCTTAATAGATGAAAGGGCTTTCCATGATTCGTTTCAATTCTACTAAAAACTATTTCGTTCCCGCACTCAGTGCCATGGCTTTGGCGGCCCTGGCGTCTTGCGCGCACTCACCGCCCCTGGAACCCTCGACGCCAGGACAGGCCGAAAAAGAGCCGGCTGCGGAAGGGCAATCTGTAAATACTCAAGCATCAACTAAAACTTCAGATAAAGCTTCAGATCAAGCCTCGTCGCAAGCTTCAAATAATCAAGAATCAAACGCCGAGGCATCGGGTGTTCAAGCGTCGGGTGGCCCTGCTGCCGCACCAGTCGCACGTGAAGTCAATTTGACCGCCGATGAAATCAATTCCGCGCTCAAATCAGCCTATACAAAGTACAAAGGCCTCAAAGAAGGAAAGAACGCCGATTACATTCCCGCACTGGCCAAGGTCAACCCGGAGCTTTTCGGCATTTCGCTCATTACCGCGGATGGGCAGACCTTTGATATCGGTGATACGAAGCAGCAGTTCTCAATCCAATCGATCTCTAAGATCTTCACGCTTGCCGAAGTCTTGAAAGCTCGAGGCGCAAAAGTCGTTGACGATAAAATCGGAGTCAACGCGACCGGTGGGAAGTTCAATTCGATCATTGCGATTGAGTCGAACGAAACGCATCGTGCAGGAAATCCTTTGGTTAACGCGGGAGCGATCACGACGGTAAGCTTTGTCCCAGGCGCCACAAAAGACCAACGCTGGCAGAACATCATGGGCACTATGGAAGCCTTCAGCGCAAGAAAGCTGACGGTCGATCCTGAGACATACAGGTCGGAAACCGAAACAAACACCCGCAATAAGGCGATCTCCTATCTTCTTAAAAACTACGAAGTGCTGCAAGGCAACCCAGAGGAAGTGCTCGACCTCTACACCAAGCAGTGCTCTGTGATGGTAAATTCGCATGACCTTGCCGTCATGGGCGCAACATTTGCCAATGGCGGGGTCAATCCGATCTCTGGAGTCCAAGTGGTGACTCCTGATGTTGTCGCACGAACCGAAGCAGTGATGTTCACTGCCGGTTTGTACAACACGTCCGGCGAATGGGCATTCAATGTGGGCGCCCCAGCCAAGAGCGGTGTGGGCGGCGGTATTGTCGCGGTCGTCCCAGGTCGATTCGCGGTGTCAGCCTTCTCGCCAAGGCTTGATGAAGCTGGAAACAGCGTGAGAGCGCAACGCGCGATTCAGCAAATCGTTGCGCAGCTCGGCGGAAACCTGTTCATGGCAGCACCAGCCGCACCTGCGAAGATCGCCGGAGGCACTGCAGGTCAATGAAAGACGTGGGAAAGATGTGGGACCGCTTTGACTGGAGTAGATATTGCTTCAGCAGCCTTCCAAGAGGAACATCCTTATGAAACCTATTCTACTAGCATTAGCTATCGCTTCTTTCGGCATGGTTTCGGTCTCTCCAAGTCATGCCGCCGCGAATTCAAACCAACAGCCAAAGCTCAAGAATTTGATGGCGAACGTCAAAGAAAAGTGCGGCTCTGACATCAAAACATACTGCGGTGACGTAACCCCAGGCCAAGGCCGGATCGCAGCATGTCTTAAGTCCAAGGAAGATAAGCTCTCGGAGTCCTGTCGAACTGCTTATCAAGGGACAGTGGATGATGTTTCCAAGAGAATGGATCGCGCCGAAGTCGCATTTCGTAAACAGTGCGGCAACGATGTTCAGAAGTTCTGTGCAGATACTCCCTCAGGACAAGGGCGCATCTGGAGCTGCCTTGATCAGCATAAGTCGGATCTATCGAAATCGTGTAAGAACTTTCAGACCAAGGTAGAGCAAAAGGTCGACGAGTACCTGGGCTAAAACCCTCGGTTCAGACCGGTACGATGGAGGATCTATCATGCGTTCAGGATTCGGCTTGCGGAGTTGGTTTGGCGCTGGTCTTGGTCTGATGCTGATGGCCTCCTCGTGCTCTCAAAAGGCGATCGATACGCAGCGGGACGCCAACGTGAATACCCAGCAGTACAAAACCTTTCGCTGGCTATCTCCCGATGATGCCAAGTATCTGAACCTTCGGGACCCCAATACCAACCAGCCTGTTCAAGCTTGGGTCAATGTCCGTCAGCAGCCTGTAACAGAGCAGCGGGTTCGGGATGTCATCGAAAAGGATCTTCAGCAGTATGGCTATACGTCACAGAACGAGGGACTTCCTGACTTTTTCGTGACGTACTATAGCCCAGCCCGTGACAAGGAATGGCTGAGCAGCTGGTCAGGAATCACCCTTGCCTTTCAAGGCGCACCGCTCGTGATCTATCCAAACTTTGATATGCACAAAGCTTTGGAATTCAGACCCGGCATGGCCTATGTGGTGATTTACGACGCTAAAACGAAACGTCCCGCATGGACCGGTGAAGTGATCGATGCCATCTCTCCACAAGGAGAGGTCAACCGTCCCGTTGTTACCTCGCAAGTCCAGGAACTCATCGCAAAGTTCAAAAACTCAGCTTAACTTAGGCCCGCCGACGGACTCGCATCCTCGCTCCTGACAGACGTTTAATACGCTGCCCATCACATAGAAACCAATCACAGGAGCAATTCCGGCACCCACAACGGGCACAGGAAAGAAGCCAAACTCTGTCACCGCAAAGCTGGTCACCAGATAAGCAAAAAGACTCACCGCCAATGGCCATTTTCGATTTCCGTCTTTATTGAGAATCAGAGCAACTGCGGCAATTGGAGTGACCAGAAGCAGTACCGAGCTCACTGCGGCCGCAGTGCCCATGATTCCACGCGCAGCTAAAAGGTGAAGAATTCTTTCGACATGCTCCACTGGCTTCAAGGGATCTGACCGAAGCCAAGAAGCTGCCCCTGCAAGCGCCAATGCGATCAGGGAAAGTCCTTTTGTCGCGCCTTTCAAAGACTGATCAAACAGCAGAAGCACAGCCGCTGCAGTCGCAAATGCCGTACCCTGCCCCGCATCTGGCTGGAGTAAAAAAATGACAAGCATACAAACAGCGAAAGCCATGGCCCCTGCTCTATTATGTCGAAGCCGATCACTGATCGCGAAAATAACGACAGGTGCGAGCGCCATCGATACATTTAAGCGAAAGGGCCCCAAAGTCAGCCATCGATGAACTGATTCTTCGCCATTTGAGAATAAAGTCAGAAGAATCAGGCCAATCGCTAAAGCAGCAATTCCAGGCAAGTTTCTATGAAATGCCACTGACCACTTCCGACTCGAAACAAGTAAAGCTAGACCAATCACGGCACCCACAAAGTTTGGCACGAACGCGAGGTACGGGACTCCTGCTTCATGCGCAAAATAGGCAGACAGAAGAATCACAAACAGCGGCGCAATACCAAATATCGCGAAAATCGAACGAGGCATAGCTCCGACGCTAACATGCAGGTCGCTTTAGGTTAGGTTCTTTTTTTAAAAAGCTATCAACGGACGGTCTAGTCGGGATTTGGCGCATGACTTGATGGACTAAGATCATGGCTAGAACAGCAAATAGAACTAAACCCACGGCCTGGAGCTCTCTGTGCGCGTGCACCTGGCTGCTCGTGTCATGCGCCACAGCAACCCGGGAGCAGAAGATTCCCATCACTGTCGTCAGCGACCCACCCGGAGCGCGCGTCGAAGCAAATGGTCAATTCATAGGAAACACACCGCTCAAAACAGAAATTCACCGGTACCGCAACCCAGAGACGGGAGCCTGGTACGGCTTTGCAATCAACGCCTTTCCTACTCGCCCGGGCCAATGCTCTCAGCAAAAGGTTTTTCCGGAGAACACTCCGATGGCAACCCACATGTATTTTGATATGAGCTTGTGTCCAGTGGCCCCTGCAAGGCCCCGCTCAGCAGGATGATCTTAATGGAAGCTCAATCACAAAGCACGCTCCCTGATTCCTCTCGCTCTCAACACGGATGGAGCCATGCATGCTTTCAATAATCTGACGGCAGATATAAAGGCCAAGCCCCATCCCGGAAACTCGTTCAGCGGAACTGAGCCGCTCAAACCGCATGAAGACTTTTTCTTGATCCGCCCTATCGATGCCAGGTCCGCGATCTTGAAAACGAAGGACAGCCCGTCCATCTTCCGCGACAAGTGTTACGCTTACCGGAGCTTGCGGGGCATACCGCATCACATTCGACGCCAGGTTCGTTAAAACCTGCTCATACCGGAAGCGATCAATCTCGCACCTTAGACCTGGCGAAAGATCTGCGGTGAGCTCAATCCCTGCACTTAAGAGCTGTGGTCGGAGTCGATCCAAAGCCTCTAAAGTGACGATCGCAATGTCTTCTTTCTCCAGGCGGACATGAAGCTTTCCATTCTGAATACGTGAAACATCGAGCATATCGTCAATCAAGCGCGCAAGCCGATCAAGCCCACGATCCATCTGATCTGCAAGTTGCTGGACCCTGGCCGGAGTTGTCGCCGCGTGGGGATCCTTTGCCATGATTCGGCTGAAAAGCTGAGCCTGCATTTTCATGCCTGTTAATGGGGTTTTCAATTCATGGCTTGCAATGGATAAAAACTCATCGCGAATTCGAACTGCTTTTCGCACTTCAAGCTCAGCGGCCTTCTGAGGGGTGATATCTTCCATCGTAACGATGACAAATGAAACTTCTCCGTCTTGATTCAAGATCGGAGCAGCTCCGTTTTGGATGTACCCAATCGATCCGTCCCCTCGAATAATCTTAATTTCCTGAAACAGTACGGGCTTCTTTGATTTCAACGCGCGCACCGAGGGCCAATCCTCGATCTGAAAAGGCGCGTCTGTGTCGATATGGAAAGCTTGAAGCGAATATCGTTCAGTACTTGTCGGAATGGCCCTGCCCCAGATTTCTTCCGCGCGCCGGTTGGCAAGGATGATCTCATTAGTCTTAGGATCAATGATAACCAGTCCCGAGGGCATGTGTTCCACAACGCTTTGAAGCTGCGCACGTTCAAGCGTAAGAAGTTTGTTCAGCTCGTCTTTTTCTGAATAGAGCTGTTGAAGTTGAGCTGAAGCACTTTTGCGCTCAGTGATATCAAAGGTGATCCCGTCAAAGCGAATCGGATTTCCAGAAATGTCGTAGTCGGTCCACCCTATCGCCCTGATCCATTTGAATTGCGATGGATCTTTAGGATTCGTCGTCCTGTATTCCACATCGTAAGTGCCACGGCCAGTGATCGAACCCTCAATGGCACGTTTGGTCGGCTCTCGATCCGCAGGGTGAATCCGATCATAAAATGTATCGATCGTCACGTGATCCTGAGAAGAAAGCCAAAAGTGCTCTTTGACTGTCCGATCCCAAATCAGATCGGCGAACGGTAAATCACAATACCAGACACCAAGACCTGATGCTGCGGCGAAACGACTAAAGCGCTCGCGCTCCATCTCAAGTGAAGTCAGCGCTGCCTTATGCTGAGTGATGTCTCGGAAAAAAGCTGCAATTCCGCCATCAGGAGTGGGATAAGCATCCACAGCGATCCAGAGCCTGAGTTGAGCATTATATTCCTCGATGCGCACCGGAACACGCTCGTGGATCACCCGCTGGCAAGCTTCCCACATCTTCGGAGTATTTTCTTTGGGCCAGATCTCCCAGTGATTTCTTCCAATCGTTTTGTCTCTACTGAGACCCGAGATTCTTTCCTGGTTTCGGTTCACTCTTATCACCGTGAAGTTCTTGTCGAGTGCAATGAAACCATCAGCGGTGCTCTCTAGCACATCCTCAAGCTGTTTCTCGGATTGACGGAGTGCCGAGGTCCTTTGTGCGACTTTGGACTCAAGTTCATCATGCGATTTTCTCAACGCTTCTTCACTCTGCTTACGTTCCGTCAAGTCGCGAGTGACTTTGGCAAAGCCTCGAAGCTTGCCACTCGAATCCTTCAGAGCCGTGAGGACAAGACTTGCCCAAAACTTTGAACCATCTTTTCTGAGTCGCCAGCCCTCCTCTTCATACTTGCCTTGGCTAGCAGCAAGTTCGAGCACTTGCTTGGGATGATTACGAGCAATATCCTCATGTGTATAGAAGCGGGAGAAATGACCGCCAATGATCTCCTGAGCGCTATATCCCTTCAGTCTTTCGGCTCCAGCGTTCCACGTCAGGATACGACCCTGAGAATCAAGCGCAAAGATGGCGTAGTCCTGAACTGCTGATACGAGTAGTTTAAAAATTTCTTCAGCATCACCCAGTGATGTGTTCGAAATGCTTTGCTGCTCGGCACTGGGGTGCTGGCCTGGGTGCTGAAATGTACTGACTTCACTCATTGACGT
>JBJMMA010000049.1:0-7203 GCA_045805065.1 Bdellovibrionia bacterium | reverse complement strand
GGCATGAATCAGGTGACCTCTTTGCAAGGCTCGCCGATCACGATCTCTACGAACAACGGCACGCTGATGGTTGGAAATGCAACCGTGGTTCAACCTGACATTTTCGCTACCAATGGCGTAGTCCACGCCATCAATCAGGTGCTTCAATTGCCTGGCGCAGGAGCTACGCCAACCCCAACAGCAACACCTTAATGATCTGAAGGTTCCGTAGGATAAACAAAAAGCGCCATGAGTTGGACTCATGGCGCTTTTCTTTAATGGGTCTTTGCTCTCAGTTCAGAGCTTGAAGGCTGCAGCAGGGCTGAGAATTTTAAGTGCGGGCGCAAGCTCGCAGGATTTGCACATAAAAACCTGTTGATCGGGCGTTTCACGCCACTCGCCATCTTTGGCGCGAGTGATGGATCGGCATCCAAAGCATTTGATCTGTCCCTTCAAAAGCGGTCCTGTTCTGCCATACTTGATCATGAAACCTCTTCTGCCGGAGTGGGCTTTGTGGGATTGATGCGGAATTAAAAGGAATGAAGGACAAAAAGAAAGAGGCGCCGACATTGAGCCGGCGCCTCTTTTGAGAGCGGAACTTAGTAACGGGAGCGTCCAGCGCCACCGCCGAAGCTGCCGCGATTTTCACGCGGTACCATCGGCTTAGCTTCGTTCACAGTCATTGCGCGGCCGTCGTAATCTGCGCCATTGAATTTGGAAATTGCGTCGGCAGCTTCGGCTTCAGTGGACATTTCCACGAAACCGAATCCTTTGCTTCGACCCGAGTCGCGATCCATGATGATCTTCGATGACTCAACCGTGCCACATTGCGAGAACGTGTCGGTCAGAATCTGATCGGTTGCGGAGAACGGAAGATTACCTACATACAATTTTTTACCCATATAAACCTCCTAAAGGCTGGGAGCCGCTCAAGAGGATATGGGCACTATTGCCCGCAGACTCAGAAGAAGCGAAGTGGAACTACTAACGTTGGTGAGTATAACACAAACGGAAGTGATTCCCCGATCTAGTTTCGGATCAAGTCGACGACCAACGACTTGGCAAAATAAATAACCATTAATGAACGTACTGGCTGGATGCGGCAATGACCGGTTGCTCGAAATCCTCACTACATGCATCACGTGCCGAGATGACTTCGATATCGAAAGTCAAGTCATGGCCCGCAAGCGGATGATTCGCATCAAGAACCAAGACATCACCGATGATTTGAGTGACTCGGTAGATCAGAGCTGAATTATTTCGATCCGATCGACCCATGATCTCGCTGCCGATCACGAGGCTATCGCCTTTTTGAAGTTCTGACCGAGGAACACTGACAACGAGGTCCGGATTATAGGGGCCATACGCTTCATGCGCGTTGACCGTGAACTCACGTTTTTCGCCCTCGCGAACATTCTGAATTCCTGCAACCAGACCACGGAGCCTGGTGGAATTGTCTCCTGAGTTATCTTCCTCGATCTGATTGATGACGTCTTTGTTGAATGAGGAACTGAGGACTTGGCCTAACTTGTTTTTCAGTACGCATTTGAACGATACGATCTGGGCTTTCATAAAGACTTCCCTTCATATGTATGCTTTTCGACTGTTTTAAGTATGTGAGAACGAAAAAGAGAAACGAGAGAGGAACTATTAGCGTAGCCTTCTCAAATGAAATACGCAATAGCGTATCGGCAGGAAGAGGTATTGAGTGGCGCATTAAGCGCTTTCCGCTCTATTTTACATTAATTATATAGAAACGATTTGAATCAATCTGTGTGTTTGAGGGGGTGCGCAGATAACCGACCGCCTTCCTTTTTGAACTGCCGTTCTTGTTGAAGGAGGGGAGTGGTTCTTTTGCTTGGATTGGGAGTTTTTGCGGCGATCAAAACGCCCCACTGGGGCCTTTTGATATATTACGCTTTAATGGTGCGGGCGAATGGACTTGAACCATCACGCCTTTCGGCATACGCCCCTCAAACGTACGTGTCTACCATTCCACCACGCCCGCACATTAGGAAAGCTGAACTGAGGGAGAACTTTGTTGTAATAGAGCAGGTTAGGATGGTCAACCAGAAATAAGCAGGGAGCCGAAGCTCTCATCATTTTTTTCAAATACTTACTTCGGATATCCTAAACGCGGTTAAGCCGCCTTACTCCCCAAGATAAGCCTTACGAACCTCATCCGACTTCAAAAGCACCGAGGCAGGGCCAGAAGTCGTGACTTTTCCGGTCTCAAGAACAATCCCTTGGTGGGCGATTTGAAGCGCCTGAAGGGCATTTTGTTCGACCAGAAGGACTGTTTTGCCCTCTTGATTGATCTTCGTGATGATCTCAAAGATGCGCTCAATGATCTGAGGAGCAAGTCCAAGGCTAGGCTCGTCCAGAAGAACAAGTTCAGGATGCGCCATCAGGGCGCGAGCGATCGCAAGCATCTGTTGCTCGCCGCCAGAAAGGGTGCCAGCGTTCTGTTTGCGACGCTCCTTGAGGCGTGGGAAGAGGCCAAAGGCCATCTCAAGGTCTTGAGCGTAGGTCTTTTTATCAGGCGCAGTCCAGGCACCCAGATCCAGATTCTCCTCAACGCTCAGGTTCAGGAAAATGCCGCGGCCTTCTGGAGCCTGACAGATGCGTTTTCTAACGATCAAGTGAGCCGGCAGGGCAGAAATGTCTTCGCCCTTATACAAAACGCGTCCTGCGGACTTTTTCACAAGTCCTGAGATGGCTCTTAAGGTCGTGGTTTTTCCGGCGCCGTTTGCGCCAATCAAAGTCACGATCTGCCCGCGACGCACTTCAAAGCTCACATCTTTGATGGCCTGAATGGCGCCGTAGTGAACGGATACGTTCTCAAAGCGAAGAAGAACTTCGCCTGCGTTCATCTGATTATTCTCCATGGGCTGCGCCCTTTCCAAGATAGGCTTCGATCACTTTAGGATTCTTTTGAATTTCGGAGGGTGTGCCTTCGGCGATCTTTACGCCGTAATCGAGCACCGCAATACGCTCACAAATTCCCATCACAAGCTTCATATCGTGTTCGATGAGGAGAATCGTCATGCCGTAACGATCACGGATCAGACGGATCATGTCCATCAGACCGGCCGTTTCATTGGCATTCATCCCTGCAGCAGGCTCATCCAGAAGCAAAAGCCTAGCGCCTGTCGCCATGGCGCGAGCGATCTCAAGCTTGCGCTGCTCACCATAAGGCAGGTTTTTAGCCATCGTGTCTTTTTTATGCTTAAGACCAAAGATCTCAAGGAGCTCAAAAGCGCGCTTTTCTTGATCCGCCTCAATCTTAACCACCGAAGGACTGCGCATGAGCGCTCCAAAAATGCCGTAATGCGGGCGTTTTGGGTCCTGATCCATCGGGATCATGAGGTTATCCAGAACCGAAAGATCTTTAAAAAGACGGATATTCTGAAAGGTGCGAGCCAGGCCGTAGTGGGTGATCGTGTAGGGCTTTTTACCCGTTACGTCAGTCCCAAAGGCCGAAATCTTGCCCGAAGTCGGCGTATAAACGCCCGTGAGCATGTTAAAAACGGTGGTTTTTCCAGCACCGTTTGGACCGATAAGCCCAAAGATCATGCCCTGAGAGATATTGAGCGAGAATTCAGAAACGGCCTTCAGACCGCCAAACTGCATCGTCAAGCTCTCGACCTGAAGAACACTCGGTGATGAGCTCATGAGCGCACCTCCTCTTTATCCGTGAGCTTACGACGGAGCCAGTCCGGAAGGAAATCCGTGAACTCACGCGTGCCAAACAATCCGTTCGGGCGGGTCAGCATCAGGATGATCAGCATGAGGGCATAGATCACCATGCGGAAGTCGACTCGCGTGTACTCTTGAAGCGGACGAAGCGCCTCGCGGATCACGGTCAGGAAGATGGCAGCCACGACAGAGCCCGTGACGCTACCCATACCGCCCAAGACCACCATGATGATGATCTCAAAGCTCTTGTTGAAATCAAAAGTCTGAGGATTGAGATAAGCGAGATAATGAGCAAAAAGGCCACCGCTCACGCCCGCAAAGAAAGCACCGATCACAAAGGCGCGAATCTTTGCGCGGGTCGTGTTGACTCCCATGGATTCAGCTGCGATTTCGTCTTCACGTACAGACAAAAAGGCGCGACCGTGAGCCGAGTTCATCAGGCGCCAGACCGTGAAAACGGCAATCACGACAAGAGTGTAAACCCAGCCAAAAGTAGAGAGAGCAGGAATGCCCGTCATTCCGCGTGCGCCGCCGATGGCGTTGATGTTCAAGATCATGACACGAATGATTTCGCCAAATCCCAAGGTGACGATCGCAAGATAATCGCCCTTCAAACGAAGCGAGGGAAGGCCTACGAGATATCCTACGGCACTGGCCAAAAGCCCGCCTGCAACCAAGGCAGCAGCAAAGAGGAGAATCAGCGCCCAGGTCTGGCTGAAAAGATCAGCATAAGCGGCCGTTGCCCAGCTCGTAATGAAGGCCGAGCAGTAACCACCGACTGACATAAAGCCCGCATGTCCCATGGAGAACTGGCCTGTGAAACCGTTCACAAGATTCAGGCTCACGGCCAGGATCACGTTCACGCCAGCATACATGATGATGGAGAACATGTAGGGGTTGATGGAATCAGCCGCAAAGAAATGAACCGCCCAGACGATGGCCAATGCACCAATCCAGACCCAGAGGCTTCTTAAACCGGAATGGCGAGTAGGGATTTCCAACGCAACTTGTCCCATGTTCACACCTTCTCCCTTCCAACTTTGCCTAAGAGTCCTGCCGGTTTGACCAAAAGAATAAAGATCAAGATCACAAACGCCAGAGCGTCGCGGTAGGAAGGAGCGCCGTATCCGACGACGAATTCCTCAGCAAGACCTAAGAGCAGGGCGCCCGCAACGGCTCCCGTTACGTTTCCAATGCCGCCCAAAACCGCAGCAACGAATGCCTTGAGGCCTGGCAACGTTCCCATCATCGGATCAATTTTTGGATAAATCAGGCCGACCAGAACCCCTGCAGCCCCAGCGAGAGAGGAGCCCATGATGAAGGTGTAAGAGATCACCCGGTTGGTAGGAATCCCCATCAGGCTTGCCGTATCGTGATTAAAGCTTACGGCGCGCATCGCGCGACCCAGGCGGGTCTTGAAAATAATGTACTGAAGTGCCGCCATCAAAACCACGGAGATCGCAAAAACGGTCAACTGGAGCGGATTGATATGCAAGCTTCCAATGGACCAGTTTCCGGTCGGCACATAGATTTGCGGGAAGAACTTAGGGTCTGCGCCAAACACAATTTGTCCCGCAAACTGAAGAAAGAGAGAAACGCCCACAGCCGTGATCAGAACATTGATACGAGGCGAGCTTCTCAGCGGACGATAAGCAAAGCGCTCAATCACAAAACCCGCGATGGCGGTTCCAGTCATTGCAATCGCAAGCGTGATGAGAAGGTTTAAAAAAGAAGACTCAGCTCCATAACCAAAATAGCGTGCCGTATACATCCCGGCAAAAGCGCCCAGCATGTAAACTTCGCCGTGAGCAAAGTTGATCAGCTGCAAGACACCGAAGACCATCGTGTAACCGAGGGCAATCAGTGCGTAGATGCTCCCTAGGGAGACTCCATTCACTAAATGTTGAAAAAATTCTAACATGATTACCCTCGGTTCAAGATGATTTCAGAAATTAGAAGGGTGCAACGGAAGTGACATACTCAAAGTCACCGCCATTGACGAGCTTCAGAACCACAGCGGACTTCACTGGGTTGCGATCTGCACCCATGCTGATCTTGCCGGTGATACCGTCAAAATCCTTGGTTGCAGCCAGCGCATCGCGTACGTCAGATGGGCTCAGGCTCTTGGCGCGGTTCATCGCATCAGCCAGCATCAGCATCGCATCATAAGAAAGTGCTGCCATGCTGTCTGGGAGATTGCCGTAAGCAGCCTTGTACTTGGCGACGAACTCCTGGGTCTTAGGATTCTTGTCACCCGTCGAATAGTGGTTGGAGATGTAGTAGCCGTTCAAAGCTTCGCCGCCGATTTCTTTCAGCTTTGGCGAATCCCAGCCGTCTCCACCCATCATTGGAGCCTTGATTCCAAGCTCACGAGCCTGACGGCCGATGAGAACGACGTCTCCATAATAGCCAGGAACGTAGATCGCATCCGGGTTCGTGGCGCGGATAGCGGTCAGCTGGCCCTTGAAATCCTTATCGCCAGCGCTGTAGCTCTGGTCGATGGTGATCGTGCCGCCACCTTCTTTGATGTACTGAGTGAAAAGATTGGAAAGACCGACGCTGTAGTCGTTCTTCACGTCACGAAGAATCGCGAACTTCTTGAGCTTCAGATTATCCAAAGCAAAACGAGCCATGACTTTGGATTGGAAAGAGTCAATGAAGCAGGCGCGGAAAATGTAATCGCCCTTTTTGGTGACGTCTGGATTGGTCGACGTCGGGGTGATCATCGGAATCTTGTAGCGTTGAGCAATCGGGGCCATGGCAAGGCTTCGGGAGCTTGCGACTTCACCGATAATGGCGCTCACGCCGTTTTGGGTAATGAGCTTGGTGACAGCAGTTGCTGCTTCGTCTGGACGACCTTGGTCGTCGACGAGGACTTCTTCAAGTTTCTTTCCTTTGACGCCACCTGCAGCATTGATCTGCTTCATGGCAAGCTCAACGCCTTGGTGGGTCGAGATACCGAAAGAAGCTTCTTCGCCGGTCATGGAGCCCACTTCGCCGATCTTAATGACGTCGCCTGAAGTTTGAGCAGTGTTATTGGATGCAGCGCTTTGAGCGCCTTCGGTTCCTGAAGTGTTTTTCTTGGTACAGCCGGAAACGATGGAGAGCGTCAGCATCGAAACTGTGGCAACCGCGGTAAAAGTAGATTTCAAAGGATCCCCCAAAAGGTTTTTCTCATTACTCATTGCAACTTATAATGCTCATTCAGTATTATGCGTCCTGTGAAGAAGAGTCAACCTAAGCATGCGTCCCAACAGGGGCTCCCATTTCCAAAAGCCCTGAAAAGTTTCATGGGTTATCTCGAGGGCACCCAAAAAGCTGCGCATACCATCAAGAATTATCGCCTCGATCTTCTCGCGTTTTACGCCTTTCTCGAAAACCAGACCCCGAAGAAGCCGGTCCGGTGCGAGACTCTGGGCGAAAAGGAACTCAACGCGTACCATGAGTTTCTGCAATCCCAGGGATTTAAGACCAATACTCGCCGGTTGTTTTTTATCTGTTGAGAGTGGTTTTTGGTTTTATTTT
>JBJMMA010000048.1:0-25331 GCA_045805065.1 Bdellovibrionia bacterium | reverse complement strand
GACGAACGATTCAAATACCGGCGTGTTGATGCCATCCGTTTCATAGATCGCAGCAGCTTGAATCAAAGTGTCTGCATCATAGGGATTGTTGTCCGAAGTAGCCAAGCTTAGAAAAACGCTTGCCAATGCGGCAGAAAAGCCGTCACCCACGCCGTCGTGGTAACCGCCATGATAACCGTTGTGATAACCACCATGGTAACCGCGATCAGCGAAGCTGCCAGTTGCAGCAAATGAGCTGACGATCAATGCAGCGGTAGACAACACGGTAATCTTACGAATTGCTTTCATTTCTGTTCTCCTTAAGACTGTAAGTCTTTGATTTCGACCCTTATACTTCAGCCGAAAAAGTTTCTACAAAACTATGTTGTGGCTGCCTGTGCAATCAGGATGCCGAATTACTCGATTCAGCGTCATTTTTAAATGTTCAGATTTACAGGAGAAATAAAATGACGCGCGAAATGATGCATCGCAAGGAGCGATTTGTCTCTGGTCCTGTATTGCTTTTTTAGTTGCGATTTGACCCTGCTTTTCAACTGGATCCTCTGCAATTGGTTCCCGGCTTTCTATTGCAGACCAGTTCAGGATAGGGGGCTGACCTAATTTCTTACACGGCTTTTGTGAAATAATTGTGAATGAGGCATCGGCTGCGCGGGATCACTTGATGATTAGCCGTTCCGGTTTATCCTCAAAGATATGATCAGCAGCATCGCTCGTTTATCTACGACGCTATTTCTATTTTCCAGCATGGTAAGTCCTGTGTTTGCGGCATCCGTGTTCTCCGCCAAAGAAGGGACATCGCTCTATCAGGCAAAAGTTGAAAAGGACTCTGTCAATCTTCGCACAAAACCGAGTGTGAAAGCTTCCAAGGCTTCCAAAAAGCTCTCTCAGGGCGCAGCTCTTGAGGTCCGGGATTCTTCCGAGAAAGACTGGCTTGAGATCGTGAGCCCTGAGGCATATCGTGGCCTCTTCATCCGCCAGGATATGGTGAACCTGTCAGAAGAGTTGCCTAAAGAGTCGCAAAACTCCCCATTGGTCCCAACGGCGCCCGCCGTCACGATCTCAGGAGGCGAGAGCAGGTCTAAGTCTGAGTTGCGATCCTTCCGAGCCTCGTTCATGCCGGTTCTGGCCTCAAACGGTAACAATGTTTACACAGGAATTGTGAATTGGGTTCCTTCCTACGTATTTCTCAACGGGCGCGCCCAGGCGGGTCTGGATCTCGGCCTGACCGGGCTTAAAAGCCGCTCGGGTTCCCGTTTCCTTGCGGCTGAGTACGCTGCACGGGGCGAGTACGTGTGGACGGATAAATGGTCAACTGAACTGCTGCTGGGGGCTCAGTCCTGGTTCAAGTCGCCTTACAAAACTGCTCTGATGGTCGGAACGGGAGTGTCTTACCGATTGCCGCAGCCCGTTTTTCACTTTCTTGAACGCGTGGTATTGGATTACACGCCGGTATTTCAAAGCATCACGGCTCATGAAATCAGGATCGGTGCTGGATTTACTTTATGAAATTCTCTCAAATCGCTTTCTCTTTGTTGCCTATGCTGCTGACCTCAAGCTGCGGTCCGGGGTTTCCGTCTGATCCGGTTTTGTTGGAGACGACTTCCGGAAACTCCACGAGCAGTACGTCGCCCCTGATTGCTTCGGGCGCAAAGCTTCTATTGGATGCGAATGATTTCTCCGCTAACGGATCGACTCCTGCCTCATCCTGCGCATCCACGACTTGGGTGGATCTTTCCGGCGGAAATCATAACGGAACCCTGAATTGCGCAGGAGGGGGAGGATTCACTGGCGCGGGTACGACAGCAAATCCTTACGCCGTGAGTTTCAACGGCACGAGCACTTATGTGGCAACAAGCCTCAATACTCAGTCCAACACCATGCCGTCCACGACCTGGGTTGCTTGGGTCAAGCCGGGCTCAGGGTCGTTCTCGCACCTCATGTCGATCGATAATCATGGGGGCGCGTTCAATCGCAGCATCCTGACTGATGGCTCGGGCAATTGGGGAGTCTTTACCGGACCTTCTGCTCCAACGACTTATACGCCGGTCACCTATACCCAGGGACAGTGGCAGAACCTTGCTGTCGTCTTCACGGCTACGGATATCATCATCTATCTGAATGGAACCCCCTACGACCGGGCGTCGGCGCCCAGTTACGGCGTGACAGCCAACTCGTTCACGATCGGGCGAAGCGGCGGCGCGGCTTTTGACTATTTCACGGGAGCGGTGAATTGGCTCGCCGTTTATGATCGGGCGCTCACTGCTTCAGAAGTGTCGGATACCTGCAAAGCGCTTCAATCTCGCTTTAGTTCTGTCGCCTGCAATTGAGGTCTGACCGAGATTGATCAAGCGACCGCGAAGTTTCAGGGCTGGTATGGTTTTCGTAGCTTTCTGTGTCTAATGCTGGGCAAACGCACGCCTACAAAGGTGCTTTTCAGTATCTTCTTTTTTCTGACAGTTACGATCGTTCTCATGGCCGTGTTTTTTGGAATGAAGGGTATCCGGGATCAGACCCGGAGGGATCTGAGAGATGATCTGCAGACAGTATTGAGTGCGACCCAGAATGCATTGGATATCTGGGTGAATGAGACCGAAAAGCGGGTTCTTCTTTGGGCGAACGTCAAGGAAACGAAAAGGAATGTCGCAAGCCAGCTCCGGATTTCGCGGTCCGTTGCGGAAGGTGCCGCTCGTGGAGCGCTCCTCAAAAGTGAGTCGCATCTTCGGCTTGCTGCTGAGTTGAACACAACCGTTAAGGCAAACGGTTATTTGGGATATTTTATAATGGATCTCCAGGGGCGCATCCTGTCTGCAAGCCACGAGCGTCTTGTGGGAAGAGATGGTCGCTCTCTTGTAGGATCCCTGGCAAGCGCACAAAATACAAAAGACTCAATGAACGACATGAGCGTTGGAATGCGAGAGCCAGTATTGATCCCTCCTTTTCGGCAGAGTGACAATCTGATTCCTGGCCAACCCATTCTCTCAGTGGCTCTTGCTCCCGTTTTATCAAATGGGAATGCCATCGCGTTCCTAGGATTTCTCCTGGACCCGGCCGAAAACCTCACGAGAACGACTCAGCTTGGACGACTTGGGACCACGGGCGAGACCTATGCTTTTGATCAGGCTGGGTACCTGGTGACCAATAGTCGCTTTGAAAGCTCGCTTGTTCGATCCGGACTCTTACAGCCGGGAGAGTCCGCGATTCTGCATGTGCAGCTTAAGGATCCGAAAGTCAATCTGCTTGAAGGGCAGAGAGCCGCGCTTCCTCGCGAAAATCAGCCTTTCACGAAAATGGCCGAGTCGGCTTTAAAGCATCAGCGGGGTGTTGATCTGGATGGGTATCGCGACTATCGCGGGGTTGAGGTAGTCGGTGCATGGCTTTGGGATCCGGTCCTCAATTTGGGCCTGGTTACTGAAATCGATGTGGACGAGGCTTACCGCTCCTATTCTATCACCCGCGCGTTGGTCCTTGTGATGTTGGGGCTGACATTGAGTGGAGCTCTTGCGGTCGGAAGCGCGCTTTGGCTGCAATCGCGGGCTCGGATGAAAACTGTCAAAAGCCTTGAACGGGCCCGCCAAATGCTTCAAGAGTCTGTCCAGGCTCGCAATGAGTTCATTTCCATTGCGGCCCATGAGCTGAGAACCCCTTTGACGTCACTTCGTCTTCAAATCAATCTGATTCATCATCTCGCGGAGGCTGGTGCTCTCTGTAACTACTCAAGTGAGAAGCTTCTGCGGATGACTCGTATTTCTTCTGCTGAAATCGAGCGTTTCTCCAAGATCATTAGAAATCTGCTGGATGCGTCACAGGTTCCGGTCAGTGGATCGCACCTGGAGCTGCAGGAATTTGATTTGATGAGCAAGCTTGAAGATATGCGTTTTCAGTACCTCCCGCAGCTCGAACAAACCGGTTGCGTGCTGACTGTGCGAGGTCCTGCGTCTGTCCTCGTGCGCTGGGATCGTTCGCAAATGGAACAAGTCCTGACAAACCTTCTGAGCAATGCCATTAAGTACGGGAAGGGAGCGCCTATCGAGATCGATGTCCGCGAGTCAGGCCAGTGGATAGAAGTATCGGTGACTGACCATGGAATCGGGATCAAAAAAGAAGACCAACTTAAGGTTTTCGATAAGTTCGAGAGAGTCGGCGCGATCAATCCAGAAGGTGGTCTGGGGCTTGGGCTTTATTTGGCGCGTATCATCATACTACGTCACAGTGGTACCTTGACTGTCAAAAGCGATCCTGGAGCCGGTTCGACCTTCACTTTCAAAGTGCCAAGGCTACTGCCGGAGAGTAAGTATCAGCAAGCCCATGCTGCATGAGGGAGTTAAGATCGCTCGATGCTTCGCGAGCTAGGCCAGACTCGAGATTCCCTCGGCGTACTGTGACTGCCGTTTCGGCAGAGTGATGAGAAAGCGAGTATGCGGGGTTGAACGATCCAGTTTCAAAGACCCGCGATGTGCGCGCACGATGTTTTGAGACAGGCTCAGACCAAGGCCTGTGCCTTGGCCCACAGGCTTTGTAGTAAAGAAGGCAAGAAAGATTTTCTGCTCAAGCTCAGGCGAGATCCCTGGACCGCTGTCGGCAACCGAGATCTCGATGGTGTCACCGAGATCTTTGGCCTCAAGTCTGATCCAGCGATCCTGGCTTTGCATGGCGGCATCGCACGCATTATTGAGAAGGTTGAGAATGACTTGTCCCAGCTGAACTTGGCGACTCTCAAGGACAAGGTCCTGAACTTTCAATTCGATTTGAAATCGAATCTGCTCTTTGATGAATCGTCCGGCGCAAAGCTCAGCCATATCATCAAAGATGGAACGGATTGAGGTAGGCTCGAACGGATCGCCATCTCCGTTTCGCGAAATCGCGCGGATGGATTTGACGATCTTGGAAATCTTGATTGCCGTGTCCAAAAACTTTTCGGCCCATTTGGCCACTTTTTCAGGGTCAAGCGTGCCACGATTTGCCGTGTCCTTCAGGATCTCGGCACGAGCAAAGATGATGGAAAGGGGATTGTTGATTTCGTGTGCGATTCCACTCGCCATCTCTCCCAGGGCCGCAAGTCGGGCGGACTGCGTGAGGCGTTCTCGCTGCTGAGCGATGAGCTTTTCTCCTTCTTTGACGGAAGTCACGTCCATGGTGAGGACAATAATACCGTGAACGTCGCCGTCGGGATTCCAATCAGGAATATAAATGGACCGCACATCGCGTGTGCCACCGTATTGAAACGGCAATTGTCCTTCCCATTCCACTGTTTCGCCGTTGAGAACTCGTTGAAAGCGCGGAAGGACCATTTCAAATGCCTCAGGTCCTAAAACCTGCGCCATGTGCTTTCCAGCAAGAGACTGAGGCTCCATGTCGAACCACTTTTTATAAGTCTGGTTGGCAAAGCGGTAACAAAGATCCTGGTCGATATAAGAAACGAGTCCAGGCACTGCATCCAGGACGAGATTGAGAAGGCTTTCAGACCTTTCACGAGCTGATTCGTTTTCCATAAGCCCGGTGATGTCCTGAGTAGTGCCGTAGATCCGGAGAGGAGTGCCCTCCGGCGTGCACTCATAGTTCGCGTGCGCGCGGATCACCCGCACGGCGCCGTCTGAGTGACGAATGATACGACAAGTGTTGGAATAAGACCCAGGCTTGGAGTACGATGCTTTCACGAGTCTTGAGCGAGCGTCTCGATCGTCAGAATGAATCATGCCAGCTACCAGGGCTACAGTGGGCTTGATCTGACCTGGCTCAAATCCGAAAATGCGATAGGTTTCGTCGGACCACACGTAGGTTTCTGTCGCCACATCGCGTTCCCAGCTCCCAAGATGAGCGATTCGTTGCGACTCGGCTAGTTGCCTTTCGCTCTTCTGAAGCTGGATTTCTGCTTCCTTGCGAGCATGGATGTCCTGGACCATGGTGAGAAAGTTCGTAGGCTGCCCGTCTTTGTCGCGTTGAAGTTTAGTAACGAAGTGAGCCCAGAAAAAAGTCCCGTCCTTGCGACGATAGCGCTTATCCATGGAGAAGCTATCGCGCCTTCCTAAGGTCAATTCCTCAATGGCTTTAAGTTGCAAAGGCAGGTCCTCAGGTAAAGACGTCTCTTGGATACTGAGTCCAATGATTTCTTCAGGCGAGTAGCCCAGGAGCTTGCAATAGGCCGGGTTAGCCCAAAGGACCTTGCCATCCAGGGAAAGTTTGGTAACTCCCGCGCCCAGCTCATCCATCGTGGAACGGAGGAACTCAAGTTCCGCGGTCAAGTTCGCTATTTTAGTCTGCATGGATGCCTATTCATGATGTTTGCCTGACTTTTATAGAAATTATATAGATTGTATTGAAAATACCGATTGGAGTCCACTGCTCTAGGCGGGTAGGCATTTATATTGGATATGAAGTGGCCCATTTCTCTATGCTGATAGGATCTCTTCCGGTGATCGCCTTGAAGTCTTTGGTGTAGCGATCGTACCGGTTCTGCTGATGCAGCACTGCCATGGTTTCGAGGTGCTGCCGCGTATGAAGGGGAAGGCCTGTGGGAGCAAGTTCTCTCTGACTCCACTCATCCAAGGGGGGATCAACGTAGGTAAGCTCTTTTTTTAAGCCTTGTGATAACTCTTTGGCGACCTGATCCAAAGTTTCGGATGTAGGTCCCGTGAGCTCATAGACTTTACCAACGTGAGGCCCGGGATTCAGAAGTATCGTGCTCAAGGCAAACGCAACATCGTTTGCCGCGATAGGCGAAGTTTTGCCTTTTCCAAAAGGCAGTCTCAGTTCGCTCCTGTTCTTGATTGCCGATTGAGACAAGAGAAAAAGTGTTTCGATGAATGCCGTTGGTCGAACATGCACCACCGGAAGTCCAGACCAGTTCAAGACTTGTTCCGAAAGCCATTGGAGTTTTTGCTGCGTGCTTGAAGTGGTCTCCGTGATGGACATTTGAGAAACGGTCATCTGGGAGATATTCACGAATGCTTTGACGCCGTAGTACTTGGCCACTGCGGCAACGTTTACCGTCGCCTCAAGATATTTCTCAGAAACCCCCATTCCGAAGTATATTCGCTCACAGTCCTTTAGGGCGCGATGAACGTCATGTAGATCTGTAAGATCGCCACTGACAATCTCGGCGCCATTGCGTTCGAGCTCCGAGGCGACAGGATTAGGATGTCGGACAAAAGCGCGGACCTGTTCGCCTGCCTGTAGCAGATTGTCCACTATCTTCTGTCCCACTCCGCCAACATTTCCACCGACCCCTGTTACTAGAATGGGTTTCTTTTTCATTATCCCGAAGGCAGATGGAATTTCTGTGCCGGGAATAGAGGTTGCACAAATACGGATATGGACATGAAATTGGAAGTCGTTGTGTTGCCCGTTGCTGATCTTGATCGCTCAAAAGATTTCTACACTCGCTTGGGTTGGCGCCTTGACGCGGATGGGGTCTATGGTGTTTTGGGAGAGGGCTTTCGGGTCGTTCAGTTGACGCCTCCGGGTTCGCCGTGCTCCATCCACTTGGTCAAGGGCAATGCAGTCGCGTCGCCGGTTACAGGCTGGTCTCAGGCAAACTACCTTGTCGTGTCGGACATCGAAGCCGCACGCAAAGATCTGATGAACCACGGCGTTGGGGTTGGTCAGGTGTTTCATTCTGGTGATCGTGGGGGGCTTCTCACCGGACCAGACCCCGAGCGGCGAAGCTATTTCAATCTTTTGACGTTCAGCGATCCTGACGGCTATCGATGGTTGATTCAAGAAGTTACGCAGCGGCGTCCTGGACGAATTGATTCAGAAGCAATGTTTGCTTCGCGAAGCGGGTTAGCCGATGCACTTCGACGCGCTGCTGCTGCTCATGGCAGATACGAGGAGAGCGTGGGGCAGAGGGATGAGAACTGGCCGGAATGGTACGCTGACTATCTCTTTCGTGAGCAGTCGGGAGAAGAGTCAGCGGCATAAAAAAAGCCCAGGTCTTTCGACCTGAGCTTTTGAGTTTTATTCTATATATCTGGAGGATGAAGTTGTGTCGCAATCTTACAGCCCGCGCTCATGAGGAGCAGGAGACCTGAGGCGATGACACTTTGAACAGCAAATAGGCCATCATCGGCTCGAGCGAGAACAGGACGAAGTCTTTTTGCTGTGACTCTCGCTGCGATTTTTGCTGCTGCCTTTGCGGCCGCCAACTTTGTTTCAGACTTCGCGTTTCTCATCAGTTGCCCCCTCCTTCATCAGGGTAGTCCCCAGTGAGAGCAACTCGAGTGCCGAGGCCCGTCGTTCTTAGCGGCGTTATAGATGGGTTTGGCGGAATGATATGAGCCCAAACGTCACCGTTCGGGCTCAATCTGACCCTACAATCGCAGGATTTCAGTCCTCGGCGCCGATCGTGGCTTTCTGACGAACAAGGCCCGGCTGGGTCACATGCTTGTAGGCTTGAGTCCCTACGATGGACGTGTCCGAGGCGGTGTAGCGATTAAGCAGTGAGAAGTCCTGCTTGAGCTCGCTGAACCCCGCACTCAGAGCGAGGCTTCCCCGATAATCCATATTGGCGTTGTTCTGAGGGCAATAGCCTACGAAGAGGTTCTTCGAGACCACGGTGTTCGGGTACGCGAATGTCGCGTCACCCGGCAGTTTGCCTCCGCCAAAGGCGAATGGGTAGAGCGGATGAGAGCCATCGATTGTCGCTGCGAAAGCGACAAAAGTATTGTTCTCGATATCCACCGATAGCGTGCGCTGATCCGCGACCCCTTCCATCGCATAAGTAATGGACATGGCATTGGAGCCACCGCCTGATGCTGCCTTGGCAAAGATGTTGTTCTTTGCGACCAGGACGCCGCCATTCGGAATGTCGAGCAGATAGGACTCTGCGCTTACTCCGTTTTTTAAAGTGCCTCCCTCGAAGTAGTTTCCAGTGATGATGTTTCGTTGGGCACGCGATTTAAAGGTATGGCCATAGACTGCGTCGTGCGTCCAGGAGCCGGTTAACTTCACGGTGAAGTTAGGGTCCAGTGAGCTTGAAGCTAAGTAAGCATTGTGTGCAGGTCCATTGTCGCCACCGTTGTCAAAGAGCTCGACATTCTCGAGCGCGAGAGTGCCGGCGCAGTTGCCTGTGGAGAAAATTCCGTTTGCTCCCCCGGAGATTTGCTTGCCTCCGGAGATGCGCATGCTGCGAAGAGTGGTGGTTCCGGTGATCGCATTTCCGTTGGCATCGGTTCCGCCGTAGCCCGCTCCGTTGTCATAGATCATGCCTTTGTAAACATATCCATTCGGACCCAGGGCCACATCCAGGTTGCTGATCGTGAGATTGGTGCTGTTCAGAAGATAGATCGCGCCCTGTGCGGTGGCGTAATCGCCAGCTCCGCCATCATTGCGAAGAATCACTGGGCGAATTCCGTTTTGCTCAACTCCCTGGATCGTCAGGCGATCAGGCGTATGAACGGGGACGGGCTGGCCGGTGTAGTAATCCGTTTGCGGCTGCACGATGATGTTGTTGTTGGTTCCCGTATATACGGCTGGATAAACGAGGAATGTATCGCCGTCCTGCCATAGGCGAAACAGATCGACATGAGATGTGTTTCCAAAAGGTCCGCAGCCCGAGTCAGCCATGGTTTGAAGCTGAGACGGGGAGTAACCCGTGCTTCCTGCTGGAAGCCAAATCTCAGAGCAGGTATTGCTGCTGCTGAAGCTTTTGTAGACGGCAACGACCGTATCCACGCCGTTGATCTTGCGATGCTGCTCAATCTTTGGCGCCAGATTGTCACTGGCCAATGCAGACCTTGCAGTTTGGACAAAGCCGCTCGCCGCCCAGTTCCATTGGGTTGGATAGGTCTTGCTCGAGCAGAAAGAGGTTGCGGCCGCGGTCGTGAGTGAAGCCGACAGGACTGAGCCACTGCTCGTGGGTGAAGGGCTCGGAGTCACTGTTGGCGAAGGAGTAGGCGTCGCCGTGACGGTAGGCGTAGGTTTTGGAGTTACAGTCGCTGTGACGGTTGGCGATGGCGAAGGCTTCGGTGTCACAGATGAAGATGGCGACGGCGAGGCAGACGGAGAAGCGGAGGGAGAAGGAGAAGGTGTTACGGTGACGACGGGTTGAGGCAGCAGTTTGGATAGAGTTGCTTGATCAATTTCGCAACCCGTGAGCACGAGTGGCGCAATAAGAAGAGCTTGAGCAATGCTGAAACTGTCGGTGGAAAAACATTTCTTCATGAATGTTGCGCCCTCCTGGCGCGGATCGATCTGGCGGGTAGGTTCGCCCTTCGAACTACGGGCCTCATGAAAGAAAGTTGCTCCTTATTTTAGCATTTTTTCGATTTTCTCCAGCCGAAGTCTCAGCTCAGAGTTTTCCTGCTCAAGCTTGCGGATTCTTTCCATGTCTTTCAACCCGCCTGAAAGGCCAATTCCGACAGCGACATGAACGCGCTTGAGATCGGGATTCTCAGACGATGCCCACGCGGTTCCGACTGCCTTCTGAGCATCGGCAAGAGTTGCTGAAGCTTTGGAAATCGCTTTGGCAGTTCCATCGCCCGCAGCAACGATGAGATCTCCTTCATGGACGATTCCATGGACTAGAACCGGAAGCTGTCCGGCAAATGCGACGAGGATTGAGTTCTCCGCATCTCGGGTATCGTTACCGACAAATGCGGCGGTTGCAGGGGAGGAGACCACGACGTAGCTTCCTTTGTACTCGATGACCGATCCCATTTCGGGCTTTTCGCCATGCCATTCAACCCACTCGGCAAAGTCAGCGCCGCTTGCGTTGATGGTGCCTGAGGCATTGATGGATCTGCTGGTTCCAGCATCTCTGCCAATGTACATGATGGAATTGGCTGCGTTCCAACCCGCACTTGCTCCACCCGTAGGATTCAGGACTTTCCAGAATGTGGCACCCGAGTTCTCGGTCTGGATTGCAATGGAACCAGCGTTTGGCTGGTTGATATCAAGTTTTCCTGAAGGGTTGGTTGCTCCGATGCCCGTGTCGCTTGCAAAGTAGGAAGGAGCCGTTGAGTCAGACACGTAGAGTGAGTATTTCGATGTGCCCTGAACCGTTCCGACTTTGACGCCAATTCCTGTTGTGACGGTGCCAGAGGAGTTGGAAACTGAGAAGCTTCCGCCAATGGCCGAGGTTAATGTGCCGCCGCCGCTGTTGTTGATGTCACCCTTGACGGCGTTGGCATTTGTCATCGTGCCCGCGCCAGAATTAATTATTGTCCCTTGAAGACCTACTCCAAAGGTGACAGTACCTGTGGAAATATTTTTTGAGATACCTTCAACTCCCACGCTATTGGCGAGGACAGAGGTCTCTGCCCAGTCTACTTCGCTCATGGTGGCTTCAATACCATTGGTGATGTCCTGGTTGGTCCCACCTGAGAGAGCTAGTGTGCGATTAGGATAAAACCAGGAGCTACTTGCTCCCGTCGGTGCAATTGTAGTGGCGACTCGAAAAGACTCTTTCGATCCAGAGAGATCCGTCCGCGTTTCGGCGACATGCAGTTTTGTTGTCGGGCTTCCTATTCCGATACCGACATTGCCTGAGAGATCGACGGTCAGGCGAGTTGAGCTGTTGGTCTTGAGATAAGCTCCGTTATTATCCATTCCAAAGCCATTTGTGTTAGTGCCGTAGTCCCAGAAGTTGCTGCCAATGATTTTTGTGCTCGAAGCTCCCATGACCACGTTTCCGTTCGCGAGAATTGACATTCTATTGGTGCCGTTGGTTCCGATATCCAGTCGGTTGAGTCCAGACGAATAAATGCCGTTGAATCCTGCAGGAGGATTGGCGCCACCACCTCCGCTCGCTCCTGAAAAGTTGATGCCATTCTGATTGACGTTCACCCAGCCGGGAGTTCCCGTTCCGCCTGCAATACCAGCTGTCAGATTGATGTTTCCACCGTTCGTGTTGCCAGCTCCCAATCCCGATTGAGCAACGAGATTGATGCCAACACCATTGCCGGTGGTGGAAGTTCCGCCCTGAACATCGAGAAGTCCTGTAGGGCCCGTAGTGCCAACTCCAATCTTGCCGCTGGTGTAGTAGATATCAGAGCCGCTGATCGTCCATGGGCTTGCGCCAGTCGCGCCTGTAGCACCAGTAGAGCCAGTTGCACCAGTAGAGCCAGCAGCGCCGGTTGCGCCTGTAGCACCGTTGGCACCCGCAGAACCTGTGGCGCCCGTCGCTCCAGTCACACCTGTAGGGCCAGCAGATCCCGTCGCACCGGTGACTCCCGTTGCACCCGTCGCTCCGGCTGCGCCCGTAGGGCCAATAGAACCTGTGGCGCCAGTTGGGCCTGCAAGACCAGAGGTAGCGCCTACCCAGTTTCCGTTTGAATCAATGACTTCGGCTCCGTTGACCTTGACGCCGTAGCCTGTTGGCACCACTGCATCCGATCCGGAGAGTTGAATGAAGTTACCGATTGGTTTTCCCTGAAAGGTTTCTGCGGACCAGGCTTGTGGAACTGCATCGATTGTTTCGTCAGGAGATAGAGTGACTTGTACTCCTGTTGAGCTGGGCGTGACTTTCACTGACATCACACGGTTGTCAGCCGCCAACGCAGCGTAGCCTGACGCGCAATTTGATCCGGCAGCGCGCACTTGTGATCCGTCGTTTCTGAAGATGGTTGCCATTCTCAGACCGGGATCGTTCGCAGTACGCTTTCCGCCAGTAGTCGCGGACTGCCCAACCTGGACGGAAAACATCCCGCTGCTTGTCGAGGTGTCGATCGTCTGGATTTCCTCATAGAGCAGACACGTCTTACCTGGATCGTAGATCGAGAGAACAAGGACGACGCTGGGATCAGCGAGAGGGGAGCCTGCGTTGTTCAGCAACTGACCCTGATAGGTGAAAGTCTGAGAGTTCTCCGAAAACGCAAAAGCAGCAGGAGAGAAGAAGAGCACGGCGATAGTGCTGAGTATTCTTCGGCCATAGGCTGCGTTCATACGATTCGCTTTCCCTCGTAATAAATATCGATAGTTGAGTGAAGAAATGCCGGTTGCGCGAACGTTCAACTATTGGCTATTTGTCTAAATTTATTATCGGGTAAAAGCGTGCTTGAAGTAAGGGGGGCGAGGGTTGTGAAAGTTCAGTGGGTACATGAGTTTAGAGCGTTTTAAAATAGATTCATAATACACAATGGAAATAGATTAGTGTCGTATTGCGGAGTTACGGCATCTCTACTGATTTGATGTTCTGCTTTTTGCGGATTCAGCGAGAAATCCAAGCGCTCTTACGAAGCTTTGCTTTAATTAGCGAAGCCGGAGTTCCACGTGACATAGACTTTGTTTCCGACTCTCATGAACGAAAAGACGGCATTGCTTCCGCTTGGCGTTGCATTGCCTGGAAGGAAGTAGAATGCTCCAGAGCCTGCCGTTCCTGATAAAGTATCAGGAGAGGTTTGGCCAAAGGTGCAACTTGCCGAGAACGTTCCCGTGATCGCCAAGGTATAGACACCGCCGTCTCTCATATTGCTGAACGTATACTGTGTGCCCGTGCAGCCTGCAGAGGTGAACTGAGTGTTCCCTCTGCTCCAGTCAATCGAAGTGCTGCTGGTGTTGTCGTATGCATTCGACGTACGTATTGTTCCGCTGACCTGTAATGCGTCTGCTGGACCTGTTGTTCCAATGCCAACATTTCCGGAAGTGTAGTATGCGTTAGAGCCATTCAATGAGAATGGACTTACGCCAGTAGCACCCGTGACTCCGGTTGCACCTGTAGCGCCCGTTGCACCCGTGGCTCCTGTCGAACCATTCGTACCTGTCGCGCCAGTGACACCTGTCGCACCCGTTGCACCAGTAGAGCCAGCAGTGCCGGTTGCACCTGTCGCACCGGCAGAACCTGTGGCGCCCGTTGTACCTGTAGGTCCAGCAGATCCAGTCGCACCGGTGACTCCCGTTGCACCCGTAGTTCCAGTCACTCCGGTTGCGCCCGTCGCACCGTTAGTGCCGTTCGTACCATTTGTTCCGGTCGCGCCCGTTGCACCCGTTACGCCAGTGACACCGGTAGCGCCCGTGGCGCCAGTAACACCCGTCGCGCCAGTAGCGCCGTTGGTTCCATTTGTACCATTTGTTCCTGTTGCACCTGTGGCGCCAGTCGCTCCGGTAGCGCCGGTAGCACCCGTTGCGCCAGTTGAGCCCACTGAGCCTGCAGATCCCGTCACACCGGTTGCACCGGTTGCACCGGTGGCGCCAGTAGCGCCGTTCGCACCCGTTGGACCCGCGCTACCAGTCGCACCCGTAGGACCGGTTGCACCAGCACCGCCAGTCGCACCTGTCGCACCGGTTGTACCAGCAGCACCCGTAGCGCCAGTAGGACCCGCAAGACCAGAGCTTGATCCCACCCAGTGACCGCTTGAATCAATCACCTCAGATCCGTTGACCTTGACGCCGTATCCAGTTGGTACAACAGCGTCGGAGCCGGAGAGCTGAATGAAATTACCAATTGGAATGCCTTGAAGAGTTTCAGCGGACCATGCCTGTGGAACCGAATCAATGTTTTCATCCGGAGTCAGCGAGACCTGAATGCCTGTCGTGCTTGGCGTGATTTTCACGGCCATCAAACGAGAGTCTCCGGCGGTTGCAGAGTAGCCCCCTGCGCAGTTCGCGCCAGAGGCACGAACCTGCGATCCATCATTTCTAAAGATCGTCGCCATTCTCAGGCCTGGATCGCTTGCAGTGCGCTTTCCGCCTGTGGTCGTGGCTTGTCCGACTTGAACGGAGAACATTCCATCGGAAGCATAGGTATCAACCGTTTGGGTCTCTTCGTACAGGAGGCAGGTCTTAGCTGGATTGTAGATGGAGAGAACGAGGACTACGCTGTGGTCGAGAAGGGGATTGCCCAAGCTGTTGAGCAGCTGGCCCTGATACGTAAAGGACTGAGCGTTCTCAGAGAACGCAAAGGCCCCGGAACTTGAGAAGGTAGCCGCTAGGGTGAAGCAAATAGCCAAAGTATAGCTGTTAATTCGCTTACGAAAGAACTTCCCCTCAGTTGTTCCCGACATCGGCATCACCTGTCTTGGACGACCTTTTAAGTTCAATGCAGAGCGGAAATAATTAGTCGTCCAATAATATTATCGGTCTATTATTTAAAATTGTGTAGCCGATTCATTAATTAAATAACTAATAATTACAATGGCTTATATAAAGTCTTCACAATTCTTCATTATTGTCGTTGCATTGCCTGCACGATTTGCGACTCATTTGATGCTCAACTTATAGGGTTTTGAATAGCGCCAAAGGAATGTCGCATGCCTGCATTCTCCTGGAAATCAGCTGGGAACTGCTGCATGGAGAATTCATGTATCTACCGAAACGATTTGAAAACAGTGACTGGGTGCAATCGCTAGCGTTGATGCAGAAGTATCCGTTAGCGACTGTGATCAGCCAGACAGAGCAAGGCCCATTTGTCAGCCATTTGCCGCTGGTCGTGGAGGTGACAGAAGATGTGATCACACTTTTCGGGCATCTCGCGCGGGCTAATCCTCATAGTAAGTACCTGGGTAAGCAGCCTGTCTATGTCATCTTCAACGGCCCTCAGGCGTATATCACTCCGAAATGGTACGCCGAGAATGACGTTCCAACCTGGAACTATGCAGTCGTTCATGTGAAAGGTAGCTGCACCCTCATTGAGGATCCGGCTGGGATTCAAAAATGTCTGAAAGTCCTTTCTGATTTTGCAGAAAAAGATAACGCCGATCCTTGGGAGTTCTGGATCCCGGAAGACCTTGCCGCTCCAGGAGTTCTGGAGAAGGCGATTGTCGGGTTCTCCATTCAAGTGGAAAGCATTCAGTCCAAGTTCAAGCTGAGTCAGAACCGCTCGGAGGCCGATCGTGCTGGCGTGATCCGTGGCCTTGAGAGCCGCAAGGACGACGCCAGCCAGGCGATTTCGGCATTAATGAAGCAGGATACTTAAGGGCTGCAAAGCACGCGAATGATCTGTCGCGGGTGGGCCGAGTCGAAATAGTGCCCAGCTGCAGTTGAAGGTTTGAGCTTTCGAATCGCATCGGCCATTACATCACGCATGACAGGTTGATCATCCAAAATTCGGATTTGGGAGTTCAAGAGCTTAAGTTCCGAGAAGCCAACGCCGCCTGTGGCCACAAAGTCCGCAGTGAGAACACGATAGGTTCCGTTCTCATCAAGCGGAGCACTATGAACAGCGATGTTTTCTGCTTTGCATTGAGACGCCGTGAAGGTGAGTCCGCTCCAGGACAGTCCTCCGTCTTTTCTTGAGATCCCGATTTCCACCATTCGACGAACGGTTTTTCCATCGACCGTCATGATGGCCAGCTTGTTGTCAAAAGGCATCACGGAAAAAATGTCTCCGTAGGTGAGATCGCCCGGACTCAGGTTTTCTCTGAAGCCTCCGTTGTTAAGAACGACGAGGTCGACTGAATCCTTGAAGTAATCGAAGTAGACGTCAGCCATGAAGTTGCCTAACGAAGTTTCGTTGTAATAATCGCGAGCCATGGTTTGCTCGACCTTGATTCCCAATGGAGCTGATTTGATTGCCTGGACGCGATCAACATCGGATTTGAGAAGCGCCGACACCTGCGCATCCGCGACGACCTTGGCGCCAAGGAAGCTTGCTTGCACAGGAGCTTCAGTAGAGGCCTTGATATCATAAGGCTCGCAGCTTGGACCTTTCTTGGAATTGACTACTTCGCCGCAGACTTTGACGGGACCGTGAAGCTGGACAATCGAAGGACCCGAGGCAGATGCAGAAAGCTCAGCCCATCCGACATAAGCTCCTTTTGCATAGTTTTGCATCACCGGCGTCGGAAGATACTTCACAACGCCCTGGTGAGTGTGGCCGCCTAGAACAAGGTCGACGGTTCCAGAAGGGAGAGCTCGGGTCATGTCAAAGAGCTCGCTCGG
The DNA here is from genome assembly GCA_045805065.1 of Bdellovibrionia bacterium. Classification (GTDB taxonomy): domain Bacteria; phylum Bdellovibrionota; class UBA1018; order UBA1018; family UBA1018; genus CAZCBS01. The sequence goes on along the minus strand of JBJMMA010000048.1, from coordinate 8,519 downwards.
GTCGCAGGAAGAGAGATCTCTTTGCTTTTCCTCTCGATTGTCTTTACAGCCGCCACCTGAGTGCGCTGACACGACAATGAAGTCAGCGCCCTGCTCCCGAAGCAGGCGAGACTGCTCGATGATCACGGGCACAGGATCGATGAACGAAAGATCCGCCACGTTTTGAAGGATCGTCGTGTCTCTTGTGCGGACGCTTGCGATGCCGATCACACCCACACGGACTCCGCCTCGTGAGATCATCGTCGTAGGCTTGGCCCAATCCGGGATATTTCCGTCCTTGTCCCGAATGTTTGCGGCCAGGAACGGAAAGCGGGCCTGATGGATACGAGCCTTCAGGGCGCTCCGTGGATCATCACTTGGGCGCTTGGGAACAATTGCTTCGCCTTCGGGGCCGTAGTCAAAGTCGTGATTTCCGATAGTCGCGGCGTCTACTCCTAAATAGTTGTAAAACTCAATGACAGGGCGTCCTTCTGCAGAATTGGAGATCATCGTACCTTGAAATAAGTCGCCAGCATCAATAACGACAGTAGGGGTATCATCGATGGATCGAAGCTTGTTCACATAAGCGCTCAGTAATGATGCGCCCGAATAGCGAACCGGTAATCCGTTCTTCGTATTTGCGCTTTCGTTTTCGAGGGCCCCATGGAAGTCGGTGAGGGCGATCACCCGGACTTTCTTGTTCACTGCTTTTAGCTCCGATGAGGGCTTGCGCTCAGGTGTAAGTCCTGAACAAGAAGTGGTCGCCACAACCATGGTTCCCATGATTCCCACTATTCCCATGCCGAGTTTGCGTGACGCTGCTTTTGACATCATTGATTTCCTCAAAATAGCCAAGGCCGTTTTACGAGGATAATTAGCATCAGGAATGCCAACGGACTGCTTACCAAAAGAGCTCTGTTTTCAGCTATGTGTCCGAGGGGACCCCTGAGCTGAAAATCTGCGATTGGCCAAAATTAGTACGCTTTTCTGGAAAACCAAATTCAGATTCAAGCGTATCCCTTCGCAAAAGGAGTTCAACGAGGAATGCGCAAAGCAGTTTTTTCAAAGGTGGTTTTTTCAATCGTGCTGATGGGGTCGGTTGCTTCGTGCGCTACGCCGGGTAAAAACACCGCAATCGGTGCGGGCGGTGGCGCTGCCGTAGGCGCAGGAGCAGGTGCTCTGATCGGTGGCGGAAAAGGCGCGCTCATCGGCGCAGGAGCGGGCGCTCTTGTGGGTGGGGTTGTTGGAAACTACCTCGATAAGCAGGCTCAGCAGCTCAAAAAAGTCGCGGATACAAAACGGACCGAAGACGGCATTCTGGTGAATCTCAAGAACGATCTTCTCTTTGATACCTCAAGTGCTGTGCTCAAGCCTGAAGCACAGACGCAACTCACGCAGCTTGGGAAGATCCTGGCGCAATACCCGAAGGATAAGATTGTTGTCGCTGGATATACCGACAACTCGGGCACGCAGAAGTTCAATGAGCTTCTCTCTCATCAAAGGGCGCAATCCGTGGCTGAAGTTCTCAGGCAGCAAGGCGTGAAATCCAATCAGCTCGACATCGAAGGCAAGGGATCCTTGCAACCGATTGCGAGCAATAAATCCGCAACCGGTCGCGCAAAGAATCGTCGAGTCGAACTCAAGATCAATGTCGAGGGCTGAGGAGCCTATTGAGCGTCGATCTCCTCATTCATCCAGTCAATCCAGGCAGGCGCCACAAGATCCGACGTCAGACCAGGGTTGTCGTAATAATTATCCGCTGGATGAAACGCTGTCAGATTGAGTGGGGCGGAGATCAAGACCGATTGAATCAGGTCGTTCCGGTCCACTCGCTGCAAAGCGGCGGCGCACAAGGCAGCAGCGTTGTTAGTCGCATTGGTCATATCGAATGCCGCAATAGCCGCCGCCTGCTTGTAAGGGGCAGCAGTGTCATGACACCGCATGCACGTTGGGACCGTTTGGAAGTAAGGGTCCATTCTGAGAAAGACAGGAAGCACCTTGGCTTTGAAGGTATTCAGAGCCTTGCACGCCGTAGGTGCAGCCGCTTTGTGGATTTCTCCGAAAGCCAGGCTGATTTTGTCGGTACCTGGGCCATTGCCTTGAGCCAGGATCGCGTTTCTGCTGGAAAGCGCCGGGAAAGGAGTCATCTGACTCGTAATGGCCGGGATGGTGTAATTTGAAACGTTATTGACCGTGGCCTCAACGTCACTCATCACATTTCCAAGTCGATCATAATTACCGTTGATCAGAATCTGGAGGTTTTTGACGTAGATTGGGTAGTTTTTCGTCGCAAGCCGCGGAACCGAGAAAACATACCCATTCAGACCGACGGTCTGTACCTTGAGCTCAAAGATCACGCCATTGAGCTCCGGGTTGTTTGGGGAAATAGTTCCAAGATCCCACCGCATGATGGCGAAAGTTTTCGTCTCATTATTGGGAACCGATGCCGGCATGGAGATCGCGTTTGTGACGTTAGGATTGATGTCGAGACTTGACGTATCCGTTGGAGGAGGCACGCCCTCCGTCGCCGTTGGAGTTGGCGTCGGGCAGGCTACCGCGGAGTTCGCACCGGCAGCCCAATCACTGAGTGCTGCGATCATGCTGTTGCTGATGGGACTTCCTGCAACGCACTGAGGGCCGCAGTGTCCATCTTTGAGCTTGGTCATGAAAGGCGAAGAGGTCACTCGATTATAATTGATATAGTCTTGTGCGGCAGAGAAAGCGGCACTGACGTTGGAGACCGCAAACATAGGAGACTGCGTTGAACCATGGCAAGAAATGCAGTTGACGCGAGCCAGTGGGTAAAAAGTATTTTGGAACGCGCCCTCTGGGCCACCGCCTTTTTGACAGCTGTCTCCACTGAATTGTTGCTGGGAAGAAGAAGAGGAGGAGGCGAGCAATGCGCCCACCTTCTTTTGATCCATCAGGCAGCCCGTCACGGCCAACGCGCTGAGTGCGATCACCAAGAGTTCTTTATTATTCTTGCGCATCATATTTCCCCCTATCTCCCTAGATGATCAAGCGAAGAGCAGGAAGGAATCCAATCCTCCCCCGGGAGTTGGGAGCTCCGACTCATTCACATACTTGCGGAAGTCACCGAACTTGCCAATCGCGTTGAGGTAGTTTGCAAGGACGGCGAACCCGACACGAGCGGTACTGCCTCCAAGGTCCGTGCTTCCATCGGCACCTTGCCCGGCAGTGTAATTTCCAAGCTGGACCACTTGCGAACGGAAGCTGACTCCTTTCGGATTGTAGTAGCCAATGATCGTCATGGAGTCATTGGTGTCGCCATTCCAATCGCGGCTTCCACCACCAGGCCCGCGAACGCCACCATCGGAGACGATCTGGAACATAAACGCTTGGTTGAGGCGATATGCTGCTTCAACGGCCATTCCAATCGCTCGACCTGCAGCCAGGTCAGCATTATCGGCGGAGACATGGTCATTGCTGTGGTAATCGTAACCGCCGCCCCCAAATCCGGCGATAGCGCCAGGACCGGTGTTTCCTTTTAAGGCATTGTAGACAATGGTTGCCATGACAACGTTCAAGTCCCCGGAATTGCTGTTAGTGGTGATACCAAAAGCCGCACACATCTCAGGAGACTTTCTTGGGTCCAGATTGACGCTCGATGGAGCCGTCAGAGTGACGTTTTTTTGCAGGCCGCAATTGAAGAGTGTCTTGAACTGGTCTCCTAAATTCATGGATGCGAGCTTTGCGGACTGTTCAGCGCTCATGCTGGTGATCGCTTTCATCACTGAGCCCAGGAGTTTGTCCGAGATCTGGTAACCGGCCCCTTGAGAAAACGCGTTACCAAAGGCCAGTGCTCCTGCAAGGTCCTCATACCGCGTGATGTGCAAAGGCTTGATCGCGGGATCAGCATAAGGGCCCGAAGTATTGCTGCCACTGAAGCTGTTCGTGGTCCCCAGGCCAGCTGCAAACTGGCTACCAAACGCACCTGCGCGGGTCACCAGAAGAAGGGCTGAGTTGGCATTAAGGCTGGAGTCAGCTTGGCTTTGATGGCAAATGCTTGCCATTTTGAGATTAGCTTGCGCCTCAGGACTCGCTTTCTCGATGATGCCTTGAAAGATCTTGCTGGCGTTTGCTGCCATGGGCAGGCCAAACCGTTTATCGATGGCGCCGGCTGCGCGGGGATCCCATCCCAGGTCGCTGTAGCTTGGAAGTAGATCCTCGGCACCGCCCTTTCCTCCGACCAGGAAATTGCCTTGCAGTGCCGCGCCTCCTGGTAAATCGAAAACGAGATAGGGGATCGCGCCAGGAGCCCAGCCCGATGGGGCGCAGGATTCCGCACGAGCCTTGCTTGAAGCAAGGCTTGCCAGCCCTAAAACACTGGGTGCCATGGCAACGGTGCTGATGCTCATTAAGCCACGAGACAGAAAGTCACGGCGAGTGACTGGAGGTCCATGGTGATGAAAGTGGGAATTGTCTTTTTTCTTAGCCATAATCTTTATCCCCTTATTTTAGTTCTTCAGGAAGTCCAGGCTGCTCAGGATCGTGGTGCAGGCGGACAAAGCGATCGTTTTGGTTTTCTCAGTGCTACTGACTCCGACTCCATTTAACGGAGTAGAAATCTCGTCGAGCATCGTGTTGAAGCTTGCGCTCTCACCAGTGGATGGGTCACGGCCCCAGAACTGCTGAGTGAGCTTTTTCAAAAGAGCCGCGCGCGCGGCTGGAGTCAGTCCTGAAACTCCCTTGGTGTAATCCAGATCGGCAAACAGGACCGCAGGTCCGTTCGGAGGTGATTCCTTGGTCACCAGTTCCTGGCAGAAAATGGATGCCATGGTCGTGTACGTGGCAAGCAGCGCGGAAGAAACCGCAGTGCCGCTGCCATCCACGGACATACGGGTGATTGCGGAACTATAATATCTTTGAACGTTGGTGTTCGACATCGGAATGCCGGTCACCGCGGACATTGCGGGAACAACCTGAATGAAGTCGCGAATCCCCGCCGTTCCGGTGGAGCTGATAGTCACAGGAACATTGACAGGAGCGGAAGGAGCTGGAGGAGTTGCAGGAGCGTTGTTGGTAGGAGATCCACCTGTCTGAGCTCCGTTTGAGGATGATCCTGAGGTCGGCGCGACTAATTTCGCATCGGTTTTCTTCTGGGACAATTCGCTGAGATCGCATCCAAAGAGGCTGATGCACGCCACAGACAAGGCAAGCAGAGAGCTCACGTGGCGCTTGCCAGAGTGCTGTAAAGAGAAGTTGGATTGTTTCATCGTTTCTTTTCCCCTCATGACCCACCTCACTGCTGAGGCAGGCAGTTCGGCAAGATCGCTGCCCGCTCAAAAAGAATTCTCAGGTTGTAGTTGTCTGAAACGAATTGGTCGCCCAGGGATTTCACGATGGCGGCTTCGCTTTCAGCTGGAGCACGACGGCACATCTCGGTGAAGATGCGCTTCGCCATGCATTGAGGAAATGCATCGGAGTTCGCAATCATTTGGCCAAATGAGTGCATGCCGTTTCCTGATACAGGGCCCTTCCAACCAAAGCTTACATTTTGGTTTTGCGTCGCCTGATTGATCCAGGAATCATCCATGACGACGTGACCGCTAGGATAGTTCTGAGAGTTTTTATTGGCCTTGTTAAAAACTCCATTGGAATCGGCGCTGTAGGGGATCGGGCCAGGCGCGCGGACAAGAAATCCTCCCTGGACCCAGCTTCCACTCACTGGCGAGTACCAGGTGTAATGCGCCGTCGCTCCAGCCATGCCGTCCAAGGCACCATGACAGGCGATACAGCGAGTCTTGAAAAGCATCACGTCGCCGGCGGGAGCGCGCTCCACGTCACGGCGCACGTAAGTGTCGAGCACGTGAGCGTCAGCCCATTGAGTGATGGGACGGCAGGTGAATTCACGGAATGCAAACTCCACCCAACGGCGGTTGGTTCCATTCAACATATGGGCGTATGTGAAAGCTCTTGTCGTGAGAAGACCCGCTGTATCTGGATTTGGGACCAGAGGCGGAGGTTGATTGTTATCGTAGCCCCAGTACATCGAGGTCGTGACCAATTGCTTGGTCTGAACCAGGTGCTCTCTCAGATTCACATTTTGCTGCTCAATGTAGGTGTAATGGTCATTGGTCCAATTGAGTAAATGATCGCTGTGGATTGAGGTTTTGGCATCAGCGGTAGTCAGAAAGGGAGGCTGTTTTGCGCCAGGTTTATCAATGCTGGTGTCCGCCTTATAAATAAAATCACCCGTCAGAAGGAGTCTTGCGTCCAGATTATCGCGCGTGACTCCGATGATCGTTGCATTGAAGTCGTTCAGCGATCCGAAGTATGGCGCTCTTGAGCGATCAGGATCTTGAAAGAGCGCGACCTCCGAACGATTGGACATCGTCGCGCCCCATTTTTTTACTGTGACGTTGTAGAAACCATCATCGTTGGTCGCGATTTCAGCTGCGCCGAGTTTATCGCCCGCGTCAATCTTTGCAATCATCTGAGCAAGTCTTGGATCGGTCAGTGCGATAGGGTGGCCATTCAGACGGTCAAAGAGGCGCTGGGCCACTTCTTTGGAGCCTGCGTAGGACAAGGCAGGGATGCTTACCGAGCTCGCCGCTAAAATACAGGTCACCCATTTTGCGAAATTAGATGATTTGTTCTGGACTGGGCCCTTCGCCATGGTCATCCCCCTAAATACTCCAACGAGTAATCCAACGGTAAATACTAGCTGTGAATCTTTGTATAAGTTTAAGTCGTCTGTATATTTCCGGAATGTGTCACCGATGACATTTTTGTTAAGTTCCGAAAGTGTTAAGACGCCAGAAGGCTTATAAGAGTTCCCTAGTGTTAATGTCGGATTTTATATATGGGATGTTTAGGAATGAGAGCCGAGAAAACGTATTTTACACGATTTTCAACCGCGCTGATTGATCAGTGCTTTATTAGCGGACGATACAATTGGCAGAGAGTGTGCTCAGAAGAAAGTTCAAAGAAGCCTAATCGCACCGGTGATTGACGATCTGAGCTCGACGGAATTTGAAGGCTTCCACCCATTCATCCACGCTTGCGTAGCCAGGGTATTGTTTCACGCGATCAGCGCGAGCTGCTCGGAAAAGATCCCGGATCTGGGAATCTGAGAGCTGAGCCAGAAGATCAGCGAGAAAGCGTCGTCCTTTCTCGCTGATTTTAGGATATCTCAATTTCTGAGGATTCGTGCCTTCAGGCAGAATGTCTGCGATGCATCGGCGCGGATCCGCCCAGATCGACCAGTGCTTCCAATGGCGGAGCTTGAGAGTGGTGAATCCCACCGTCTCATGCGCGCCACCAAATGTGGTCCCAACATCTGTGATGTACATCAGAGGCTTTCTGCACTTCTTATGTTCATTTTCGGTGACGACTTCGTCCATGGGACAGATCAGCTTCTGATTGTTGGGTCTGCTGTCGATATGAGACATGAAAACCCCGAGAAGCTTCAAGGCATCGATCTGCGCTCGGGTCGCGCCGCCAAGCTCTTCCTTTACAGTATCCAGTTCAAGCCATCCCCAGCCTTGTTTCGTTTTTCCTATCTCGCAGACTTCATGCGCTCGGATCGTGCGCTCAATTGTGGCATCCTCAAAGGTGACAGTCTGTGGAACAAACCTTGGGTCGTCCCACGGGTCATCTGAGCAGCCGTAGCATTGGATGCGGACCGGATAATTGGCATTGGTGACAAACCCCAGCGCCCAAAGAAGCCTGGACGCAGCCACTTGAGCGTAGATCTCATTGTTATCCTCGCCGTACCGCACTTTGATTTCGTCGCCCGAGTCGGTCCGGCAGTAGAATTTGGGAGAAGTTCCGTTGCCACGATCATGTTTTACATAGGTGCACTTTACTGTTTGCCCGAACTCAAAAGAGTCGCGGTCTTTTGGCCCGGCAAAGAGATCCATTGAAGAGACTGGAGTGGGGAACCAGATCTGCGCGCGCCGGATGAGCTCTCTCCGCTCATGGGGCGTGACCCGATCAAAGTCGGAAGCGATGGCTGAAGTCGCCAGAACCGTCGACAATAGAAAGTGGAAAAAGTGTCTCTTCGAAAAGATCATAGAAAACGCAATTAGCTGCTTCTGTGATCTTACTCAAGGACGGGGGCGTATAAGGGGAGCGTCAGTGATTATGCCGCAGACCTGACGTCATGCGGAACTTGCTCGACCCATCTTGCATAGGTATCCATGAATTTTTGCAGCAATGCGCGTGTGGATTCGTTTTGAATCTCGCCGTTGGGTCCAAAGAGCTTTGCGGCATTTCCAATATATGCTTCCGGCTGCTGCATGCAGAGAACGTCCAAAAACACGAAAGTCTGGCGTAAATGGTGATTTGCGCCAAAACCTCCGATCGCTCCTGGCGAGACACTCATGACTGCCCCTGGCTTTCCTGCCCAGGCGCTCTCTCCGTAAGGACGAGAGCCCACATCGATCGCGTTTTTGAGAACGCCTGGCACGGAGCGATTGTATTCCGGCGTGACAAACAGGACTCCATCGCAAGAGCGAATGCGATCACGGAACTCAGTCCATTGTGCCGGAGGATGCCCCTCGTCATCGTCATCT
>JBJMMA010000047.1:0-4094 GCA_045805065.1 Bdellovibrionia bacterium | reverse complement strand
GGCGTCAGCCACTGCAGTGCCGATGCGTTCGGTGAGGTCTCATAATCGATGACGACACCTTCGCTGCCAGCAGGAATATCAACACGAAGTCTTTGGCCCAGAACCTCATCCATCGCTCCCAATTCGAACTTGAGAGCCCTTCCTTTGAGATCGGTGACTTTGTTAAGTGTCAGTCCACGAGTATCGAGATCGAGAGGGCTATCTGTTTTCGGGCATTCGAGAAAACGGAGAGATGCTTGAGCTCGAATGACATGTTTTTCAAAATCGACGAAGGCTTTCCAATCGAGATCGTGAACGGTGGGTTGGGTATCGTCGGCATAGGAATGTGGATCGATGCGCATGAGCGAAACTTACACCAACCCCAGTACCTGAAAATAAAAAAGCCTTCGAACATCCGAGTTCGAAGGCTTTTTTAATGGCGTCTCCACGGGGATTCGAACCCCGGTTACTCCCGTGAAAGGGGAGTGTCCTAGGCCTCTAGACGATGGAGACGCAGAGACCAATCACTTGTGTGACGTGGAATCTTGAAATACATGCAACGCGTCTTGGCTGCAACAAAGAAAGTCATCGATTTTCATTTTTAATTTTCAGAGATGAAAATCAATCCAATCAAAACGCCTAAAAAGTGGATCTGACAAAGCCGCTCGACTCCCCTTTTTACCTCGTTTTGAAGTTCACAAAAAATCTCTGAACTAGGCCGAAATCCGCGCAAAAATTTTTTGAGGCGCTCCCTTACTTCCCTTATCTTTCAAGCACTTGATGCGCCTATACCGGAGCGAGCGACTAAACTATTTCGCTTGATACCGAGACCTGTTTTCGTGCATTCTTAGGACTCGCCCACGGCTTGGTTTTGGTTCGAAGGAACACCCCCTCAGTGACTCCGAACCGAGGTCAGGTCGTGGGACCCCCCTCATCCCGCGCCCGCGAGATAGGAAAGGTAAGACAGTATGAAAGCCAAAGCAGAAATGAAGACTCAGAAATCTCAACCCGAGGCTGCAACCAGCGCACCAACGCTAGTGCACTCGGCAAACTCCGAGAGCTCTTCGATTTTGAACCAAGAGGATCTCAAGATTCTCAAGGCCCCTTTTCCAAAGGAAAGCCTCGGCGTCAAAGTACAGAGCACGAGCAAAGACCGCACACGCGCACTTCTGGTGCTCTATCTTCAGCACACGGACGTTCAAGATCGCCTCGAGATGGTCGATCCTGCATGGACCACTGAAGTGATCAACGAAGAGCGCGTCGGCGACACGGTTTACGTGCGTATCCGTATGACCGTCAAAGGTGTCTCACGTGAAAACGTGGGCGAAGGAAATGATCCAAAAGCCGCGTACTCAGACGCATTGAAGCGCGCAGCGATGCTCTTTGGGATCGGTCGTTATCTCTATGACTCGCCAACCGTATGGGCGGATTATAACGAGAGCCGCGACAAGTTCCGTCAATGGAGCATCCAGGACTACGAGAAATTTGTAAAAGGCTCGTACGTGACTCCATCGCCAGCACCAGTTGCCGCACAACCTCCTGCGGAGCCTCGCGAAACCAGCCGTCCGGAACCTCGTTCCGAATCGCCGGGTCTAACGACTAAAGCGCCTGCATCTTCAAAAGAAGAGAAAGGCTCCAAGGGAAAGTCATCGGCGCGCTCGCGTGAGCAACTCAACCGCGTGTTGATGAATCTCTATCGGCCCTATCTGACCAAGTTCCCAGAAACTCGTTTCGTGGAACTTCTTCAGAACCGCTACAACGTCGGCGAGACTCGCCTCATGACACTTGAGCAGATCGAAGATCTGGTCTCGTACATGGAGCAGCAGCTCTCGTCAGCAGCGTAAGCTGTAAATAGTTCTCCATATGGGAAGGGAATCGACTCCAATAGGCCGGAGCGGTTCCCTCTTTTATTTTACATCAGGCGCATCTGTTCAGCCCGAAGGCGATTATGCGCCCCACATCTCAGCGCAAGATTCTCAACTGTGTGCGCACCGCCCCAACTAAATGGAACCAAATGGTCAAACTGAAGCCCATGTCGTGCCCCGCAAACCCGACCCGTTTTAGGATCTAGGTAAGTGCAGCCGTTTTGATCTCTCATTAAAACCCGTCTTCTAATTTGTGAAGAAATATAGCGCGAGCGAGTTTTCTGAGTGCGCGAGGTATCTAATTTTAAAATTGCAGTTCGAGTACGGGTGCATTTCTTAAGACCAATCCCAGTCATCCCCGGCGCCGGGGATAAAGCAGGCTTCAATTTCTTCAATGCGATATCCGCAAGCTTCTCGACTAGTACATCCATCCGGCCTTCGAAGTTCAGATGCGCCAGTAAATCCTTAAGCTCATTAAGCTTACCCATCAATTCAGCACTAGCCACAAACTGAACCATAGTTTTTTGTTCTGAAAGAGGCCTAAGTTTTTCCGTCGGAGTCATGACATCAGGAGAGCGCTCTATTAGGACACGAAGACCTTCACGAGTCGATTTACCCAAAAGCTCAGAAACCACTTCGCGCTTTTCATGGAGTGAAAGCTTGTCTTGGCCTTGCTCCCTTCTGTGCTGATCTTCTTTTCTAAAATAACTTTGCGCCTGACTTGCGTTCTCAAGTCCAAGTTCACCACTGGCAAGTTTTGGTGCGACTTCAGGAACGCTCTTCAAAAGCCGCATTGCCGAGATTCGGCGATACGCAGCTCCAGAGCTATAGCCAAGCTCCTTCATCGCAAAATTATAGAGATCAGGATACCCCATCTCAAGATGAAGACTTCGAGCTTCTACTTCCTGGAGCGAGTAAAGAATCTCCATCAAAAGCTTCCGCTCGTTTTCGACTTGAAGCTTCAGTGTACTTAACAATTCTTGATTGGATTTTGATTTCAAATTCATGTTCGACCTCTTTTGAACGAGAGGATTCATAACATGAGTTTTTAAAATGAAATTTATCCACCTGGCTGGCGCTCCAAGCGCCTCTTATAGGTCAGAACCGATCCGATCGCGTTTTGAAAAGGAGGCGCACTCTTAGGGAAAGTTAGGCCTATTTGAGAAGCCATCAGAGATGGTCTTGAAAATTAAAACGCAAACCGAGTCTCCAATTCAAAACGCGGTCAAATGAAAAATTATTTTCACGCAGACTTTTTTCGATCACTGCTCCAATCAGGGTTGAATTTTTCCCGGCGCCGGGGAAATCAGAGTGATTATGAAACACGTCGCACTCAAGTACTCATGCCCTCAAGCAAAAATGGCATGTAGATTGCTCGTCGGAGTACCCCTGAAAGAAGGGTCACGCCATGCGAAACGATCCAGAGTCAGAACAGTCTACTCCCCCAAAAGGTCCACAAGGCTTCGATCACCACGAACGCCCGCAGGGCTTCGATGATATGATGGGAGATGCTGAAAACATGATTCAGCAAGGGCTCCACACGCTCAACCACTGGGGAGATGAAGCGCGTCACATTCTCAAAGATCGTCCTGAGCTTGTGGTGGCCTCCGTATCAATCGCGGGCTTCATGACGGGACTTCTTCTTCGCCAACGAAAGCTCACGACGCAAAACACGGGAAAGCTTTCCGCAAACCCGATGGTCATGTTCGTTGCGGGAGCCGTTGCAGGCTTTACGATGGGCCCGCGTGTCATGCAGCAAATCAACAAGACTACTGGTGAAGAGCAATCCTCGCCACAGCCTCGTATACCGCACCCGTAGGACGCGTTTCGCTCTGATAAAGAATCACTTCGCGAACCACGCTTTTACCTAGCGTGCGCTCGCGCCATTCGCTTTTCAAATCACGATCCGCACGGATTGGCTTTCCTTCTTTCAGGCGAGCCAAAGTGAGATGCGGAACAAACGTGCGCGTCTCACGTGCAAAGCCCAAGGGCTCAAGCGCTTGATCCAGTTTCTGAGCGATCGCAGGAAGTGTCGACGAAGGCTCTTTTACATCCAGCCAGAGAACGCGAGGGAAAGCGCCGGCTCCTGAAACTTCCATCTCAAAAGAGCTCACGTCCGAGAGCGCACCTTGGGCAACCCGGATCACTTCTGAGAGTTTTTCTTCCGCAGTCGCGCCTAAAAACTTCACCGTGAGATGATAGTTTTTCTCGGAGACCCAGGCGAGCTTCCTTCCCTTGAGCTTGGGATCC
>JBJMMA010000046.1:0-32203 GCA_045805065.1 Bdellovibrionia bacterium | reverse complement strand
GAAGCCATCGCGCGCCCGTCATCGGACTCGGCAGCGCTTCAACTTTACACAAGTGGCACCACGGGAAAACCCAAAGGCGTCGTACTGACCTTAGGAAACCTGACTCACCAGCAAAAACTTCTGTGTGAGGCCTGGGGTCTCACGGAGTCTGACACTCTTCTTCATACCCTTCCCCTGCATCACATGCATGGGCTTTGTATCGCGCTGCTCTCCAGTCTGAGCGCAGGAGCAAGCATTGCCTTCATCCCTCAGTTCTCAGCCCAGCTGATCTGGGAGAAAATGGCATCATCCACGGTCTTTATGGCTGTACCGACGATTTACGCCAAGCTCTTTCAAGCCTTGGATGAGGTCGACATCGAGACCCAGGCTCGCTGGAAAGCTAACGCGCGCGGACTCCGGCTGGCAACGAGCGGAAGCGCTGCACTTCCTGTGACTCTGGCTCGCCGATGGAAAGAGATCACAGGCCTGATTCCGCTTGAGAGATTTGGCATGAGCGAGATCGGCGTAGGTCTCTCCAATCCTTTGCATGGAAACCGCGTGGAAGGATGCGTGGGTCAGCCACTTGCCACAGTTAAAACCTGTATTGTCGAGGGTGAGCTTTGGATCTCAGGTCCAAGCGTTTTCAAAGAGTATTACAAGCGACCTGAGGCAACCACAGAGGCATTTGTGACCGTCGAGGGTGAGCGTTTTTTTCGCACCGGCGATACCGTAGAGTTATCTGAAGATGGCGCCTTCCGGATCCTCGGCAGAACGAGCGTCGACATTCTTAAAAGCGGTGGCTATAAGCTCAGCGCTCTGGAAATCGAAGAAGCCATCCGCGAGCATTCCGGCGTATCCGAAGTCGCCGTGATCGGCCTTCCTGACGCGGTCTGGGGCGACCGGGTCACCGCTTGCGTCGTCCGTCGACCTGAGCATTCGGATCTTAGCCCTGAGGCACTTCGCTCCTTTCTGAAAGAGAGACTCGCCCCGTACAAGGTTCCAAAAGAAGTCTTCTTTCTCAACGAGCTTCCTAGAAATGCCATGGGCAAAGTTGTTAAGCCCGAGCTAAAAAAGCAGCTTGAGCATCAGGATTGACGCGATCCATTTGTGCCATGAACCGAGGAAGTCCCTTCATGCGGCTTCGCCATTCTTCACCGCGCTATCCGGCTCGACTGCCGTGACGCGCGCCTTCGGAAGATAGCTTGGAGACTGATTTTGGATGAACCGGATTAACTCCTCGCGAACATAGCAGCGGAGCTCAAAGGCATCGCCAGCATTTCTGGCACTGACCAGAGCGCGGATCTGCATGGACTTCTCCGTTGCATCCGTCACATGGATTTTCCCCACTTTGCCATCCCACAACGGCGAGCCCTGAATCAGCTCTTCGAACCTTGATCGCAATTGTTGAACAGGGAGCGTATAGTCCGCAAAGATCAACACGCTTCCTAAAAGCTCGGCATTTGTTCGAGTCCAGTTCTGAAAAGGTTTTTCGACGAAATATGTGATGGGCACCACCAAAGACCTGCCGTCCCAGGTTCCGATCACGATGTAGGTAAGACTGATCTCCTGCACCTTTCCCCATTCACCTTCCACGATCACAACGTCATCGATTCGCAAAGGTTGAGTGAAAGCGATCTGAAGCCCCGCAATAATACTCCCAAGGAAGCGCTGTGCGGCAAAACCAATAATCACGCCGGCCAAACCCGCCGACGCAATGAGACTGCTGCCGTAGCGTCGGGCACTCTCAAAGCTCATCAGGATCATACAGAATGCAATAAAACCCACTGTGATCTGAGCGACTTCCTCAAGGTAGTAGAGCTGTGTTCTCACCTTGCGCGCGAGCAGATTGTCGGGATGGCTCATATCGTAGCGAACATTTGCAACCCAGCGAAACAGACGAAGTACCCTGGCAAGCACCAGCCAGACACTGATGATGATTCCAACGCCAATCCACTGATCAATACTTTTGCTGGTCAGCTTGTCATATTCCATCCATGGCAGAGTCAAATGGAGGGCAATCAGCGTGAAAAGAAATTGCGTTCTCCAGCCAAAGAAACTTGTTTGATTGGAGAATCCAGGAAGATGACTCCTCTTGCGAAGATAGCGGTCTGAAAAGCGAGCAAAGATCCATCTTGCAACAAAACCAAATAGCAATGAAACGATGACCCATCCGATTCTTGGTCCGAGCAAAGCACCGAAAACTTTTAACGAATGATGATCAAAGAAGGGTTTATTTGTCATAAATCTTTCGCAATTCTTCCCTGAAAAACTGAACAGATGGATTTGCCGAGTCGGTCCGTCCGGATTTGGCCGATCGTCTTCTCCCGTGGCGCGGCCGCCAGGTTATGGAACCACGCATGGTCTCAACACTTTGCAAAAGCTGAACTTACTCATGCGACCAAGCCTAAGAATTGAGGCGGCTTTTGATCGTGCCTAAAAGGATCAGGACGCCTTTTTTAGACGACCACTTAAAATCGGTAATGTTACAATGAAGGTTGCGCCTTGACCGACTTGACTTTCAACCTGGATATTGCCCCCGTGAGCTTCTAAGATCTGACGGGTGATGTAGAGACCTAATCCAAGCCCGCTGATTCCAGAATCTTCCACTGCTCGCTCAAAGCGTTCAAATATCCTGCGGTGGTGCTCGGGCGCAATTCCGATACCTTCATCCCGGATACTGATCTTCGCCTCACCCGCCTCTTCCGTCACCGAGACATAAACAGGTTTTCCAGGACCATACTTTGCGGCATTGGTAATGAGATTGGTCACAACCTGATCAATGCGCAGTCGATCCCACTCTCCGACGATGGATGGGACGATTTCCACTTTTACCCGACAACCTGCCGCCTCAATTTGAGGTGTCAATCTCTCTACGATCTCCCGCACCAACGCCCCCAGCTCAAAGGACTCGGTTTCAACTTTCAGCCTTCCCGTCACGATTCGCGATACATCCAGCATGTCATCCACCAATCGGGATAGCCGGTCGACTTGCTTTTCTGTGGCATTCAACAGGCTGTTCACGGATTGCTCCGTTAATACGTTTTGCTTGGCCAGTATCCGTTTATTCTTTTGGGCCTGTAATTTAAGCGTTGTCAGAGGCGTCTTCAGCTCGTGACTACAGATCGACAAAAATTCATCTCTGACCGCGGTGGCCTCCCTGGAGCGCTGGTAAAGTCTTGCGTTATCAATCGCCACCGCAGCTTGTGCCGCAAGCCCTGCCGCAATCTTCTCTTCACGCTCAGAGAATCTGCTTGGCGCTTCATGCCCAAAGATCAGTCCACCCATGACTTCACCGCCTCGCGACACCACAGGCGCTGCGAGAAAGCTCACCACATTAAGCCGCTCCTCTACGTCGTAGGTGCTTGAGCGAAAGCCCTCAAAGCGTGGATCCGAGCGTGTATCGTTGCTTCTTATCGTTCCAGTACCAGCAAAGATCATCTTAATTGTCGATGCAGGTACAGACCTGAACAGCCTGGATATGCTGTCGCGAGGAGCACCTACGCTTGCATAAAGCGTATACAGCTCTCCCTGCTGCCCGACCGCATGGAAGAAGAATGCTCCAATATGGGCATGAGTCAGAAGTACAGCAGAGTTCGTCACATCATGAACAAGCTTCTGCAGATTGAGCTCCGCAGACAGATTCACGCTGACCCGGTTCAAAGTCTCAAGATCGGAAAGTGAGGATTCGCTCTGTCTACGGGCTGCCTGTTCGTTCTCATATAGACTCTCGAGCTCAACTTGGTGCCTTCCTGAGGCAAGAAAGATTCTGAACAATAAGAACGTGATAATGAGTCCCGCTAAAACTGATAGAAAGGGCGCATAGCGCGCTGTGGGCAAAACATACGTGGACTCAGTACTCGTATAGATGGTCCAGACTCGCCCACCGATTTCCATCTGGTTAAGTTTTTCGAACCGGGGCCTATGTGCCGGATCTCCGTATTTTAAGACGCCATCCTTATCGAACAAAAGCGTTTTCGCGGAAGGTGTGCTGCCATCAAATACTTCAAAATCGATCGGAAGATGCTGCCCTTGAAATAATGATAGAAAAAGATCGTGACTCCTGAAGGGGCTATAGACAAAGCCTATCAGAGCGTTCCTCTTTTCTTCCTCAGTCTGAACCGGTGCCCCTGCTCGGTAAACAGGAACATAGAGCAGGAATCCAGGCTGCTGATCCTTTTCAGTCTCCTGAACCAAAGTGACATGGCCTGAAACCACAGCCTCGCCCGTCAGCCAGGATCTTTCCATCGCCTCCCTGCGGGTTGCCTCAGTGAACATATCAAAGCCAAAGGCTCGAAGATTTCTCCAGTCCAGGGGCTCAATATAAATCACTGGAAAATAGTCAGAGCGCGGATAGCTGGGCCAAATTTTAAACTCAGGAAATCCCTCGCTTCGGGTTTTGTTCACAACGGAAGAAAGCTCTGAAGATTTGAGTCGCTGTGCGAAACCCACGCCTTGAATTCCAGGAAAAAGTTTTGGAATATCCATGCTGCTGACGTAATTATGAAACTCCCGCCGCGTCACCTGACGATTTTTGTTAGCTACAAACAGACCGCGTGATTGAATCAGAAAAATTCTGTACCGATCAATGCGGCTTCGAATGCTCCTTAATATTTGCTCGTTGAGATCATTGAACCGACTGGTATCTTCACGTTGAACGTTCCAATAGACATAGAACGTCGCCAGGCATGTCAGGAGTAGCCCGATGGAGAGAAGAACCAGTGATGACACTTCCAGCCGGTGAAACCGACGTTTGTCGACATCTCGACTCCCCTCGGTGCGAAAGGTGGATTTAGGTCCTTCCATAAGATCATTTATTAACAGAAATGCGATAATCCTTCAGCGGCAAATCTTTCATCGCGCTGCACGATCACTACGACGCATGGCTTAAATGGCTAACAAAATGCAATGCTTCACTTTCAAAGTTTTACTGTTCGAGCCAAAAAGGATAGACAAAATTCATGAAGACAATTGCCGCAGTTGCCTGGGAGCCAAAAAAGCCATTGGTGATCGAGGAAATCGAGATCGAGGGCCCGAAGGCAGGAGAAGTCCTTGTTCGGATGGTGGCGACAGGCGTCTGTCATACGGATGCTTTCACTCTCTCCGGAGAAGACCCAGAAGGGGTGTTTCCTTGCGTGCTCGGTCATGAGGGCGGTGGCATCGTCGAAGAAGTGGGCTCAGGCGTTAAGTCACTCAAACCGGGTGATCACGTCATCCCGCTTTACATTCCTGAATGCCGCACCTGCAAAATGTGCCTGTCCGGAAGAACCAATCTTTGTTCGGCGCTGAACGAGACCGAATGGTCTGGGCTCATGCCCGATGGAACGGTCCGCTATTCCAAGAATGGAAAGAAGATCTTTCACTATATGGGCACATCCACTTTTGCGGAGTACTCAGTGATTCCGGAAATCGCTCTTGCGAAAATCAACCCTGCCGCCCCCCTCGAGAAAGTCTGCCTTCTTGGCTGCGGAATTACGACGGGGATCGGCGCCGTTCTCAATACGGCCAAAGTGAGACCTGGCTCCACAGTGGCGATCTTTGGGCTGGGTGGAATCGGGCTCAGCGCGGTCCAAGGCGCCGTCATGGCAAAAGCCGCCCGGATTATCGGCGTCGATATCAATGAGGACAAGTTTGAGCTTGCCCGACAGCTCGGCGCAACAGACTTCATCAACCCAAAGAAGCACGACAAGCCTGTGCAGGAAGTCATTGAAGACCTCACCGACGGCGGCGTGGATTATTCCTTCGAATGCGTTGGCAATGTGGATCTGATGCGCTCAGCGCTTGAGTGCTGTCATATGGGCTGGGGCGAATCGATCATCATCGGTGTCGCTGGCGCAGGTAAACTCATTCAGACCCGTCCCTATCAATTAGTGACAGGACGCTCATGGAAAGGCACGGCTTTCGGCGGCGTACGCGGCCGGACCGAGCTTCCCGGATATGTCGAAAACTTCATGCAGGGAAAACTTGAAATCGACAAAATGATTACGCACACCATGGGTATTCAGGATATCAACAAAGCATTCGATCTCATGCATGAAGGCAAAAGCATCCGAAGCGTCATTCATTACGGTAAATAGAAATGGCAAACTCATTGGAGCAGACCCGCAGTCACAAGCAGTTTGAAGGCTATACGAACTACTATAGCCACCCCTCAACATCCTGTGACGGGACGATGAAGTTCACGATTTACCTTCCACCTCAGGCACTTCAGGCCGGAGGAAAAAAGCTGCCTGTCCTTTACTGGCTCTCGGGACTGACTTGCACGGAAGAGACCTTCATGGCTGAAGGTGGCGGAGCACAGGCTTACGCTCGACAACATGGAATCATTCTCGTGGCGCCTGACACAAGTCCGCGCGACACGGGTATTCCTGGCGAAAACGATAGCTATGACCTGGGCTCTGGCGCCAGCTTTTATGTCAACGCCACAGAACCAAAATGGTCCAGGCATTACCAGATGGAAACTTACGTTACGCAGGAACTGAGAAAGATCGTCGAGGAAAACTTTCCTGCAGATCCTCATCGCCAGGGAATCATGGGACACTCCATGGGAGGTCATGGGGCATTAGTACTGGGCCTGCGGCATCCTGATCTCTATCGATCGATTTCTGCATTCGCTCCGATTTGTGCACCCTCATTATGCCCCTGGGGCATCAAGGCGTTCACTGAATATCTGGGAGATGACCGAAAGCGATGGGCGCAGTACGACGCAAACGAACTGATTCAAAACGCAAAGAGTTCGACTCCCATTCTGATTGACCAGGGATTGAATGACGAGTTCTTCTCAACCGAGCTCTTCACGGACACTTTTGAAGAAACTGTCAAAAAAACGCGCTACCCTGCACAGATCCGGCGACACGCGGATTACGACCATAGTTATTACTTCATCTCCACTTTCATCGAATCTCATATCGCCTATCACGCCAAAATTCTGAAGTCCTGAAAAGCCTCTCACTCTCCCTCTTGATTCTCTTGATTCTATTGAGTCATAGCACGGTGATTGCAGGCTACCCTCCTGCCGTCCGTCCTGAAACTCTCCCCGCCTGACGCGGCAATCTCACAAATTAAAATACAAGTTTTAACCCAAGGAGAATCCGATGAAGAAAACAATCGCGTTCAGTCTTTTTGCTTTGCTCGCCTCTTTTGCCACTGCTCACGCTGCTGATGATCAGCGCTGGGCGGAAAGACTCTTCCGCTTTGACTTTAATTGTACTTTTGGAAACCAGATGACTGCCTCCGAGCAGCAGCGAGGTCGAGAATTCGAAGCCGTAGCGCGCGTTTTCGCAAACGTTCGCGTCGATCATGAATCGCACAATGTGGAAAACATGTTCGACAACGCCGTTCAGACTGAAGGTCTTCGCAATCTACTTGCCGTTGCACGCAATGGCAATCTGTTCTACGCCGATGGTGCGCTCCTCAACTCAGGAAAACGTGAAGTTGTGATCGCGGCTGCTAACGGACAAAGACTTGCCATCGTAATCCCGCGCAAGGACCACGATGCACCAGCAGCAGAATGGATGCTCTACCCAGCTGCCCTCATTCTGGGCGAGCACAAGATTCCTGGTGCCTGCGAAGTGCGCGCAAGGCCCGTGGAAAAGGGCCACGAGTACGATGACGAAAACCAGCAAACAGCTGTACCTGCTCCACTGAACTGAGCAACACGGCCTCTCCTACTCAGGAGAGGCCGTTATTTTGTCCTCAATCTACTCACATAAGTTACGGCATGAGACCTGAAGCGCCAAAGGTTATGGCCAAACTCAAGATCGACGTCTGGAGCGATTATGTCTGCCCATTCTGTTATGTTGAGCTGCCCGTTCTTGACCGGATCCAGCTGGAGTTTGGCGGGCAAGTTGAAATCGAATGGCATTCCTTTGAGCTTTATCCGGCTTCTGATCCCGACGCCCGACCCAACGTTCACGAAGAGAAAAAGATGTTTGAGCGAAAAGTCATTCCCATGGCTCGGGATGTTGGATTGAAAATGAGATTTTCGAGCCATTATCCCCGAACCCGAATGGCCCTTGAAGCCGCCGAATTTGCCCGCATCCATGGAAAATACGACCAAATGCACCGAGCGATCTTTCGTGCTTACTATGAAGAAGGTCAGGACATTGGCCGCATGCCGGTTCTTTTGGATCTCGCTCGTTTAGCAGGCCTTGAGCCCAAGCTCCTTAGGGAGGCCCTTCGCAACAAGTCTTTCCAGCCCATCATTGAAGAGGACGAGGCGCTTGCCGATGAGCTGGAGCTGGATGGAGTTCCGGCCCTGATTGTGACTCTGCCTGGAGAATCCCTCTATGAGGGACGGCGAGTTACGGAAGCCGTGGGATATTCCGAGCTCCGCGGAGCTCTCAATGAGCTCTTACGGGAGGCTGCGTAGAACTATCCCCAGATCTCTTACTTCGTTTTCCTGATGATCTCCGCCGCCTTTTCGATCGCAGTCACGATTTTCCCAGCCAGTTCGGCAAGCTTTCCATTATCCTTGCGAATAATCAGCTGTGCGGAAAGCGTAGCGGTCGTCAGCACAGAAAGCGCGTCATGGCGGACTTGACCTAAAAAGGTCTCTCTCATTTCTCTTTCCACAGTGAGCCTTTCAAGATCCTTGGATGCCCTTTCATAAGCAAAAAGATGAAACACACTAAGTGCCGCGCGGCTTGCCACTTCTTCCGCAAGTTTCAGATCGTCGTCTTCAAAGTGGCGACCGCTGAAGTCGGTAACTACCATCCAAAGGGCTCCAAGAATCTGACCGTGAGCCTCCATGGGAACGCAGATCCGCGAGCGGATTTTCAACATCTGGACCGTTTGAGCCAATTCGGGATATCGAAGCAAGTGCGAATGGACTCCAGGATGAGAGTCTACATGAAAGTCGTACTCTGATTTTCGGGTTCGAATCACGTTTCCGGGCCCTATGAGGTCATCAAGCCTTGGAGGATACTTATTTAAAAGATTGTTCGCAGCCTTGGCTTTTTCGGGATCCATATGCGCAAGCGCGACTCGTTTAATCTCCCCTCTTTCGGTCATCAAAGAAATCGTGGCAAAGTCACAAAACGCCGGAACCATGAGCTCCAGCAATTCCTGAAAGCATTCTTGGTTCGTGAGCGCGGAACTCAAACGGCGGCTCGCCTCGGAGAGAAATGACAAGCGATTAGCCACTTGGTCTAATGTCTGGAACTGATTCCTCTCATAAGATTCGGAAAGATCTATTGGCCTGAGTTTTGGCGTCTGAGTGCCCATCCGCTGTCCTCGCTGTACGGAATTTGTGCAAAGGCTGTGCTTTGTCATTTAAGCCTAAGCCGACTCAACCTAAGCCGCCCTATTCTTAGGGCTCTCAGCCATGTTCGTTCCTTGCAAGTTGCCGTTTTGACTAAACCCATATGAGGAGAATCATTTATGGCCACACTTTCGACAAAGGAAGGCATTGAAATCTTTTATAAAGACTGGGGAAAGGGTCAGCCTATCGTTTTCAGTCACGGCTGGCCACTCACAGCAGACGCGTGGGATTCTCAAATGTTGTTCTTTCTTCAGAACGGATATCGCGTCATCGCTCATGATCGCCGGGGCCATGGCCGTTCCACGCAGACTGGGGAGCGCAATACGATGAATCAGTTCGCAGACGATCTCGGTGAGCTGATCGAGCACCTGGATCTTAAGGACGCAATCCTTGTGGGACACTCGACCGGCGGAGGAGAAGTCACACGTTACCTCGGACGACATGGAACAAAAAGAATCGCCAAATGCGTCCTCGTGGGAGCCATTCCTCCACTCATGCTCAAAACGGATGCAAACCCGGGCGGACTTCCTAGAAAAGTCTTTGACGAAATCCGTGACGGCACCGCACGGAATCGGGCTCAATACTTCCGAGACCTGTCACTGCCATTTTATAGCTACAACCGCCAGGGGGCGCAAATATCTGAAGGAGTCAGGGACTTTTTCTGGCTTCAAAGCATGATGGGCGCGATCACCGCGGAGTATGACAGCATTGAGCAGTTCTCGGAAACTGACATGACTGAAGATCTGAAGAAGATCGATGTTCCGACGCTGATTATTCACGGCGACGATGATCAGATCGTCCCTATCGGTGCCTCTGCCTTCCTATCATCAAAGCTCATTCCAAACGCAGAGCTCAAGGTCTACCCCGGCGCTCCTCATGGCTTGGCGCAGACCCATACTGATCAGTTCAATTCAGACCTTCTGAAGTTTATCCAATCAGGCATCAGCAAAAAGAAAGCTGCTTAAGTCATTGATTCACCGTCGTGAGAAGAAGACTATGAAGCCTTCTTCTCACGATGATTTTCCAGATGCTGCGTCTCGCCTCCGACCGTCGGGTCCTTTTCAAATGGACTGCCGCTGGCCGTTTCTCGGTCCGCGGTCCCGCCTGCCGAGTCGGGCAGCTTCTGGTCATTTTCTTTTCTACTGACTGAGGCGCCAGCATATTTATCGCCCTGGCCACCGGCAGTTGTGCCCCCTCGTTCAAACTTCTGGTCCTTAACTTCTTTTGGCACCTCGACCTTTGAAGCATTGCCACTGGTTCCAGTAGTTTTGATTTCCTTCGAGTCCTGACGTGAGTCTCCACGCTCCGCTTGATTTGCCATACTGCTACAATAAGCAACGCATGTGCCCGCGAGCGCGCTGCTTCGAGTAGACAGGCGACTTCAATGTGCAGTTAAGCGCTCTTGCTTTGAGAGATCGCTGGCCTCTCGGAAGCAACCAGGGGTAATCTGACAACAAAAGTGGATCCTTGGCCGTATTCGCTTTGAACCGCGATCTCGCCACCATGAGCATGGACAATCTCACTCACGATATAAAGACCCAAGCCTAGCCCGCTGATATTTGTGTACGAAACTGCGCGCTCAAAGCGGGAAAAAATCCTCTTCTGATCTTCCGGCGCGATTCCGATCCCATGATCGCTGATCATGAGGATCGCATGATCCCCTTCTTTCCGGATGTGAATCTCGATCGGCTTCCCCGATCCGTATTTCAATGCGTTGCTGAGGAGATTTTCAATCACCTGCTCCATTCGAAAGCTATCCCATCTTCCCCTCACCGGATCGCCATCCAGCAGAACCACTTGCGATCCGCTTTCCCGGATCTGCTCGGCGAAGTGCTCAAGCACCTTCTGCACTAGATGACGCATCTCCATATCATCGCAATGAATACTCAAACCCTGTGACATCATGCGGGTCATGCTGAGCATCTCGTCTACTAACCGGGTCATTCGCTCAATCTGGCGAATGCTGATATCCGCGAACTTTACTACCTGCTGATTGTATTTGGGCCCCGGTCCAAGCTTTTGCAGTGAGCGGTTCAGAATATGGGCCTGAAGTTTCAGCGAAGTGATGGGAGTTTTCAATTCATGTGAGGCGATCGCGAGAAACTCATCCCTGACCGCCACGGCACGCTTCAGTTCCTCCAAAAGCTCATGCCTCTCTTCATCTGCCTTTTTCTTGTCT
Organism: Bdellovibrionia bacterium; assembly: GCA_045805065.1. Classification (GTDB taxonomy): domain Bacteria; phylum Bdellovibrionota; class UBA1018; order UBA1018; family UBA1018; genus CAZCBS01. Next base: position 20,786 of record JBJMMA010000046.1, on the reverse strand, counting down.
TTGCGGATTTTGGATTCCCGAAGCTCACGTTCAATGGCAGGAGCCAGCCGAACCAGGTGACTTTTATTGATCACATCGTTTGCGCCCGCACGGATCATCTCTGCAGCCAGCTCTTCGCCAATGGCACCCGAAACAATGATAAATGGGATCTCCTGCGAGCGCTTTCTCACCTCCTCCAAAGCACCACGCGCCGTGAAGCCGGGAAGATTGAAGTCGGAGAGAACAAGATCCCATTCATTCTCAGTCAACGCGGCACTCAATGCAGCCAGAGTGTCCACTCGACGTTCAGAAAGAGCAAAGCCCGCCCGCCGCAGGCTTCGGAGCATGAGAGCGGCGTCATCTTCAGAATCCTCAATGATGAGTATGCGAAGGGAGGCATCCATTCGTCGCTAAGATACTTTCTTCTTCTCCTCAATAGCGGAGAGCTTTGAGGTCCGTTCATTCAATAATAGCCAATACATCCCGAGAGTCTTTACAGCTTCGGCAAACTCGACGAAGTCGACCGGCTTTCTGACATAGCTGTTTGCACCGAGATTATAGCTATCGACAATATCCCTTTCCTCGCTTGAAGTCGTCAGGACAACAACAGGGATCGCATGCGTGCGCTCGTCCTCTCGAATTCGCTTGAGAACATCCAGACCGTTCAGCTTGGGAAGCTTTAAATCAAGCAGGACCACTTGTGGCAGATCATCTAAATCCCTGCCCTCATACTTTCCTTGCCCGAAAAGATAATCGATTGCTTCGACGCCATCCCGCGCCACAATAACGTCATTTTGAATATTCTGTTTTTTGAGCGCTCGAATCGTGAGCTTTTCGTCATCCGGATTGTCTTCAACCAGAAGAATCACTTTACCTTTTGCATCGGATAGCATTGACGATACCTCTCCCTTAGGCTGCCTGCAGATTTTCCTGACCTGGCGTATTGATCGTGAAATAAAAAGTTGCGCCTTGTCCTTCCTTCGCATCGACCCAGATTCGTCCACCGTGTCGATGAATCACTCGACGCACGGTCGCTAGGCCAACTCCCGTGCCTTGAAAGTCGTCCGCATGGTGCAAACGCTGGAATGCGCCAAACAGTTTGTCTGCATAAGCCATGTCAAATCCAGCGCCATTATCTCGAACAAAGTAGACAAGCTCTCCGTTTAATTCGGTTGCGCCAAACTCGATCCTGGCCTGCGGATTTTTTGAAGAGAATTTCCAGGCGTTGGAGAGAAGATTCTCCAAGGCTGCGCCCAGAAGTCCTGAGTCACCGCGACTCACAAGACCTTCTTGAATTTTCACGTCCACCTTCCGACTTGGATCCCTTTCGCGCAGCTCTTCAATAATTTCACGAGCCATCTTGCTCAAGTCGAGATCTCCGATTCTCATCTGACCTCGGGTGAGTCGGGAGAGATTGAGAAGATCATCGATGAGCTTGCCCATGCGCTGAACACCCGCGCGGACTCGCTTCAGGTAATCCTTTCCCTCCTCATCGAGGCGATCACCGTAATCCTCCATCAGTGCCTGGCTAAATCCATCGACCCCTCTGAGCGGAGCGCGCAAATCGTGAGATACGGCGTAGGAGAACGCCTCAAGCTCCTTGTTCGCTGCGGACAAGGCGATACTGTTCTTTCTCATCTCGTCTTCGGTCTTCTTTCTTTGAGTCAAATCGCGGGTTATCTTTCCATACCCCATGAGATTCCCATTCAGATCCCGCAACGGAACCAGGATGACATTCGCCCAGAACCTGGTTCCATCCTTTCTGACGCGCCAACCTTCGTCTTCGAATCGCCCTTCTTTTGCCGCGCTTTGCAGCTCCAATTCAGCCTTTCCCGACGCTTTATCCTCTGGCGTATAGAAAGTGGTAAAATGTTTTCCAATGATCTCGTCCGCCTGATAGCCCTTGATCTTTTCGGCTCCGGTAGTCCAACTTGTGACGAAACCCTGCGGATCAAGCATAATGATCGCATAGTCCTTCACACTATCGACCAACTGACGATACTTTGCTTCCGCAGCACGTGCTGCCTCTTGAGCCGCATATTGAGAAATAAGATCTTGAGACTGGCCATATATAACTGCGAGATTTAAAAGCTGTCTTCTGGTGAAATAGGCCAAAATCGTCCCTAGGAACGCAGTCACTACGATCGCAAACACGACTGCTCTGCGCGCGTCGGACTGAACGACACCGCTTCGTTCCTGTCTCAGGCCTTCCTCTGTCTGGATAGCTGAGTTGATCCAGTTCTGGATATCCACCATTCCGCGGCCACCTTGCCCGCTCTCAACTGCGGAGTAAGCACCGGCTCGGGATGACTGGGCCGACAGAAGGACTCGATTCGCCCACTCTCTCCACTCCGCGACCCTGGCCTTGATTTGGACAACCCTTTGTTGCTGCGAAGGATTATCCGCAACTGTTGCACGAAATTTTTCGATATCGGAATCCAGGCTTCTGTCCGTCGACTGATAGCTCTTCAGCAAGTCGGAGCTCCCGATGACTGCGTAACCACGGAGATCGTTTTGAAGACTAATCAAATCAAAGCGAATCTGGTTTGCCTGAGCAATAGCGAGATCGGTATGATCCACCCATTGCATGGAAGTCACCAGGTTTCGAACTTGGAAAAAGAGCAGACCTAAAAGGAGGAACATGAGCGCGATCGGAAGAATCAGCGCTCGTGTGAGAATTTGCCCGAATTTCTGATTTGATACCGTACGGCTTAGGTCGGCTGCCATTTGCACTCACCTATGCAAATGGCATGCGTCACGGACGCTGCTTGTCAGTGCACAACGACTGGCCTATTCAGATTATCGCCTTGGGTTTCTAGGCGTCCGGCAGGCAACGCAGACTTCGCCTGCGTTTGTTTTCACAAAGTAATGATCACACTGTTTGCGTACGTCGCTTTCCAGCATTTCGCAGTTTACGCATTTCGAGCCCACTGACCTTCCATCCAAGAAGGCTTCCTGCCATTGATGCTGGCACTCGTCAGCGTACTCTTTAGTGTACTCCTTGACATAAGCTTGTGAAGCCGGAACGCCCTGGCTGACGGACGACTTTGCAGGAGCCTTGCTCCCCTTGGCTTGCTCTTGTCCGCGCGTAAACGCCTCCCGTAACGCCGTCTCTACAGCAACCAGGGCAAGCGCAGGGTTCACACCAAGACCAGGGTTATGCCCAATTCGTTTTAAAAGCGCCTTCGCATTTTCTTTAAAGTCATACGGTGCTGACATATGCGCCCATCCTATTTCATCCCGCCCCGATGTGCAGCCAAAAATATGCAGCTGAAAGATGCACTCCATTCAAGACTGGCGTTTTAGTCGGTTTTGTAGAAAATGAGCGGCAGATGAGAGCGTTTTGCTGGTCCTGCCATCGTCCAAGCCAAGTCTGCTTCTGCCCTATGGCTCGGCCGTTTGAGGCAAGCGCCGATTTTGCTCTGATTGTTCACCCCAACGAGGTGAAAACCACCGTCGGGACTGCATGGATCCTCCGGCGCTCGATCTCCAATCTGACCTGGATTCGAAGCAATGGCGATCGGCTGGACCACGATCCAGTACTGAAGGAGCTCCTGAAATCCCCAACAACCGCACCCATCTTACTGTTTCCTGACGCCACAGCGCTAAACCTGAGCTCCCTCCCAGACGAGAAGTGGCAATCCGTCGTCAAGCCGCCTCAACGTCCCTTGTTCATTGTGATTGATGGTTCCTGGTCAGAGGCTCGAGGAATTCTTCGAAAAAGCGCCCTTCTTCAATCACTTCCCAAGGCAAGCTTTGATCCCGCGCAGCCTTCCGAATATGGCTTCAAGAAACAGCCCCACCCTGCTTGCTTATCCTGCGTTGAAGGCGTGCATCGAGTGATTGAAATCCTGGCCTCCAGAGGATGGGGATCCATTCCACCTGGGCGCGAACACGATCAAATGATTCAGATCTTCAGATCCATGATTGAGTTTCAAATCCATCAAAATCCGCTAAAGAGCCCCTGACTTCATTGCCTTCGATCGCTCACGCGCCTTGCGCAAGATGCCGGGAACAACCATCATGAGCACCATAATAATAATAGTCGTCAGGGTGCCATCACCCAGAATCCCATTTAACCAAAGCGTCGAAACCATCAAGAGGGTGAAATAGAGCATATCGCCCATGATAGCGAGCGTCCATCCGGTCAAAAAACCGTGACCCGCAAATGCTGTTGCCGCGCGTCCTGTCATCGGATCTACACCGAATGCAATCATGATCAGGGTCAAAGGTCCAAGGTGGGTTCCGTAGCTTGAAATCGACTTCTGCGTGGATTGCTTGAAAGCGGCATTGATTCTCGACAGCGCGGGGGACTTCTTTCCGGCTGCAATCAGTAGGTGCATCACGGGATCAAAAACGCAGGCCAAAATGATATCAGAGATCAAATAGAGGAACGCCGTCAAAGGCCAGGCAATGCCTTCGTTTTTTGCTAAAAGGACGCCGGCAGGAATTCCCCCACCAATTGGAATCAGAAAAAGCGACAGCACCTTCCAGGCACCCGCTCCGAAATCTAAATATGCGCTTGGCAAAGCCATCATGCTTTGCAGCTTAGACTTTTACAGATCTTATTTCACGCTGATTTTTTCAGCCTACCGTACCACATGCCTTCAAGCTCAAGCCCGTCGGGATCCTCAAAGTAAACGCCATAGTAATCCTTGTAGTACTCGCCCGCAGGATCGACGATCTTGGCGCCAATCCGCCTGAGAAACCCTTGGAGCTCGTCCACATCCTTCTGACTGCTCAGGCGAAAAGCGTAGTGATGAAAGCCGATGTCGCCAAAGTGATATTTGTGCTTCTTTCCCTTCTGATCGGCTGCAGAAATCCATATTCTTGTTTTTCCATTCGTCCATCCGATAGCGTCGTCGTATTCGTCCAGGACTTTGAATCCAAGAAACTTCAGGACACTGCCATAGAATTTCTTTGAGGCCTCAAAGTCACTGACCGTGATGGAGAGATGATCCACCCCGACCACTTTGGCCTGGCTGGCTTTCTTTTTCACACTGGGTTTCATGGAACTCAGTGCATTTCAGGTTTCATGCCCGCAAGGCAGACGCCTCAATCGCTTTTCTTACTGCCTGCAGGTAATCATCCTGGGTACACGGTTTTTCCAGGAATGTGACATGCGCAGCACTCTGAAACGATTGTGGCAGTTCGTCCTTTGAAAGTCCGCTGAAGGCGATGACAGGCAGGAATGGCTGCTTGGAGCGGATTTCGGAGAACACTTCCCATCCAGATTTTTCGGGCAGATTGATGTCCAGTACGACGAGATCAATTCTGGAAGCATGTTTCTGAAAAAGATTCAGAGCCTCCGATCCGTCAGCAGCAGACAAAAGGTTGAATCCTGCAGCAGCAAGAAAGTCTTCGCTCAGTTCGCGCAAGTCGTCATCATCATCAATCACCAGAGCCGTACGACCACTGAAAGACGAGGTATGCCGGCTGACCGGGACCGAGTATTTTGGAGAGGCAGCCTTCCTCACCGAAACGGCGCCATCCACTTCAGCCGGAAGCCGAATCGAGAAACAGGTTCCACGACCAGGCTCAGAGCTCAACTGGATCGTTCCTTGATGACTTTGTATGATCCCGTAGACAACCGATAACCCCAAGCCAGTCCCTTTTCCGACATCTTTTGTCGTGAAGAATGGCTCGAAGATCCGATCTTGGATCTCAGCAGAGATACCGACACCACTATCGATAAAATCAAATTGAACAAAGCGTCCGTCGTGGCCGTCCTGATTGCTCGTTCTGATTTTAATTTTACCACCCTTTTCCATCGCGTCTTTCGCATTGATTCCCAGATTCAAAAGAACCTGGATCATCTCGCTCCGGTCGCAATGAACGGGCCATAGTCCGGAGTCCAGCTCCAACTCAATCGCGATGATCTTCGGCAGGGTCCGATTCAAAAGTTCTTTGGCCTCTCGGATGATCTCGTTGAACGATTCGATCTCTTTTTTGCCGGAATTGATTCGCGCAAAACTGAGAATCTTGCGCGTCAAGTCCATGCCGCGCCCTGCGGCTTGATGAATGCGCGCCGCCTTCTCAGCAATGCTGGGAGTAGATGCGGCCTCGTGCTCAATGGCTTCTGAAAATCCGACCACTCCGCCCAAGAGGTTATTGAAATCGTGAGCAATGCCTCCGGCCAATTGTCCGATTGCTTCAAGCTTCTGAGCCTGAACCAACTGCTTTTCGGTGGCCCGCAGCAGCTCCATGCGCTCTTCAAGCTGGCGGGTCAACACCTCCAAAAGAGCGCTCATCTTGTCACGCTGTTGCTTGACTAGCTTTCGGGCTGTCGCATTTCTTACATTGATAAGTACTATAGGCTCCAGTCCTGGAGCTGGATTCGGCATGAGTTTCCCGATTGCCTCAAGCCAGACCATGAATCCCTTCGCATGCTTGACGCGAAAAGGAACCGTCACCGGTGCCTGACTCACCGGAATGGCTAGAAACAGGCCGCGAACAACCTCCAGGTCTGCAGGATGAATGTGCGTGCGAAAATCGACAGCCTTAAAATGTTCAGCAGGAAAGCCTACCAGTTCTTTGCAGCTGGGAGAGACATAAAGCAGGTCCCCTGCCAAAGTATGAGCCGTGATCACATCCGCTGAGTTCTCTACCAGACTTTGAAAAAAACTCCGCTCCTCGTCATTACAAACTTTCTTTGGACTAACTTTCTTTGGATCCATCCTCAGGACTCCTTCGTTGTTTCATCAAGGTTGCGATAAATTGTCCCGGTGACGTTTCCTTGAGCCAGACCTCGCTTGCGCCCAAGGATTTCAGATAACTTTCCCCGTCTTTGCTGCAGAGGCCAGTGTACACGACGATCTCAGGCACAGGCTCTCCCGCTCTCTTCATGCGCCTGATGCGACGAATGAGCTCGATGCCTGTTCCATTTTCCATTCTTAAATCGGTGATCAGAAGGTCGACTTTCTCTCGACTCAGAACCGAAAATCCATCATTGCCTCCATCCGCCATGAATACGCGACAGCCAGAATCCTTCAGCGCCGAGGCAAGAAGCTCCTTGATGTTTGCGGTGTCATCAACCACCAGAACCGCAAGATCCTGCATCTATGAAATACCTTCTTTCAGTACTCATTTATTTTAAAGTGACTTTAAAAGTATTTTAAATAGATTTTAGATAGATTTCACTTAGAATAATGACTCAAACGAAATGGACTTAAACAACAGGAGCCAGCAGCTTGAAACAAAAATCCATCGTTCTATTCATTGAGGACGACGATCAACTGAGAGAGACAGTTCAGATGATCATCGAGTCCACAGGACGCGATGCCTGGCTTGCGCGGAACGGTCGCGAAGCGATTGAACTACTTGGGCGTCAAAAAGACGTCCTTCCGGATCTGATTATTCTCGACATGATGATGCCCGAGATGGGTGGTGCCGAGTTTCTGGAGAAAAAGTCTTTAGACCCTCGAATTGGGCCAATCCCAGTCATCGTAGCAACCGCAGTAAGGAGCCTACAGTTTCCGGAAGGAGCCGTAAAGCTCCGACACAAGCCTTTTGAGCTTCAGGAGCTCATTGAGGACATGGATGCGCTCTGCCCGTAGAATTACCAATTCAGAAGCGGCTTGAACCAGCAACGAGGACGAGATCCATCGTATGCGGATCCGCGCTCTCCGCAGGAGTAGTTCGCGGCTTCCTTCTCCTCTTCCATCGGCGATCCGCCTGAGAAGTGAGGACCAAAGCCAGGAATCACACGCAGATCGAACGGACGTCTGCAGATTGCTCCATTCAGATAGGTCTCAAGGCGGCATTGTGCCGCAGGGTGAGACGTATCCGTATATGGAACGAGCACTCTGTTCTTTGCGTTTTGAAAGCGAACCGGACGATTTGCGTCCTCAAGAACATTCAGGAGATTTGCCAGGGATTGGCCTGCATCTGCTGTGCGATAGCAGAGGTCGCGTTGCGTTTGATAACTCCAGTTGCGATCACACATTTGCTTTGCAATCGGATCGACCGTGAAGCGATGCTTTGCGTTTTCCGCAAAATCATTTCCCCAGATGACGTGAGCACAAGTCTGCGTCGCGAAATAATCGGACTGACCTTCGGCAGCTGCCCAGGGATTGGCGTATTCGCTAGGACCGCCCTTGAAAGGATATCCTGCCAGGTGATGTCCTAATTCGTGACAGACCACCATCGAGAAGCCGTCAGGCGTAATCTCTTTTCGTCTGGCGAGACCACCGAACATATTAAGAGTCCAAACGTTCCCCTCACGGGTCGCATAGGCGTTTACCGTGGAATCGTTCCAAAGATAATTGGCCCTGAGCTCAGCGCCGTGCATGCGAACGATTGGCGAGAACGCGATCACCACTTGATCGATGAGCTTTTTAAAAAGCTGCGGCGAGATATTGTAAAGGACTCTCGGATTATCCTGATAATTGAGATGATTGAGCGGCAGCGGAGAGGCTGAGGCCAGATTTGCTGAACCAAAAAACAGTGCCGCCAAAATGAGAACGCTAAATTTCTTGAAAATGCCCTTCACGATGTACCCCCCGAACTTCAATGAAAGTTCCAAGGAGTGATAATGCCAAGGAGATGTAATGTAAATAGAACGGAAAAATATTTCCGGGTGAGCCCCGACTATTCTTTAACGCAATTCAGTACTTTTTAGTTCAGTACTACTTTGTCATGAAGGCGCGCACATAACTGATGTGCCCGCGAAGTCCGTAGAATTGATCCGCAAAAGCTGCGCGAATTTTCGTACGATTGACTCTTTCTTCAATTCGGTCAAATTCACGACGCAGGCGCTCTCTTTCGGATGCCGAGGTCTCCATGGACCAACGACGCTCCAGACTCAAAAGCTCGCCATAATGCCTGCGGATCTTGATATTTGCTCTCCAGCGGAAAAAAGCAGGGATGCTGCGCATCACCGGAATCAGTACCACCAACGTCGGAACAAACGCGACAAGCATTCGACTCAACAAGCTTGCGAGCCAAAATGGCAATAACCGATAAAGCAGGGTTTTTCCCGAGGTATAAAATCTTCGTGCATCATCGCTGATGCGGATGGAATGCTCTTGCGGTGCGGGGAACTCTCCCCTCTTTTGAAAGATTCCGGGTCGACCATGCGACTCCATGGCGGCCTGCAACAATAAATCAGAGAGTGCCGGGTGCAAACCTTTCACGGCGACGAGCTCCACCGTAGGCCCAACCAAAGTGACATCCTGAGGGGGGAGATTGGTTCCGAGATCAATGGCGCCTTCGGGTAACTCCAGCACATTCAGGTAATCGATTTTACGACTGTAAGCATTCGCTTGCTTGAAGCTGTAGAGACGAACGCTCGGTGAGCGCAGGAGCGAGCGCAGCACCGGCATGGATGCGCTCTCGCCCATTAAAAACGCGGCATCAATTTGCCCATCCAACAGAGCCTTGGAAGCTTGCTCAGATTCCCAATCCAAGAGAGTCGTCGTCCCCTTCTCATCGATACCGTTGACGGAGAGAAGAGAAAGCGCCACAGCATGTACACCACTTCCGACAGGACCAATCGCAATGCGCTTCCCCGCAAGACCCGAAAGAAAATCGATCGGATTGCCTCGATAGAAAATCATGAGCGGCTGGTAAGAAATACTCCCCAGCGAAACCAGATTTTCCATCTTATCGTTCGTGATCCCGCCCTGAACAAAGCCCACATCAACATGCGAATTGGGATCCTCAAGCCGCTGAAGATTCTCCAGCGACCCGTTGGATTTCAGAATATTCAACTTCACCCCATCCTTTTTAAGGATGTCGGCGTACTTTTGCGCGTTTCTCTGAAAGATGCTTCCCTCAGGGCCCGCGCTGATCGAGATTTCAGTGGGAGGCGCGGACCGCACGAAGTAGATTATTGAAAGGACAATGACAATCAGAGCCGCGCTCAATGCGGTAATGGCGACGCCCGGCCCTACATCAAAAAGCTCCATGACCGTTCGCAGACCGAACGGATAAGATTTTCGAGAGTCGTTCAGTTCATTTGCCAATTCATTTGGCCGGTCATTGGAATTGGAAGCGCTGGGAGTTTCCATAAATTATTTGGATTCGTCCAGAGTGAGAAGATCCTGGCGAACATAGAAGCCCTTGAAAGGCGTTGGTAATTGAATCTCGAACCATCCAGGCTCGGACGCGCGACGAACAATGACCACATCCCCTTTGTTCAGCCGAATGCGACTGGCTTTTGAACGGATATCCGGGGCAGTTCTCAAATTAACGGAGTTCTTGGAAACCGTTGCGTGAATCGTGTCGCCTTCTCCCGCTGCGGGCGCAGGCCCTGCGGACCAAGCCAAACTGGCGACCGCATTCAGAACAACCAGAAAAGCCACAGAAGAACGGATGCAGCGACGGATGGATTTCATATACCAGGCTAGTTTAGCCAGACAGCATCCACTGCGTCACCATAAAAAAAACGGCCGGGCTACTCTTCGTAACCCGGCCGTCCCCTCAGTGATGAGCGAATCAAATTTAGCCGAAGCTAACTTTAATTGCCCAAATCTGACTGATCGCCATCATCAAGATCGATGCCCTCGACGACCCCACCCTGATCTTCAATCTGAGTGTTGAGATCACGAAGCTCGTCGAGCTCATTATCTGACATTTCGTCATCCGCAGACACTGCGAAGACCCGGGTGCTCTCTGGATTCACCAGATCTTCGAACGCCTTGAAGGAGAACTGGACATCATCCTGATCGACAAAGCCTTCGACCACGACACCCTTTTCATCTGGAAGAATCTGATAGTGATCGATCACGACAGACTTCTCGCCCAGTGCCCTGCCCCCGTGACGCTGGACTTCACGATCCAGACGATCTCCGAGAACCGTCGATGCACGGAGGTATCTTGCCTGTGCTTCGATCCCCAAGGCACTGACGCCCAGGCTGAGATCGCGGAATTCTTCGGTCGGGAAAAAGACGCCGGCATAACGATAGCGAGTCCTGAACTCAGGATAGCGATCGTAGGACGTACCGTACCAGGTGCGGAAGTAGTAATCGTCCAGATCCGTTGCGTAGAACCAATACACCACTGGATTGTAGAAGTAGGTATCGATGTCATAGAAAGGATGGAAGCCCCAGTAACAACCGCCGTAGAAGCCTTCGTTCCACCATGGTTTGTAACGATCACGATAGATATCATGATAGCGCGTGAAGCGATCGTTATAGCGGATCAGCACATCATGATCGCGCAGGCGCCAATCTTGGGCGCGACGATCCACGACAATTCGAACTCTTGAGTCGCGGCGCATGTCATCCATGCGACGACGTCCGAGATCGATATGATCGTGATAGATCGGGCTTACAATGTTGCCGTGACCATCATGTCCGTACGAGTAGCCTGGACCATGCGTGTGGCCCACTGGATAACCGTGTGGCGCGCCGTAACCGCCGCCATGACCAGGAAATCCATCATGGCCACCGTTATGACCGCCGCCATGATTTCCGCCATAGTTTCCACCTGGGCCATGATTACCGCCCGGGAATGGCGCTGGGCCAGGAGCTGGATGATAGCCTCCATGATTGTCGCCTGGGCCGTGATTCCCGCCTGGGAATGGTGCTGGACCAGGAGCTGGATGATAGCCACCTGGATTACCGCCAGGAAATGGGCCATGATTACCGCCATGATTATCACCATGGTTTCCGCCTGGACCATGATTCCCGCCCGGGAATGGCGCAGGAGCAGGAGCTGGAGCAGGTGGATGATAACCTCCACCGCCACCGCCTGGATTGGATGGGCCATGGCCACCGCCGTATCCGCCTCCGCCGCCATGTCCACCACCTGGAGCGGAAGGACCATGACCACCACCGCCAAATCCACCCCCCGGACCCCCATGTCCACCGCCCGGAGCGGGAGGATTTGCAGGATTAGGTGGCAATGGATTTGCCGCGAACGCAGAACCTGTTGCGATTCCGCAAGTCGCGATCAGCGCGAGGAGCGGACTATTGAATCGAATCCGTAACATTTTTGATCTCCCAAAAAATAAGAGCGGTGCGAAAATAGGCACTGCTCGATCCCCTAAAATTACAAAGTAGTTCTTACTGCTTGCTACTTGGTTGGCATGCTGAGCAAGTTCCAATCCAACGAGCCAAAACAGTAAGTAGCTAAAATAATTTGGGTTTACCCAAAGGGACGGAAGTTACTCTTTGAAACTGGGGACAAATAGGCTCTGAATTAAAGGCCAAACTGCGCCCTATCGTGCGATTGGCCACATCGATGAATCAGTTGACGCGATTTGCGCTGCTGTTGGCGCGCTCAATGAGAACCCGCGCGTAACTTTCATCGATGAGATGGAAGCGACGATCCGCTTCATCATACTGATAGACATCAGCTTCTTTAATATCAAACCACCATCCATGAAGACGCAAACTCCCCTCGCTCACACGCTTTTGAACAATGGGGTAAGTCATCAAATGCTCGGTCTGCGCTAAAACGTTGAGCTGCGAGAGCTGATTGTGACGCTCCAGATTGCATCCCATTGTCGTGCCTTCCTGAAGCTTTTTAAGGCCTTTTTTCCCGTGGCGAAGCCAGCTCATGAGATTGGGAGCCTGATTGATCTGGCTATTCTCAACCAGCGCGCGCATAGCGCCGCACTCGGAGTGGCCACAAACAATGATTTCAGATACCGGCAGGTTCAGGAGCGCAAATTCAATCGCTGCAGCTTCTGACTCGTCACTAGTGGATCGCCCCTCTTCTCCACAAGGAGGAATCAGGTTTCCAACATTTCTGACCACAAAAAGATCACCTGGATCAGAAGATGCAAAAAGGTTTGGAACAACTCGGCTATCCGAGCAGGCGATGAAAAGCGCGTCCGGACGTTGCCCGAGTGCAAGTTGAGCAAATCTGTCCTTGCACAGTGGACGCATGTTTTGACGAAAATCAACGATGCCACGAATCACTTTTTTCATAATTGGTCGTTATTTATACGATCCAAACAGGAAGACAATAAAAACCGTCAAGTCTGCATTCTCGGCCAATATATCGCAGTCCAGACTAGGCAAAACTGCTTTGCCCGGCTAAAAGATCAATTTACGACATTTATGAATTTGGCAACTCTGCAAAACTTCATGTTCGAACTCCAGCCGATGTTTGCGGCGGTCTTTCTCTATCATGCGTTCGTCGTGCGCCGAATGTCCCGAGTCGAGCCCTTCGTCCCGTACGCCTACATCGTTCCGATGTCGCTGGCTGCGGCCTCTTATTATTTCTGCTGGCAGAGCGTCTGGTTAACGACCAACGCTCATTGGTTGAGAGTCATAGCCCACCTATGCTGGATCAGCGGAGCCACGATGGTCTACTTCCACATCGGAGCTCTTGGGGCCTATTTTCAACCTCGCTTTTCATGGATTCCATGGGTCAGAAAACTCGTGGCTCTCTTGCTTCTTCCAGCGATCTCCAGCCTTGTACTGCTGCTGCTCACGGGAAAGACGTTTTTTTTCTCTGCCGAGCCCATGCCGACTTCTCCCCTGGCTGTTCCGGAAGGGATGCGTGATCGAGTCCAGCATGCCTTCAGCGCAAGCGGGATGATGGCTGCGGTCGGGATTTTGTTCATCTTGATCGAAGTTTCGAGCTTCTCCTATTTTCTCTATCGTTTATTGAAAACCCGTGGGGACAAATGGCTGATGTTCGGGTTGACGCTTACCCTCTTGGCGATCCTCAACGACGTGATCGCCTCGATGAGACTTGACTCTTATGCTGTGCCTTTTCTATTCGTCGCCATCTTCGTTGAGATTATCCGCCTTACCGCGCTCACAGAGAAAGCCAATCGGGAGCGCCTGCTCCGCGTTCAAAACTCAATGCGCCTGGCTCAGATTGGCGAGATGACGGCGACCGTGGCGCACGAGCTTGTGAATCCCCTTTTCATTATTCAGGGCTATCTCGACGTGGGAATGCGATCCGAAAATCTGGACCAGGAACGCGTGCGAAAAATCTTTGAAAAGATTCAGGACTCCACTTCGCGCATGCTTGCGATCGTGCGCGGTTTGAGAGACCACGCCCGCCAAGAGGCAACGGAGAACGAAAGAATCAGCATTGCCCGCGCTCTGAACGAAGTCGCTGAGATGATGCGACCGATTTACGTCCGCGAACGAGTCGAGCTTCAATTGGAGATCCAGCCGGATCTTCCTCACATCCTGGGAAGTCGCGGCAAGCTCCAGCAAGTACTTCTCAATCTTCTTCAAAACGCAAGCGACGCAACCGAAGGCCAGGCCGAGCGTAAGATCCGTTTGTCAGCCTCTCAGGAAGAAAGCGTCGTTCGGATCGACGTCACGGATAACGGCTGCGGGATTCCCACTGAGATTGCATCCAAAGTGTTCACGCCATTTTACACGACCAAGCCCCATGGAAAAGGCACCGGAATCGGACTCTCGTTTGTCGACTCACAAGTCAGGCTGATGAATGGCCGGGTGAACTTTGATTCAGAACCAGGCCGCACCGTCTTTACCCTGCGCTTTCCCGCTGCAGTCAGGTAATCAAGTACACCATCCAGCGATAATGATTCTCTCGCCGCCGCTTACGCGATTAATCTTGTGCTCAAATCCATGATGGCCCGTAGCAAAGATAATCGCCGTTCCAAAGGGAGGAGTCGGAATGGTGTGAAGAACTTCTGACACACCTTCGCGGGTGCGTTTTCTCATCTCAAGGCGTCCGCCCTCGACGGCATCCGCATCAAGAGTCAGTGAAAGCGAGAACGCCAGAACTCGGGATCCATCGTCATGCCAGATCCCGTCTTCGTCCGGCTCTTTCAAAGAGGAACGAATCGAGATGATGAATTCGATCTGTGTGAAGTTCTCGTACTTGCGAAGCTCCTCGAAGATGACGCCTCCGGGTTGAGTCTCAAGCTGGATCAGCTGATCCACACGCACCCAATCGCGCATTTCAATGGCGTGACGAAGTTCAGCCGGAAGCTCAATCGGCGACAATAAATACCCCTCGCGAGCGATGGTCGCTTTCGCAGATGCATATTCCGACACAGGATTGATTTCTTCAGCAGGGTTCATATGTAGGTTCAGGCGTAGGTTCAGGCGTAAGTTCACAAGTAGAACTGGGTGCCAATGGAAGCAGTGCCGGGAATATAGTTCACAAGATAGCCTGCTGAAAAGCGTTTTGAGAACAAATACTGAACCGCAAAATGGGTCTGGGTGACATCACCTTCCGAATAATAATTCAGGCGACGGACGGCAAAAGTCAGACTGAGTTTCTGAATGCTCGCCGTCGTGGAAAGGATGTGGATCGGCTTGAGCTCGTAACCACCGACATTGCTGAGATGCGTGTACTCAAATTCGAGGATCGATACTCGGGCGCTTGCCATCAAATTAACGAATTTCACACGAGGCAACTCATTGGAGACACGCTCCTGAGTATAGCCGCCACCCAAAGTGAAGCGATTCCAGTTCAGCATCAGTCCTGGACCACCACCGAGCGTATCCGTCGTCTTATTATAGCGAAGCGAAAATCCCAATCGCAGCGTAGGGCCGTGGTCCGGCTCGAACACAGTCAATGAAGTTCCAAGATTCAGATTGGCAAATGCCCCCTTGGCAGGTTCATGAGGGCTAAAGGAATCAATCGTCGAGGCGCCATTGGCGCGCTGAACAATATCGTTTCCAAAGAACGTGTTGTTACTGCTCGTGGAAACGCCGGTGCCAAAGCGCTGAAATCCTTTAACGATCGAAAAAGTGGGGCTCAACTGCAAGGCGCCGTCAGGGGTTTTGAAAGAACTCACGATGGTTTCAAGCCCATAGGACGATGGCTCTGTGGGAAGTGATGCCGAGTTCAAACTGAAAGCCGACGAAAAAGTCGAGCTTGCGCCAGCGGGCTTGGTCGTGACGGCTCCCCCATTCGTGCACAAGATCTTATAGAGATTAGGCGCTTCCTTGCGGTAATGCTGGCAGACCGTTTCAGCATAGCCTCGGACAGGCAGCAACGTCAGGGCTATCAGTGCCGCCAGTTCAAAGAAGCAAAATAAGAAAAATCGTGATGGAATCACCTTCTGAAAATTCTAACTGAATCCCCCCACCCTGAACAGGCTTGCTTTCTTTGGGTGAATACGCAACAAAAGGGCCCGCAAGGTGGGCTCTTTTATGTCAAAATCTTCGCGCTCCGTTTCGCTCTCGAGTACTCGATCTTCTTCCCGGTCATCCCCTCGTTTCTCTAAAGACACGATTGCGTTTCTGAAGAAGGCGTCCCGTCAAAAAAATCCCGCCTGGCTCGATAAGAACCGCGAGGAGTATCAAAGGCTCGTTCAGCTCCCTTTGCAGCATCTGGCTCAGCAGCTGAAGACAAAGCTTGGCGGCATTGCGCCCTTGTATCACTTTCCTCAAAAGGGAATCGGCCGAATCAAGCGCTCGGCGATCAAGGCCCAGGAATACGGAAGCATGTACAAGGGTTACGTGTCTTACAATGCTTCCAAGCCTGCTGAGTCCCGCTTTGACCATAATCCCAACCTCTTTTTCCTGATCCAGAACGACGATGAGGATGGCGACAACGTACTCGTGGCAGGCGGCCTTTATTGCCGTCTTCCCGACAAGTTCGAGCAATTCGCGAGGCGATTGCTCAGGATGCCTCAGCGTTTGACGAACTCTTTGCGTCCAAGAGTTTCTCGGCGCGCTTTCGCGGCGGTTTCTCAAAAGAGAAAACATCCAGCCGCCCTCCGCGAGGCTTTGACCCTAATCACCCACGGATGGACTGGCTCAAGCTTCAGGCCTTCTTTGTCTGGCGTTCTTACTCCATGAAAGAGTTCCAATCGCCTGGCTTTCCAGATCTGGTCGTCAAGGACTTCACTCAAATCATCCGGCTCAACGAGCTTTTGGAGAAAGCACTGCAAGGTCGCCTCTCCAGTCTGGCAAAGCCTAAAAAAACACAGTCACAAAAGGACTCGAGTCTTGAGTCCCTGCTTGAGGAAATTGAGATCCCCCAAAGGCCGATGGATTTCTAGAGCTGAAATGGATAAATCGATCCCAGCTTGAGAATCTGAGTCAGCTCATCAAGCGCGGTCCTGCACTCATTTAAGAGTGCGGGATCTGCAAGATCATCCATTGAGAGCTGATCTCGGTAATGCTTTTTTACCCAAGCGACAAGCTTCTTATAGAGCTTGTCATCATCCTTCTCGATGAAAACGCGACCCGAGCAGGCTTTCATCTCCGCTTTAGTGAGAACGACTCGCAGCCTCAGACATGCTGGGCCTCCGCCATTTCTCATGCTTTGACGAAGATCCAGGAAATGAAAGGACTGAATCGGAGATTGAGCATCTTTACTCAGGCAATCAATGTAGCGGCGCACTGATTCAGTTTCCTGACACTCCATCGGGGCAAGCAATGCAGTCGTTCCATCAGGCAGAGTCAAAAGCTGGCTATTGAAAAGATAGGACTTCACGGCATCCGCCATGCTGACTTGAGATTCTTTCACCTCAAGGGAGCGAAACTCACCCTCGCAAACCGAGGAGTAAGCATCACGCAGGCCTCTCAACGTCTGAGACGCGTCCAAAAACGCCTTTTCATGGTAGAAAAGAAGATCGCGATTTCCGACGGAGGCCACATCGTTATGGAAAACTCCGGCGTCAATTGCTTCGGGACTTTGCTGCGCAAAGATTACCGTCTTGGGGTCAAGCTCGTGAAGTCTTGCAACAGCGCTTGATGCTTCCAACGTCTGGCGCGCCGGATAACGCTTGGGTTCTGGCCCAGGCGTTCCAAATGCTTTACGACCGTAGACAAAAAACTCCACTCCTGGCTTTCCATACTCAGCGCAAAAGCGCGTGTGATTGGCAGCACCTTCATCCCCAAAATACATTCCGGGCGGAAGCGGATCGTGATGCGCAAAGTGCTTCTTGTTCTTGAAAATCGCTTTTAAGATGCGAGCGGTTGTTTCAGGCTCGATGGAACGATGAAACTTTGAAATCAGATTGGCAGGAGTAAAGTGAACCTTGCCATCGGTCGTATCAGCGCTTGGCGAAACGGTGGCCGCGTTCGCTGTCCACATGCTCGATGCTGAATAGCAGGCACTTAAAATCTCCGGTGCCTCAGCTGCTGCTTTCCGTAAAATCTGCTTATCGCTTCCACTGAAGCCAAGTTTTTTCAACGCCGGAATGAAGGGCCGCTCTTGTGGAGGAAGAACCCCCTGCTTCATTCCAAGTTGCGCCAGGTAGCGCATCTTCTCAAGCCCCTGCAGCGCAGCTTCCTGAGGATTGGATACCGAAGCTCGATTTCCAGTCGATGCGATATTGCCCAGCGATAAGCCAGAGTAGTTATGGGTAGGACCGACTAGACCGTCAAAATTGACTTCGTATGCGCGCGCCATCTCGTTGCCAAGATCGCCGACTTACACAGAGGAGTCAAGATTTCGGTCATTTATCAGGAATCGGACCTTTCACGACGCCGCGCTTCATCCTCGCGACGCTCTTCGCAAACTTTTTTCATGCGGTTCTGAATTTGTGACAAGAGCGAATAGGCCTCAATCTCGTCTGGCTTCGCAGCTGAGAGGTTCTTTTGAGTTTTTGACTCAAAGCTCGTCGGGCAATAATTATATAGAATGACAAGCCGCTCATCATCCTTTGCGCTCTCTGCAAGCACAGCCTTCCCGACTCGGATCGCCTGATCGGCTTTTAAATTACCTTTTTCCATCTCAAGAATCGCGACGTCCATCGGAGTATCGTATCCCACTTCTCCGGCGGGTAATTTGCGCCCCGTGATCCGATGAATGTAAACGCTATCAATACGATCTGGATACTTCTTGAGGAGCTCAGCGTAGGTCTCGGGATCCTTCTCGCCATCATCGCCGAAAAGAATCACAGCATCTTCGGACGGGACCTCATCCACGATTTGAGAAATCTTCTGGATCTTGAACTCCGGAACGGACTGCGAGAGGTTTCTCAGCGAGAGTACCCAGGGCGATGGAAAACTATTCTCTGAAATCATCTGAACCACGGCCTGATGAAGCATTCGAGGGCCACCCGACACAAAATAGAGAGTCGAATGCTCAAACAATCCGGAAGGCTCACTCCGCGATTGGAGCTCTTTGAATAGCGTGCTGATCCCTGCGAAGGCTTTCCGGCTGAAGGCCGCACGGATAGCCGAATCGATCGTATGAGTATTGTCCGTGAGTTTTACGGTGTCATCGACATCCGTAACAATCAGTCGATGCGGCATCTGGGCGCTTTGAGGCGCTTGAGCCAGGGCAACGCTCGAAAAAGCTAAAGCAACCCAAGGCATCCAAACTGATCTGGTCAAAACAGTACTCATGATAACCTCCACAACACGACAGGGCACAGCAAGACAAGTGCCGCCCGCTTTTTCCTGCTTTAACTCCTTTTAACCGGTGATTACAAGCCGTCCCGCATTTTATGGATGTCTAAAGATTAGTCAGCTGCTCAACGAAAAGCTTTAAGCCGCAGATATGGCCAGTTAATGACCAATGAGTGGAACGAGCTTTGAACCCATTACCCTGAAATCCTGAATCACTAGGAGCGCTTATAATGAAGATGGGAAAAAAGCTTGCCGTACCAGTCAACGAAACGGATCACTCAAAAGGACCAGCAGATGCGGTTCTTGAGCTGGTAGAGTACGGTGACTACGAGTGTCCTTATTGCGGTCAAGCCTTTGGGATTGTCTCCCGCTTGCTCGAGACATTTGGTGAGGACCTGCGCTACGTTTTCAGAAATTTCCCTCTCCCAGATATTCATCCCAGGGCATTAGACGCAGCCAAGGCAGCGGAAGCTGCCGCTCTCCAAAGGCGCTACTGGCCAATGCACCAGGCAATCTACGAGAACCAGAATTCTCTCGATCAGGACAGCCTGCTGGGCTTTGCCGAAGAAATCGGACTTAACCTGAACCAGTTTGAGCGCGCCATGAAAAGCCCGACAGTGATGCGACATATCGATGCGGATATTGAAGGCGGTAATCAAAGCGGAGTCACAAGTACTCCCTCCTTTTTCATCAACGGTCGAAAATACGAAGGTGATTGGTCCTACGAATCGTTGCACGATGTTTTAGAGGCCATCCGAAAAGGCGAAACCCTCGAAGGTTACTTCAAAGCTGCCTAACCTTCGGCTAGAGGCTGCCTAGATTCTAAAAGAGAGGCCGATGAAAGGGTCATAATCAATAGCTGCAGGAGTCAACCCCACGTTGGCTCCTGCATCGATTTTAACGTCTTTCGACGCGGAATAAACCAGGCCGAAGTCAAATGTCGCAAGCCAAGTCGCTCCCGCCTCATTGCTGGATCGAGAAAAGATCTCAACATATCCGTCCAGATGCGCCGGCAGAGCATGACTCAAAGTCCAGGACGAGATGAACTCCGAGTGATAATTTCCATCCGTATCATCACGGGCCTTTGAGTAAACAAACATGAGGCCTGCTGACCACTCTCCCGGAAGGGACAGAGCAAATGGAAAGATCACTCCCCCATCATAACTCCTGAGCCCGAGTCCAGATACTGAGGTCGGAAACTTGATAAATGGCATGACTCCGAAAGCGACCGCACCTCCGTCGTTTCCGACTAGATTAAATTTTAACCTGAGAAATGTGTCCGCATACCCTCGGTAACTGGAACTTGCACTGCTCACGGATAAAACATTGTAAGTCGGGACAATCAACTGCATATCCATTTGTCGAATCAAGCCAACCTTTAAATTCATTGAATTAAAAGTCCAGAGCTGGCTCAGAGTCCCATCTTCCGCGCGATCGTAAAAGTAATGAATCAGATCCGCTTCATACTGAAAATGCCCGGCGTCGACCGTGTATGGAGTCTCGGTTTTATCAGGCCGATCCGTATTGAAATCCCTCATCAAGCGCTTCGGAGTCGGATGAAACAGATTGAACTGGGACTTCTCATCTTCGCGCTTTTGGATCTCT
>JBJMMA010000045.1:0-4816 GCA_045805065.1 Bdellovibrionia bacterium | reverse complement strand
TTTGGGACTGAACTTTGATTTCGGAGCCTCTGGCCAATCAACTTTAAAGAGAGGACTGGCGATATCGGTCACCCGCAACTTGTTCTTCTCCAAGATCCGTCGGGCTTCTTCTATCTCTTTGGCATCGAGTCTGGCAATATTCTTATTCCACATGCCGCGCAGCTCGATCCACTCCATACCGAATTCGCGCGATACAATTTCGCAGCCGCGACCGAAGTCCTGCGTGATTTCATCGTTGATCACTGCAACCCTGAAAGGTGAGTTCATACCGTTAGCCCGAGCCTTTCTTCGAGATACTTCTTCGAAATCCCAGCCGATTCTTTTGGCGTCCTTGATTTATCAGGAACGCTGTCGAGTTCCACAATGGCCCATCCGCGAAACTTCGCTTTATGGAGCGCATCAAAGACCGCCGGCAGGTCTACCTTTCCACGTCCGAGTTCGACCCAACGATATGGGCGATCAGGATGATTGGCATCCTGCACCTGCTCAACATCTTTTATGTGTAAGAAGAGCAAGCGATTGCGATATTTTTCAATTGCCTTGACCGGATCGCCTCCACCTTCAAAATAATGAGCAACATCCAGTTCTAGTTTTGCATAACGCGAATCGGATGCCTCCATTGCACGATCCAAGCCCTCCGGATGCTCGCTCATGGTTCCCATGTGATTGTGATATCCGAGCGAGATGCCCAGGTCGGCCGTGCGCTTGCCAATCTCCGTCAGTAGCCTTCCTAATTTTTTATAATCTGCACTCGTCACTTCCCGGTCTTTTGGTTTCTGGTCGATGACCTGAAGATAGAGTCCTCCAACATCATGCACGAACTTTGCATTTCCTACATGCTTGGCAATTTCATCCTTATCAGCAGAGTCAACGCTTAACCCGCCGCTTGAAAGCGCAGTTAGCGTAAGCTGGTGTTTCTGTAATAGATCGCGCAATTCAGAGGGCGAGCTGAATTCTTTGACGACGTTGGAGCGCAATTGAATGCCATGAAAGCCAAGGGCCGCGATGTCCTCAATAGCCTGACGGTCATTTCCGTCCCAAGTAATCGAAGCATATCCGAATTGGATCTTCGTAGGAGCCGCAGAGATCGGCGTATCGAAGTACGAAAGGTCCATTGGACCATAGAGCGGCGGCTCGAAGAGAGCATAGGAGCGCAGCGATGGCGCGACGCTTGCGCCCGCTAATGCTCCCAAGCCGGCGAGAAACTTACGACGTGAAACTGGAAATGACATCGAAACCTCCTCTGCTTTCTTGATGCGTAATCTGGAGTGCCTTCTCCGTCTCTATTGCGTGTATTCAATAGGACTACAGTTTCAGATGACACCCTCAACAGGAGATCGCCCAAACCGCAACGCAGCAGTTTATGCCACTCACGGCGTACGTCGCAAATTGGGGCAGTGGGGTTGCACATTCTGCCCGAGATTTCTCCTAATTTCATCATATAAAACTTGCAGATTAGAAAGTTGAACTTGCAATGGCCATGAGCTCTGCTGAAAAGCCAATTATTGACATTGTTTCCCAATAGCGAACACTCGTCACTTTTGAAATGTGACTAACAGTGAATATCGGGTTTGAGTGCCCTTGTTAGCCTGAACCCGGGAATGCAAACCTTAGAGCATCAAGGTCGCATTATGGGACTCAATCAGGTCACAACAATTCTGTCGCAAAGCCAACTGCGGGTTTCCGGCACTCCGGCGCGACCGCGCGAAGGGAGTCGCAAGGCAAGAATTCTCATTGTCGATGCAGACCCGATTCGCTGTGAGCGCCTGAGAGACACGGTTTCTGATGACAGCAATTTCGAAATTGTCGCAGATTGTTTCAATGGTCTCGAAGTGCTTGAGGCAGTCAAGCGGCATCACCCTGACGTGATTCTCCTGGATGTTACAATCCCCCATTTACGGGCATTGCGAAAGCTGAAATCAATGTCAGCACGCCCAGCATTAATTTTTGTTGTTGAGTCGGGAAGGCTGTGGTGCAGTCACGCTGTTAAAGGGCCGCACTTTGAGAGGGGCCTTGGAAGCGAAGGGATGAAAACGGCTCTCGCCCAAATTAACTTCGCATTAGTCAGATCCAACACTTCTCAGCAGTATAAGATCCTGGACCAGCTTACGAAGACTACCCGTGATGGCTCTTCACAGCGTCTCGCCTTCAAGACCGGAGATGGCATCGTCGCCATTGAAATGCAGGACATAGAATGGATCGAATCAGACGGTGACTATATCTATATTCATACCCGGGCCGGATTGCAGCGTGTGCGCGGCGCTTTTCCTGCAATTCTCGATAAACTAAACTGTGCCCAGTTCTTCCGCATCAGCTCCCGAATCCTAATCAATGTTTTTTCTTTACGTGAGTTGCGCATCATCCCGGGGAAGCCGCCCAGTGTCATCCTCGATGGAAATAAATCCTTTCCTGTGATGAAGCGCTATGTTAATGATCTAAAAAAGATGATTGACGCTCTTTGGGCCTGCTAAATTGCTTGCCCTTGAAAAGGTTAGGTTCGCACCAGGTTGGCGATTTTTGACCGGTAGCCTCGGCTAAGAGTGAGCTGTGTCCCGTCACGCATGATCACCACAGATTCTCCCTCTGTGGACCAGGCCTGCATCTCCTTCACATACCTGACATTCACAATCGTGGAGCGGTGGATACGAAGGAAGATCTCCGGGTTCAAAGAGGCTTCAAGGTTCGAAATAGTCTCCCGCAATAAATGCGATTCCCTGCCGGCATGAATACGGACGTAATTGCCTTCTGCTTCAATCCATTCAATTTCGGTGGCGCGCAGAAATATAATTCGCCCCCGGTCTTTGAAGACAAGTCGATCGAGATACTTATGATTGGTGTTGATGTCTTTGAGAAGGGAAGCCATTCGTACGGCAAGTTCACCGGTTTTCGACGCCTGGATCAGTCCGCGCACGCGCTGCAACGCAATCTGAAATCGCTCCCTGGTAAATGGCTTTAGCAGATAATCGAATGCCTGCGCGTCAAAGGCCCGTAAGGCATATTCGTCATACGCCGTTGTAAAGATCACAGTAGGAAAAGGATTAAGCTCCAACTTCTGGATTGCTTCCACCACCCCGAACCCGTCGATTTCACCCATGCGTACATCTAGAAAGATCAAATCAGGGCGAAGCTGCTCAACGGCCCTGATGGCTTCTTTGCCGTTTCCGCACTCACTGACAATCTCAATATCAGCCTCTTGCTCGAGAAAGCCAACTAGCTTCTGTCGTGCGAGGAGCTCATCATCGACCACTAAGACTCGAATACTCACCGGGATCATACGCTTTCAGGCCTTGAGCTTGTTTCTTCCGCAAAGGAAGCAGTACTTCTGCTAATACGCCGCCGGCCTTCAAATTGTTTAACTGAAGTGAAGATTTTTCCTGATAAAGCCATTGCAGACGAGCACGCGTGTTTGAAATTCCCAAGCCGGGTTTGAAGTTATCAGGCAGACGGGAGCCGCTGTTATAGATAGTGATTCGGCACATTTCATTGTGCTCGCGCGCAATGACCTCCAGCAGCATTTGCTCCGAACTACCAGCGGTTCCGTGAATGATCGCGTTTTCAACCAGAGGTTGAAGCACCATGCTGGGTACGAGCACATCGTGCAATTGGGGGTCGGTGCGTACCTCCACCTTGATCCGCGATCCAAATCTAAGCTGTTGCACTTCAAGATATTGCTCGAGAAATTCCATCTCCTCGCTGAGCATTACCTCCTGCTCGTCACCGCGCTGTAAATTGAGGCGGAACAAATTGCTGAGCCCCTCGATCATCGCGTCTGCTTTCTTGATGTCGCTGTGCATCAGGCTGGAGATGGAATTCATGGTGTTAAAGAAAAAATGTGGGTCGAGCTGCGCCTTAAGCGCCTGCAAGCGCGCTTTAGCCAGCTGGCCCTCAAGCTGCGATGCCCGCAGCTCCCGGTCACGATATCGTTCGTAGTAATCCACCCCCCGAAAAATCGCCACAAAAGTCCAGTAGATGAAGAAATTCGTTGGCAGATCGGTGTTCAGGTTCCAGAGAAATAGTTTTTGAAATGCTGTTTCTTTCGGAGCAACTCTGAGCAGCTTGATCAGCTCAACATAAATTGCCAGCTCTGCGAAGGAAATCGCCAGCCCGAATGGAACATGGAACAGCAGGTCACGTTTCCAGGCCTTTCCTTCCAGCGAAAAATGGGGCATTGCCTTCCATACAAACCATAGCAATATCGCCCAGAGATAAAAATGGATGAGCCATGCGGCGGCTTCGTTGTACAGTTCAGCGCGGTTATATACAAGAAGATGGATTTCGTATTCCTGAAAGGCAAGCAGCAGAGCAAGCAGTGTCCATAAGGTGAGAAAGACAGGAACACGCATGAAGAATGGTCGAGAACCGTTCATCTGTAATAGCGGCTTGACTTCAGGGAGAGGAGCGTTAGGGCGACTATTCATTCTGACACTTCCGTTGTGTATCAGTGGCCATTTCATCCCTGCGAGCAGCCACTCATCACAAAAAACTCAATACTTAACCCTACTCGGGGGCAGAAAATCAAGTATTTTGCGAAAGCAAACGTCGTTTCGTCGTAATCAGAAAGCGGCTACTGCGTTTTGAAGAGCGAAATGCATGGAAGGTATTTGCGCGGGAGCCAGGGCCAATTTGCACTTTTCATATTTGGAACTGAAGTTCTATGGAAAGCCATACTTTGTTCCGAGTGATCGCGTTTCATCCAATTGATACTCGGGTTCTCGACACATTCCCATCACTGAGCTGCGTTGCCCCATCATTCAGAGTTGTACGTCAATCACGAAGTGTCATTTCGCTGATTTGCTGGTTACTTGAGTGCACTCTC
>JBJMMA010000044.1:0-3408 GCA_045805065.1 Bdellovibrionia bacterium | reverse complement strand
TCGGTCGGCATTCAAGTTGAGCAGCTGATTGCGCAGTAACTGAGCTTAAATTTTCACACCAATAATCTAAGGAAGGTTTTGGGATGATTTTTATGAAGAATTCGCTTTTTTCGCTGACTGCCGTTTCCGCGGTTACCCTGTCGATTCTACTGGGAGCCGGCTGCAGCAGCTCGGCCCTGAACCGTAAGGCCTACGATCCGCGCGCGGCCTCGCAGGTCAGACCGAACTCGCTTTCGCGCGAAATGGCGTGGCTGAGAGCGCACCAGCTCGGCAAGGTCACTTACGTGCTCTGGTTTGGGTTGGACTCGGCCAGCGAGAACTATGAAGGACGCGTTGTCGCGAACTTCGAACTCAAGGATTTGAAGAAGACGATTCCTGCCGACGTGATGAAGGATGTGCGCGACGTCGCTCAAATCGTTGCCCTGGACTTTGAGGGCGGTCAGATCGAATCCATCGGCATCAACGGCACTCCGATCAATCTCACTGAGAAGAATTCTCATATCAAGACCCGTTACGATGGCCATCGCATTTATTTCCACACGAGCGAGCTTCTTGCTTCAGGCGCAAACCGCATCGCGATCGCTTTCACTCAGAAGTTCAGCGCCGATGGCCGCGGTTTTCATCGCTTTAAAGATCCGGAAGACGGCAAGGTCTACCTTTACACAAACAGCGAGCCATACGATGCTCACCTGATCTTCCCTTGCTTTGACCAACCTGATCTCAAAGCCTCTTATGAGCTGACGGTTGAAGCACCGCCTGAATGGCAGATCGTCTCCAACACGCTGGAGCGTGATGTATCTACCGTGGATGGTCGAAAGAGCTGGGCATTTCCTCCATCGCCTGTTTTCAGCACTTACCTCTTTGAACTTGCCGCAGGCCCTTACGCGACGTGGAAGTCCGATCATGACGGAATTCCACTGCGCTTGTTCGCACGCCAATCGCTCAAGAAGTACGTCGATCCAAACGAGTGGTTCAATACCGCCGGCAAGGGTCTTGAGTACTATGGCAGCTACTTTGGTTATCCTTATCCTTACGCCAAGCTCGATCAGCTGATGGTTCCTGAGTTCAATGCAGGCGCGATGGAAAACGTGGCTGCCATCACTTACACCGAGCGCTTTGCGCGCTGGAGCAAGCCGACGATGGCGCAAAAGCGCGGCCTGGCTGAGACGATTCTCCATGAGATCGCCCACCAATGGTTTGGTGACCTGGTGACGATGCGCTGGTGGAACGGACTCTGGCTGAACGAAAGTTTTGCGACCTTCATGGCCAGCAAAGCTCTGAACGAATCGCTCGAGTTTCCAGGCGCCTGGCAGACGATGTACCGCGGAAAGTCGCATGCGCTTTGGGATGACCAACTCGTCACGACTCATTCGATCGAAGTTCCGATTCCGGATACGGAGTCTGCAGAAGCCAACTTCGATGGCATCACTTATGGCAAGGGCGCTGCGGTTCTCCAGCAGCTGAACTTCTATCTCGGCGACGATGATTTCCGCGAAGGCCTTCAGCGCTATTTCATGAAGTATGCGCTGAGAAACACAACCGTTCATGACTTCATCAAGATGCTTTCTGAAGCATCCGGAAAAAATCTCGCTCAATGGCAAAAGCAATGGCTCCTTTCGGCCGGCGTGAATGGCCTTCGTGCCGATTGGGCATGCAATGCGGACGGAGAGATCACAAAGTTCAATTTGATCCAGACGCCTGCTGCCGAAGGAAATCCCGAGCTTCGTCCTCATAAGACGCAGATCGCCCTTTATGACAGCAAAGGGAATGGAGCGCTTCGTTTGAGAAACAAAGGGACCGTTGATGTCACCTACTCTCAAGCTGAAACTGCCGTCACCAAGCTCATTGGAAAGGCTTGCCCTTCGTTCGTTTTCCCAAACCACGAAGAGCTTGATTACGCCAAGGTTGAGCTGGATCCAGTGAGCCTTGAGCTTGCACGCAAGAATGTGGCCCGTTTTGAAGCGCCGATCATGCGCCAAACCGTCTGGCATTCGCTGAGACAAATGGTTGTGGATGGCAAGTTGCGGCCTCAGGATTATCTCGACGCGGTTCTGGATCAGGGAGCCGCAGAGCGTGACGCTGACATTCTTCGCTCGCTTCTGACGGATACCATGACCTTAAGCCTGCAATCAGGAGTGGTTCATTATCTTCCGGTTTCAATGCAGAAAGATTATCTGAGCAAGCTTGAGATCCAGGCCATCAAGGGCTTGAAAGCCGCTCCCGCAGGAAGCGATCTTCAGAAGATCTGGTTTGAGGCATTCACGAATGTCGCTCATTCCACTGAAGCAACCGCTTACGCTGGAAAGCTTCTCACAGGCGAAGCCAAGCTTTCGGGCTTTACGCTTGCGCAGCCGGAGCGCTGGCAGTTGATTTCTGCTCTCGCTCTGAATAACGCCCGAGTCAATGGCATGGATGCATCCGCACTCATTGATCAGGAGCTCAAGCATGATCCATCCGACACCGGCATTCGTTCGGCTGTGATGGCCCGTGCGATGATTCCTGAAGAGAGCAATAAGAAGAAGTGGCTCACCTATTTCTTGTCCCCTCTTCAAGGCAAGACCCCGGTGACCGAAGATGGCATCGCGCTCAATCCATCGCGCCTTCGCGGCTCCGTGCGCTCTTATCTTTCGCTCCTCAATGAGCCTCTGACCAAAGGCATCGTGGATTCTTATTTCGAGTCGATTCCAAAGCTCAAAGAGATCTCGGATAATCCGTACTCTTACTGGTTCACCGAGTCTCTTTATCCATCGCTTTGCGATCCATCGATCATCACAAGAACCACGAGTATTCTTGAAAAGACTCCCGGAATTCCAGCTGGTGTCGTGAAGAGCCTCAAGATGGATCGGCAGCAGGAAGAGCGCTGCATCCGCGCTCGCGCCAAGGCTGTGGAAGCACCTTCGACGCCGTCTAAAATCTGAAGCTTAATTGTCTGTCCGGAAGCGAGGCTTGAAGTCGCCTTTCTTTTGGGCAGGCAATGATTCCCAAACAGCAGGAAGCTCCGTCTCAAAGAGATTTTTAGCTTCGTCGTAGACCTTTTGGGCCTCAAAAAGATCTTTATTGAACCCAATAAGCGTATCGAAGACGTGATCGATATTTTCAAGCGCTTGCATGACTCTGCTGTGGTCGATCCTATTCAATTTCAACTCGCTGTTTGAGTGCATCTGAGCTCTCATAGCATCCTGTACGGCATCCTGTGCGCGCTGATAAGCCGTCAGTCTCAACAGCAGAAACTTGCGAATCAGGATTTGCATCATTGAAGTTGCTTTGGAATTCTCCTTATTGACGAGTGCCAACTTCACAGCTTCGACTTCTGGATAAACCAGCTTACTTGCCAGAGTATCAACATCATCAAATGGCAGTGCTCCTGAAGGATACAACCACTTAACCGGATTATTCTTAGTCACGCGA